>JAHFDS010000231.1 GCA_023248855.1 Myxococcales bacterium
GCCTGGAAGGCCACGAGGTGCCCCTCGAGGTGGACAGGGAAGATCACGCGGGCGGCGTAGCGGCCGGCGAGGGCGCAGCCGATACCGTGGCGCCGGATGATGTCCATCGAGATGCCGCGCGACTCCACGTAGGCGCGGAACGGTGCCAGGTGGCGCTCCACGTCGGGCGCATGCAGGCGATCGAGCGGGACGAATGCGTCGGGCAGCGCGATCGAAGGCGCGCCCGTCGGGACGTCTGCGCCACGCGCGCCGAGCGCGAACACGCGCCCGCGGATCGCCTCGAGGTCTGGCCCGACGGCGCCTGCATCCAGGCGACCGACGCGGTGCGCGACCTCCTCGTGTGGACGCCCCTCGAGGGTGGCGAGAAGGGCAATGAGGCCCGTCCGCCAGTCGCAGCGGAAGCAATGGCCGCACCTCCGCTCGACGTTGACGTAGAGGTGCTCGCGGCCGCCGCAGATGGGGCACGGCACGATCCACTCGGTACCAAGACCCGTGGGGCGGGCGCCCGGAAGGCGCCGCAGATAGGCGGCGAGGTCGAAGTCGTGGACGCCCATGCGGACCTCGTACCGCCAGACCGCACCAGCCTGCGCGGCGCTCTCGCGAGGGGGAGCGCCGCGCGGCGGAGGCTACGGGATCGACAGCTCCTTGTAGAAGGTCACCGGGGCGTCGGACTTGACCTGCGCCACCTCGGCGGTCTCGTCGAGCCCGAGGCGCTTGGCGAGCGCCACGAAGCTCGTGAGCCACGAGACGTTGCGGCGCGACGCCAGCTTCACCGAGGGCTTGAGGTCGCCGATGACCTCGGCGCCGGCCTCGATGCGCCCGATGAGGTGCTCCTCGCGCGCGTCGAGGTTCTTCGAGAGCGCCGAGGCCTGGGCCTTGAGCGTCTCGAGGACGCCGCGGTCGCGCTTGAGGGCGGCCAGCTCGACCTCGGTCACGGGGGCCAGGCGGTCCGGGTGGATGGTGGCGGTGGCGGTCTTGGCGATTGCGGTCTTGCTCATCTTCTCTTCTCCTCGTCGTGTGCCGATTCCTCTTCGGTCCCCGTCAAAGCGGCCAATCACGCCCTTCGTCCTGGTTGAAAGACCTTACGCGGCCGACGGACATGAGTCGCCCGGGCGCGCCTTCATGGAGAGTCCACGTGACCCACATCAGGGCCTCACGGTGCCAGAGCACGTTGCTCACATGGACACGCGCGGGCTGCTGTGGCTCCGGACTCCGCGCCCGACGGAGCGTGCTCACGAGCGAATCAACTGGGTTCGCAGGATCCCGATCGATCTCGTGGTCGCAGTCGCCGTGATCGTCGCGATCTCGGTCTGGGAGTCGCTGCAGTGCTGGGAGCCAATGATCGGATGCAATCAGCCGTGGAGGGTCGGCTGGAGCACGTACCTCGGCCTCCTCGGCGCGCTCCTGGCCGGCCCGTTCTCCGGTGTGATCCTGCCGCTGTGCTACTCGGGCGTGAGCGCGGAGAGCCTACGCGGCATCACGTTCACGACGCCGTTCATCATCGTCGCGATCGTGCCCTGGATCGCCTGGGCCCTGACGAGGTCACCGATCGCGCTCGCCGCCGGCGTTCTGCTGTGGATCTCGACGGGCTTCCTGTTCTGCATCGCGATCTGGATCTGAGCGCGCAAGCACGAGCCCGGTCAGAGCTGGCCACGAGCGTGGGCCGTCCCGAAAGGAAACACGATCGGATAGGTCCTTCTCTCGAGCTCGTTGGCACGCTCCACCTCCTCCCAAGTTCCGGATACCGGCGCGAACTGTGGCTGCATCATCTCCTGTGGGACGCCGCCAACTCGCGCAGTGACGTCAGTCGCGGGCGTCCACTGGTCTGCTGTCAGGAACGCAAGGCCCGCGGCCTGCTCTGCGACGGTAGAGAAGGCAGGCCACAGGCCGATGTACGGGGACCCCAAGACGACGGCATGCCCGAGGCACGAAGGAATGCCCTTCCACCACCAACTCTTAATCGGGTGCCTCTGTGTTTCGCGCCTCGTCCACAAGGTCGACCCCCTGCCCGAATATCCGGACATGGTTCGAACGTCGCCGTAGAAGGGTCGAATCAGCTCGGACGCCGCGCGCCAGAATCGCCGGATGGCCAGGTGCCATCCGGGATCAGCAAGCGCATCAGCCTCGATCGAGATCGCAAAGTGGTTGCTTCGGAAGCCAAGGCGATGCTCCCCCCAATTGCGATCGCATTGAAAATCCACGCCACGCACAGGTCGCTTCGGATACCAGACGACCATTCCACCACGCTCGGCCTCGATCAGCTGCACGAAGTGGTCGTGCCCTTGGTCCTCGTACTTGTACTGCGGTGGCTCATAGAGCCCGTAGCGACGCGGAAGAGCCTCCGGCAGGAGGCGACTCATGAGGTCCAAGAGGGCCCCGACACCGGGGCGCTCCTGCAAGGGACTCTCCGTGAACCACCAGCTCAGCAGGAGGATCGAGAACGTGTCCTCGCGGTCGGCGGGTGCCAGGTACTTGCGGCCTCCGCTCGCCGTGCTCACTTCGTCTGTCTGAGGATCGACCAGCACGCCACCTGGGCGACAGAGTGCCTTCGCGGCCCGCGCAAGCAACGAGTGGGCCTTCTGTGGTGCCGACCCGGGCTCCAGGTGCAGAGCCGTCAGGCGGGCAATGCCCGGCAGGAGAGGCATCACCTGGTCAGGCACATCGTCTGGCTCGACGGCTTGATTGGGGTGCACGACGATTTGCCAGCCCTTCCCACGCCAGACCCAGGTGTCGGCCTGCACCTCCCAGGATGGCGCGTCCGGCAGCGCCTCACGGGCCACGGAAACAGATGTCCACAGCTGAAGGTCGTAGCTCACGCCGCCGGAGGGTAGCTCTGCTGGGCCTCGGATGGATCCGTCACCCCGCTACCATTCGACGCGGACGTCGGGGCACACCTTCATCAGCGGGTCCGGTGTCAGCACAGCAAGGTCGTGAAGGGCGGCGGTCGCCAGGATGATCCGGTCGCAGGGATCGGCGTGGGGCACCGCCATGCGCGTGGAGCGTGCCGCGATGCGCCAGTCCATCGGGATCTCGGCGACACCGTGGAAGGCGAACGCGCGTTCGAGCCAGGCTTCCGGGGCAAGGGGCAGCGCGAGGCGGCCCTTCGAGTGCTTGAGGGCGATCTCGAACGCCGTGATGGCCGAGACGTAGAGCGCGCCCGCGTTCTTCTTGATCTGGGCCTTCGAATGGGCAGACAGCTTGCGCTGGTCCGCTGCGAGCCAGAGCAGCGTGCAGGTGTCGAGCAGGATCATGGCGTGTCGGGCCAGTCGTCGGGGCGCAGTGGAAGCATGGGGTCCTCGCGGAACTTCACGCGTGCGAGCACGGGATCGCGACGCAGTGGATCGGCGACGGTCCGCACCGGGCAGAGCTCGGCGACCGGTTTGCCGTTCCGGCAGATGGTCACGCGCTCGCCGCGCTCGACCGCCTCGAGCAACGCAGAGAGTCGAGTCTTCGCCTCGTGGGTGTTGACCGTGATCATGGACTAAACTTAGCTAAGTTTATCAATACCGGCAAGGCCCTGTAGGCAGGCGGCGCAGAAGGCGTCGAGTGCCTGCAGGACGAGGACGTCACCGCCAAGCGAGAGCCGGAGGTGCAGCGCTCCGCGCGCGTCGGCAGGCATGGAGCGCTCCTCGACCAGGGCGAACAGCGGCTGGAAGTTGCGCGTGAAGACGAGGAGCGGCTTCTTGCCGGCCTCGGCCGCTTCGGCGCACGTCTGCTGCCACCAGCGCGCGATGAGGCAGGTCTCGGGGTTCGTCAGGAGCTGCTCGAGGTGCCAGCCCTCGGCGTTCTTGCACTCGACGGTGAACGGGAAGTCGGGCAGCGTCGTGATCACGTCCCCGCAGGTGGCGAACTCGCTGCGGTTCGCCCAGCCGCCGGAGAGCGGCACGCGCGACCAGGTGCCGCCGAAGCACCGCGCGAAGAGCCGGCACACCTCGCGCTCGCAGCGAGCGCCCTTGTCACGGCTGCGCGCGCCCATCGCTCGGCTCCTCGGACTCGGCTGCGGGTGCGACGCGCTCGACTCGGATGTGGATGCGCTGGGTCTCGGCGTCGATCTCGTGCTGCACGTCCCAGTGGGTCCGCAGGTAGCCGAGGAACTCGGGCTCGTCGAGCAGGCGCAGGAAGATGCGCGCGAGAAAGCGGTCGGCGCGCGCTGCCAGCCGGTGCCTTCGCAGATCCTCGAGGTGGGCGAGGCGCTTGCGCGCGGCGGTCACCGGGCGCTCCAGCGCGGGAGCTCGCCGTCGAAGCGGACGGCATCTGGCTCGCCGGGACCCGGCCCGATGCCGGCCCGGAACAGCACCGCGCCGGCGGCGCGCACGAGGCGCAGGCTCGCCTCGTCGACTTCGACGTCCTCGGCGGTGAGGTAGTCGAGGGCGGCCCGGCGGCTGCGAGCGAAGACGAAGAAGGCCTCGCGGGGGGCGTCGATCTGGTGGCCTGTGTACACGCGCATGGAGTCTCCTGGTGGCTAGCTGACGTGCTCGACGAACGAACGGCCGCGGTCGCAGACGACGCGCAGCTCGTGGGTGAACTGATCTCGGAGGGCGTCCTGATGGGTGACGACGAGGACGAGGTCCTTGTCGCGCGCGGCCTCGCAAAGGACGCGCATGGCGGCCTCGACGCCGGTCCGGTCGAGCCCCTCGAAGGCCTCGTCGTAGATGGCGATGGGCAGCGGGCGCGTCGCGCGGCTGGCGACGAGGTCCTGCAGGGCGAGGTTGATGATGAGGTTGCAGCGCTGGCGCTCGCCTCCAGACAGAAGGGCGTAGCTGTCGACGCCGCTCGGGCCGCGGACGGTGATCGTGAAGCGGTCCTCGACGCCGTCGTCCTTCTCCACGACGGTCGAGAACCCGACCTCGAGCGTGCCGCCGGTCAGGAGATCGGTGTAGTGCAAGGCGCGCGCGTTCAGGAGCGGCAGGACCGCATCGAGCAGGTGCGAGCGCAGGCCCCGCGGGCCGAAGCCCCGGTCCCAGAACGCCAGGCGCTCCGCGTGCGCCGTCGCCAGCGCGATCTCGTCGGCGAGTGCCGCGCGCGCCGTGACCTTGTCCTCGAGCTCGCACTCGGTGCGCGACAGCAGTGCCGTGAAGGCGTTCTCTTCCCGGTCGAGGGCTGCGAGCTCGCCAGCGAGATCATCGAGGCGCCGAGTCGCCGCGGCTCGCTCGCGGGCAGCCGACTCGCGCCGGCTCGCCTCGAGGCGCGCGCCCTCCTCGGCCCGCCGTGCCTCGGCGACGTCCTGCAACAGCGCGCTCCGGGTGGCGCCCGCGAGGGTCTGCAGGGCCTGGCGCTCGATCTCGGCGACCTTGAGGTCCGCCCGGGCCGCGAGCAACGCCCGGGCCGGCGCGGCCATGCGATTGGCGAGGTGCTCGGCGTGTGCGGTTCGCACCGATGGGTCGATCGACTGCGTGCAGATCGGGCAGGCGTCGCCCAGAGAGTCGAACCGTGAGGCTTCCTGCCGCAGCTCCTGGAGGAGCGCCGTCGCACGCGCCTGTGCCGTCCGGGCTTCAATGATGCGCCCTTCGAGTGCTCTGTCGCCGCTTCGCGCGTCGGATTCCGCGCTCGCGAGCGCCTGCTCCGCCTCGAGGCGCGCGCGCGTCGGGCCGGCGAGATCGGCGGCCTCTGCGGTGGGCTCGGAACCAAGGGCATCGAGCTCACCTCGGGACATGGTGACCCGCAGCACGAGCCCTTCTCGGCGACGACCGCGGCTGGCCTCCCAGCCCGCGGCACGTTCCCCGTGGTCGTCACGTTGCCGCTCTAGCCAGCTGATCTGTTCGTCGAACGAGAGCGCGCGCGCCTCGAGCTCGGCCGCGGCGGCGGCTGCGCCGCGCAGCTCGTCCTTGCCGAGGTCCCTCGCCCTGCCGAGCACCTCCACGCCGAGGATGGCGTCGAGGAGCTCCTTCTTCTCCGGGTCCGACAGCTCCGCGAAGCGGCCGCGCATCGGGTGCTGCGTGTACAGCACCGAGCCGATGAAGGTGTCGTGGCCCATGCCGACGAGCGCGTCGATGCGCTTCTGCGTCTCGGCCGCCGAGCTGCCGCGAGCGTCAGTGCCGTCGATCTCGAGGTGGAGGGCATCCTTGAAGCGCGGATGCTTCCGGTGGCGGCGCACCTCGACCTCGCGTCCGAGCGCGTCCGAGAAGACCAGGCGCACCCGCGTGCCCTCGCCCGCGTGACGTCGCACGACGTCCTCGGCCCGATGCTTGGGTCGGGCGAGCTTGCCGTAGAGCGCCCATGTCAGCCCGTCGATGAGCGCGCTCTTGCCAGCGCCATTGGAGTCGGCGCCGACGTCCGAGCCGCGGTGCTCACCGGACAGGAGGACGAGCCCCGAGACCGCCGAGAGGTCCACGGTCGCATCCTCGAAGCTGAGAAACTGCTGGAGCTCGAGCAGGCGTGGACGCATTCCCTTCCCCTTGGGAAGACGGCAAGGCGGCCAATCGCGGCGGGCCGTACTGCAGCAGGCGCCTCGCGGCCTCCGAGTTGCGGGAGACGACGACGCACGTCGTCCATCCGGGGAAGTGCGGAGACTGGCCATCCAGGCGCAGCTTGAGCCCGAGCTCGGCGCAGGCGGCGATGGCCCGGATGATCGTCTCTGCGTCCCAGCCGTAGGGCTCGGTCACGAGGACGACCTCGCCATCCGGGAGCGTCCAGAGGGACGTGTGGTCGGCCCCGGGCAGCGGGCGGCACTCGCTCGTGCGCCGCCGGCACCGCCCCTGCCGGAGCACATGCCCGAGGCAGGCGTGCGAGCGATGGAGCGGCCGCCACCCCCGCGCTACGCGTGCCGCCAGAAGCGACGCCCGCAGGTACGCGGCCGCGATGCGCCCGGCGTCCGGGTGCCGCGACAGCTGCTCGATCGTGTCAATCGCTGCGGCGCACCTCCGCCGCGTGACCAGGCGCTCGAGGGCCCCCACCAGATCCAGGGGCGGATGTTCGTGGTGTTCGTCTCGCATGGTGCCTCCGGCTCGGTCAGACGCCATAGTCGGCGTCGTTCAGGTCGCCCCACATGGC
Source organism: Myxococcales bacterium (assembly GCA_023248855.1). Taxonomy (GTDB): domain Bacteria; phylum Myxococcota_A; class Polyangia; order JAHFDS01; family JAHFDS01; genus JAHFDS01. Next base: position 6,991 of record JAHFDS010000231.1, read on the forward strand.
CTCGGCGAGGGCGCGCGCCTTCGCGACGTCATCGGCCGTCGCGTCCGGGTACAGCTCGGCGAGCCGCTTGCGCCACGCCTCCTCGGAGAGCTCGGCAGGTCGCTCGAGGTGTCCCTCGAACGCGGCCTCGATGAGCGATTCTCGTAGTGGTCCAATCACGGGCTTCTCCTTTCCACGAGCGACTTGCTCATCCAGATGTTCCTCGGGGCGCCGTCGTCCTCGAGCCAGAGCGGGTAGACCTTCCCGCCAAGGTCGAGCTCGGGTGGTGGTACGCCGGGACCGCGGAAAGCGGGGCTCTGCAGCAGGACGACCCAGGATTCCTGGGCGCGGGTCAGCGGCAGCTCGCCACGGGCCAGACGCGCGGCATTGAGGTGGTCGAGCGCCTCGCGCAGGCCACCGAGGGCCTTGTCGTCGTCGGGGTTCGTGGTGCGGTAGCCGGTCTTCCGCAGGAAGTGGACGACGTTCCAGTGCGACGGGAGGTTGTCGATGCGCGAATAGCCCTGGTCGCGCAGGAGCGACTCGACGCCGAGCGTGAAGTGCTGGGCCACACCCGGCAGCGATGGCGACGCCTGGCCCGGGAAGACGGGCGCCCCTGGATCGCCCGCCAGCTCGAAGGCGCGTCGCCACGCGGGCAGGAAGGCTTCGGAGCCGGCCAGGCTGAACGGCTCCGCGAGGAACTCGCCGAGCGCGCGGTCGCCGCGGTGGTCGCGGTGGTACCGGTCCGGATCGCGGCTGTAGATCGACAGCTCGACCGCGTGCGGGTCGGCCCGGTCGGTGGGGCCGTGGTAGAGCCAGTCCGTCAGCGGCGAGTCGTTGGCACGAGGCGAGCCGTCGTAGCGGCGGTCGCGGATCTTGAACTTCACCACCTCGCGCATCGCGGCCGGCCGGTCGAGCGAGCCCTTGTGCAGGTGGATCTTGAGGACACTGTGGTTGCGCTTGATCGTCACCACGCCGGCCGGGAACGCGTAGCGCCGGACGTGCACGCGGCCCGCGTGGTGCTCGCCATCGCCGGGGAAGAGGCCCGCGTCGTGCTCGTCGATGGAGACCGTCTCGCTGTGGACGAGACGGCCCGCGTCGCGGCCGCCGAGCAGGCCGAAGACGGCGTCGTGCAGCAGGTGCTCGAACACGTGCCGGTCGGTCGTGTGCTGGGCCACCCGCGAGACGTGGGGCGTGCCGAGCTCGCGCCGCAGGTCCGGCACGGCATCGAGGGCGTCGTGGTCCGACACCACGAGCGCGGGTCCTTCTTTGCCGGCTGGCGCCTCGTGGGAAGCGCCGGATCGCTCGTGCGCCTCGATCTCGTCGGGACGCTTCCACACCGTCTGCTCGAACGAGCGCCCGCCGCGCGTGACCATGACGCGCACCGCAACGAGGCCCGCTCGCTGGGCCTTGGTGATCGGGTTCGGCGCCTCGACCACGAGCAGCATCACGCGGATGCTCGACGCAGGAGGTCCCTGCCGAGGGCGACGAGCTCGCCGCGTGCGGCCACATCGGCCGTGACGTGGCAGACGTAGGGCTCGATGAGGGACGAGAGGTCCGCCGTGGGTGAGAGGCCGAGGCGCGATGTCGGAGCTGCCATCGGCGCCGTCGCGCGGATCACCTGGCCGCCGCCCACGCCCACCGACTCGAGGGCCAGGCGACCGGCGGCCATCGCGGCCTCGTCGGCATCGAAGGGCAGGACGAGCTCGACGAAGTCACCGGCACGGATGATCCCGAGCACGGTCGGCGCCACACGGACGAAGCGCGGAGCCGAGGTCTCGTGCCACGACATCGTGCCGCGAGCGAGGTCCGCGAGCGCGTAGCCGCGCGGCTGGTTCACGTCGCCCCAGCTCTGGTGCGTCAGCGCGCCGATGTACGCGATGCGGCGGCGCTGGTCGATCCACTGCGGCTGGTGGTAGTGGCCGGACGCCACGAGGTCGAAGCCATCCGGAACGTCACTGGCCGAGAGCTCGGCCCGCATCCGGTACTCGTGCGTGCCGGTCTGCGCGCCGTCGAAGCCAGCATGAAGGACCGCCAGCGAGCGCGTCCACGTGGCCGAGCGACCCGCGGCAGCCTCGCGAAGGTGCCGGCGCACCTCGTTCGTGTCGTCCGTGTAGGGCACCGCGAAGACGCCGAGCCCCGGTGCCCTCGGGTGCATGTGCCACCCCGGCTTTTCCATGACGACGACGTGCGGCAGGCTCCGGAAGGCGCGCAGCGCATGGGCACCGCTGCGATCGGCCTGGTCGTGATTGCCGACCAGCAGGAACAGCGGCGGCCCATCGGGCGCCACACCGGCAAGCCGGTCGAACACGTCGGACAGCGTGGTCGTGTCGATGCGACCGAAGGTGTGGAAGAGGTCGCCGCCGAACACGATGGCGCCGACGCACTCCTTGCGGGCCGCGTCGAACACCTCGGCCATTGCATCGAGGGCGTCCTGCAGGCGGCTGTTGCGCCCGTTCGGCAGGACGCGCGCGTACTGCGCGAAGGGATGCGCGTGAAGATCGGAGAAGAGCGCGAGTCGCATGCCGTTCCTCAGAAGTAGAGGGGGACGTCGTCGTTCGGATGACGCCAGGCCTCGGAGTCCTTGCAGGTTTGGCAGACCCTGTGGTGCGGCCCCTCTGTCGCGAAGGGCACATCGCAGCGGAGGCAGGGACGCATGGCCCGGGGCGCCTCCGGGAGCAGGTCCGCCGTGGTGGCCGTCAGGCGCTGTCGTCTGGCGTCGCGCCGCTGCTGCTGCAGGGAGATCTTGAGCTGGGCGAGGGCGGCCGCGCGAGCCGCGACGCACGGGCTCGCGTAGCAGACGGTGCGGCGCAGGGCGCGTCGGTTCGCGTCGTAGACCCTGCCACAGTATTCGCAGACCCGCCGCATCTCACGACTCCCGGAGGTGGGCGTGCGCAGGTGCAGCGCCCGCGAGCGGGAGCGCGCTCCGCCCAGCCTCGACCCACCGTCGAGCTGTCTCATCGGCCCGCTCCACCGGGATCCGACGGCAGTCGCTCAGGACGCTGCCGATTCTCCCGCGCCAGTTCGGACACTCCGTCTGCATCCACGCGAAGAGCTCGTCCATCGCCGGCGGGGGCAGGTGCGTTGCCCTTCCGAAGAGGTCCATCCAGAGGGCGACGTGCCCGCGGCTGTAGGGCCGCTGCACCACGAAGGGCTGGCCTGTCGCATGGCACCACCTCGACCACGCGTCGCGAAGACACACGCGCACGCGTGCGGCATCCACCACGTAGCCACGCCTCTTGGCCCGCTCGAACTCCGGCAGCTCCCGGGCGTTGAGCCCGGGTCGCAACCGGAGGTCCAGGTCGTGGAGCCGGCGCTTTTCCGCATCGCTGTCGCCTGCAGGGTGCGTCAACATGATCTGCCCTCCGTGTCGGGCTGGGTTCGCAGCGCGTAGCGAACGCGCAACGCCGCCTCGAGCTCTGCGAGACGTCCGGGCTGGGCCTCGAGGGCAGACAGCGCCGCAGCCTTGCCGTTGGCCAGCCGCTCGCCGCTCCACTCGTACCAGGAGCCCGCGCGCGTCATGATGCCCGAGGCTTCTGCGGCTTCGAGGAGCTCGGCGGCCCGATGGATGCCCTGACCGTAGAGAAGGTCGAGCTCGACCTCGCGGAACGGCGGGGCGCACTTGTTCTTCACGACCTTGATGCGCGTGCGGTTGCCAATCACGCGGTCGCCGTCCTTGAGCGCACCGATGCGGCGGATCTCGCAGCGCACCGACGCGTAGAACTTGAGCGCATTGCCGCCGGTGGTGGTCTCGGGATTGCCGAAGACCACGCCGAGCTTCATGCGCGTCTGGTTGATGAACACCACCAGGGTGCCGTGGCGCGACGTCACGGCCGTGAGCTTGCGCATCGCCTGGCTCATGAGCCGGGCCTGCAGGCCCATGTGCGCGTCGCCCATCTCGCCCTCGAGCTCGGCCCTCGGCGTCAGGGCCGCGACCGAGTCGATGACGACGACGTCGATCGCCCCCGAGCGCACGAGCGCGTCGGCGATCTCGAGGGCCTGCTCGCCGCAGTCGGGCTGCGAGATCAGGAGCTCGTCGAGCCGCACCCCGAGCCGGCGTGCGTACGCCACATCCAGGGCATGCTCGGCGTCGATGAACGCGCACGTGCCCCCGAGCTTCTGGGCCTCCGCGATCGCGTGCAGGGCCAGCGTGGTCTTGCCGCTCGACTCGGGCCCGAACAGCTCGACCAGGCGCCCGCGCGGCCAGCCGCCGATGCCGAGGGCGACATCGAGCCCGAGGCTGCCGGTCGGCACCGACGCGAGCGGCTCGATGGTGCCGCTGCCGCCGAGGTACTGCAGGACGCCCTTGCCGAACGCCTTCTCGAGCCGGCCGATGCTGTCCTTGAGCGCTCGTTCGCGCGTCTCTCGATCCATTGGCGCCCTCTCCGGCACGTGACGGCCAGCGAGAAATGCCACCCGGGAGCGCGCATGGGCACGGGACGAGGAGGCGCGCGCCCCCGGGTGGGCTTGGTGCTATCTGCGTGCGGCCCGCATGAGCTGGGCCGAGAGCTCCTCGCGAGACGTCGCGGCAGGGCCGCGGGCGGCGAGCGTGGTCAGCGTCGCGTCGTCGAGGTCGTCCTCGCCGGGCTCGCGCGACACGGCCCGCACGGCGGCACCCGCCGTGAGGCGGGGCGGACCCTGGGCAATGGTCGGCGCCGGCGTGCCCTGTCTGTGCGTCGCGGGGCCGTGCTCGAACGGTGCGTCGTCGTCCGCGAGGCCGCGCGGGAAGGCCGGTAGGGTGTCGCGGCCCACCGGCGGAAGCGCCCGGCGCTCGCCGGGCGTCACGTCGATCGCCGCACCGGGGCCGAGCAGCGCCGCCCCGCACGGCGTCTGCCGGAAGAGGTCGGCCACCTGGGTGGTCTCCTTGGGCCGGTAGATGGCATCGAGGGCGTAGCGCTCGAAGCGCGGATCCTCGAGGTCGAGCTCGACGGGCGGCATCGCCGGGAAGACCTCCTGGTAATCGAAGACCGGCTTGCCGTTGAACACCTTGTCGGGGTTCGGCAGCTTCTTGACCTGGATGTCGAAGTTGTCGGGCACGACGTCGGGCTTGTACGTGAGGACGAACTTGAAGGCCGTCAGGATCGGCTCGCCGAGCGACGGCGAGCAGATGAGCACCTGCGTCCCCTCGTCCGAGTGGTCCTTGCCGCCGCCCTTGAGCCAGACGACGTTGAAGAGGTAGTTCTGACGCGGCTTGTACTCGCCGAGGAAGCGCTTCTCCTCGGGCGACCGGCTCTCGAACGGGATCGCCCAGATCGCCTCGAGGGCCTCGCACACGGGGCAGCGCCCGAGCGACTCCTCGCCCTTCATCCGCGGCAGCCCGAGGCGGTTCATGCGCCGGGCGCAGAGGGCCGTCTTGGTCTCGCCCGCGGGGCCGAGGCCGAAGTGCACCCACACCGCGCGCCAGAAGCGGCCTGCGTGCGGCGGGTTGCGCGTCCAGGGCGGCAGGATCTTGAGGGTGTTGATGCCGATCGCGAGCTGGGCGGGCGACAGGAACTTCATCTTGTCGCCCTTGCCGCGCGAGAGCCGCGCCTCGTCCATCGCGTTCA
>JAHFDS010000232.1 GCA_023248855.1 Myxococcales bacterium
CGGCCGCCGAAGCCGCCAGGGCCACCGCCGCCTGGGGGCCCGCCGTAGCCGCCGCCACCTCCCCCGGGTGGGCCGCCGTAGCCACCACCACCGCCGCCTCCGCCGCCGTAGCCTCCGCCGCCGCCGCCGAAGCCACCGGATCGCGGCTGGCGTTCACGCGCCTCGTTCACGACGATCGTGCGCCCCATGACCTCGCGGCCATGCAACGAGGTCACCGCAGCTTCAGCATCGGCTGGGCTGGTCATCTCCACGAAGGCAAAGCCCCGCGGCTGACCGGTCTCGCGATCCGTGATGATTCGGACTTCCTTGACGCTCCGACCGTCTTCTCCGAAGAGAGTGCGAAGTGAAGGCTCGTCCATCGAGTACGACAGATTCCCTACGTAAAGCCGCGTGCCCATCCGGTCTTGCTCCCAGTATCCCTGAAAAATGCCTACGGTTTCGGTTTCGATCACTCTGGGTGAATTTGCTGTCCACTCGATCCGACTGGCGCCGCCGTGCCTCTTGCACGCAAGCACCACGCTCTCATGATGGAGCACGAAAGCAGATGCCGGCGGCCTCGCTTGAGCGCGGAAGGCTTGGCACCATTGGTCGATTGTCGCTTACTTTCGGTGGACGATCAACCCGTGAGTGGGATCGTACGGGGAAACGGCGACCGTCACGCGATCACCGAGGACGACGCGGATGCGAAATCGCCGCATGCGTCCGCTCAACCGGGCGAGGAGCGTGTGTCCGGCATCCGTCTTCACGGAGAAATTGCCGCCGGCCAGCACCTCGACCACGGCACCATCTATCTGAACTAGGTCGTCTCTGCTCACGGGCGCCGTCTCTCTAACGCTGAACGCTCCCGATGTCCAGCGCCTTCCGACAACCGGGGTGGGCCGTGCGGGCGAGCAACGAGGAGGAACCGCGTTTGATTTCAGCGGCCAAGACAGCAAATCGGCTTGAAATCGGCCACCGAAACTGCGATGGAGAGGCGCGTCCGGATGCTGACTCCACCAAGCACTCTTCGACCTCCTCTGTGCTGGGTCGTCATCGCGCTCCTCGCGGGCGGATGCAGCCGTGGGTGCGGGACCGATCCAGCACCGGGGCAAGACCCCAAGCCCAACGTCGGCGTGGCCAAGTGCCCACCTGGACAGCGGGCCCAGGGGGCGCGCTGCGTGCCCTTCGAAGAGCTCCGCACGCTGCCCCCTTTGCCCTCGCAACGCCCTTCGAGGGCCCTGGCGGCGCTGCGCGAGCTCGGCCGCGCCCTTGGTCACGGCAGCGCCCTGCCGGGCTGGTTCGCGCGGCAAGGTCAGCTGGCCCTGCAGGGCGGTCGAGCGGTCGAGACCCCGGCGTGGGATCTCGGCGTCGTCCAGGGCGTCTTGACCCAGGTGGCCATTCCGGGCGTCCAGCTGCCGATCGACGCCGAGCACTTGTTCGTCGGCGACAACCTGGTCGGCTTCGGCCTGCGCTTCCGTGTCGCCGATCGGGCCGACGACCAGCTGTACGATCGCCTCAGGAGCGAGCTGGTCAAGGCGCTCGGCGCGCCCGAGATCCTGTCACCGGGGGTGGAGAAGCTCCACGCACCCGGGCTCGAGGTCTACATCCAACGACATCCGAGCCCGGCGCTCACCCAGGCGCTCAAGAAGCCTGTCACCGTGGCGCGCTTGCTCTATCTTTGCCCCAAGCAGGATCTGGATCGCGCTGCATTGAAGGCCGTGCCATGATCCCCGCCCGTTGCGCGGAGCAGACCCGCTTGATACTCTGGAGGTTGCATGAAGATCGTCTGCGATAGCTGCGGAACGAAGTATTCGATCGCGGACGACAAAGTTCGCGGGAAGGTCTTCAAGATCCGCTGCAAGAAGTGCGCACACATCATCATCGTGCGCGGCAACGAGGATCAGCCTGCGGGATCGCCCAGCACGGCCGAGCTCGATGCGCTGCAGCCAGAGACAGCGAGCTCACAGCCGTCGTCCTTCGATCAGAAGGAGACGAGGGTCTTCGACTACTCGGGCTTCGACGGCGCCGAGGCGCCCGCGGCGCAGGGCTACGGCGGCGGCGAGCCGGTGTGGCACTGCGTGATCGAGCGCGAGCAGGTCGGCCCGATGACCGAGGACGAGCTGCGTGAGCGCCTCCGCAGCGGTGAGATCGACCAGGAGACCTACGTCTGGCGCGAAGGATTCGGGGACTGGGCACGGCTCGCCACCGTGGGCGAGCTGGCGCACGTCCTTGCGGATCAGCAGCAGACCGTGGCCGAGGGAACCGAGCGCAGACCCGTGCCGGACACGTCCACGCGCAACGGATCCGGCCTTCACTACGGGTCCGTCTCCAGCGCGCGATCGGCCCCGGACCTGTTCGCGACCGACGGCGGACGGGGCGGAGAAGCGCCCCAACCCTTGTTCACGGCCCCTGCGGGCTCCGAGGACGATCTCTTCGGCATGCCCGGTCGCACCGGGAGCGCACCGCACGAAGAGCCCGAGCCCGACCCGGCGCCGGCGCCGCGTGCGCGTCGGGCGCCCGCGACGGAGCCCGAGCCGAGCGCGATGGGCGGCGGTCTCGAAGCGGCCGGCGAGCAGCGCATGACCGGCCAGCGCAACGAGAATTCCGTGCTCTTCTCGCTCAACAACCTCAGCGCGCTGGCCCAGAGCCCGGCGCCGGCGGCGGCAGCGGGCGCGCCCAAGCCGAGCCCGATGCAGAATGGTGGTACCACCGAGGGCTCGGGGTTGATCGACATCCGCGCGATGGCGGCCACGACGCTCGGGATCGATCAGCGTCGCGCCCAGGCCGCAGGGGGAGCCTCGTCCAGGCCACCCACCGACGAGGAGCTCCCGCCGATCGGCTTCTCCCCGGTGGCTGCGTCGCCCTTGCTGATGCCGAGCGCACCCAAGCCGACGGTGCCTCCGTGGGTCTGGGCCGTCGTGGGCGGAGCCTTCCTGCTGCTCGCGGGCGCCGTCGTCCTGGCCTTCAGGGTGTTCAGCACGCCAACCCCGGTCCCCACTGCTCCGCCGATGGTTGCGGCGCCCGCGCCCGCTCCGATGCCGGTGGCGGCTGCACCCACCGCGGCAGCGCCGGCGGCTGCACCTCCGACGGCTGCAGCGCCCGCGGTCCCCCCCGCGAAGGAAGAGCGCGTGGTCGCCGCGAAGGAGAACAGGGGCGACAAGAAGGAGAAGAAGGGCAACAAGGGCGAGAAGGTGGCGAAGGCCGACCGGGCCGCCGACAAGGCCGACAAGCCTGCTGCTGCCTTGCCGCCGACGCCGACATCCGCGGATCCGCCGGCGCCGAAGGAGCCGGCAGAGAAGCCCAAGAAGGGAAAGCGCGGTGACGACCTCGACGAGCTGCTCAACGGCGCCACGGGCGGCAAGAAGTCGCACACGCCGAAGGCAGCCGAGCCGGAAGAGGCGCCGAGGAAGAAGGAACCCGCCGTCGATCCCAATCTGCCGTCGCAGCTTTCGCAGGCGCAGGTGATGAGCGGGATCAGGCGTGTCAAAGGCACCGTGCAGGGCTGCTTCGACAAGTACAAGGAGCAGGGTCTGGTCCAGGTGAAGATCACGATCGCCCCTTCGGGCGGAGTCACGGCCTCGACGGTGACCGGGAAGTTCGCGGGCACGCAGACCGGCGACTGCGTCGGGACGGCGGTCAAGGCCGCCAGGTTCGACAAGTTCAGTGGATCGCCGATGGCGATCACCTATCCCTTCATGCTTCGCTAGTGCTGCCCGGCAGAAGTGGAGAATAGTTGGAGACTGTGGCCCCAGTGAAAAACAGGAGGCGCAGCACTCGCGCACGCGAAGCGTGCGCAAGACAAATACCTAGTGCCGCTCGGCGAGCTCCAAGGCTCAGGGGAAGGTCGGGCAGCACTAGTGCTGCCCGCCAGTAGTTGGACGGCATTTGAGCTCGGAGCAGCCTTCGCCTGCCAGCTGGCCGGCAGCACTCGCGCACGCGGAGCGTGCGCAAGACAAACACCTAGGGCCGCTCGTCGAACCAGTGATTTCACGGGAATCGCGGACAGCACTAGGTGTCTCGTTTGCTCGCGCTCTGCGCTCGCGAGTGCCGCACGCAGGGCGTTCGACGATTTCTCTCCACAACTCTACTCCGGTCCAACTTCTGACGAGCGGCACTAGGTGTTTCGTTTGCTCGCGCTCCGCGCTCGCGAGTGCCGCGGCCACGACATCAGCTCTTTTTCTCCTGGGCCGAGATCGTCAACATTTTTGCCGAGCGGCACTAGCGCGGCGCCTCCGGGCGAGCGCGATCCCCGCAGCTGCCAGCGCGACCAGCACTCCCGCGATCAGATAGCGCCCGAGCGGGCGCCCGGTGGAGAACCGCGCACCGACGGTGCGGTCCTCGCTGTCCGAGCGACGCGGCGCCGCCCACGAGAAGCGCGGGCCGGCCGGGTGGGCTCCGTCGCGGCCGGTGAAGGTGGCGAGGAGCTGGACGCCCGGTGAGGCGTCGAAGGTGACCTCGCTCTCCCCTTCGTCGCGTGGCTCGTAGCGGTCGTGGACGACGAGCTCGTGGACGCCGGGGCCCGCTTCGACGAACGCGAAGAGATCCACGCCGAGCGCGTGCGCGGCGACGGAGTCGTCGCCGGTGGAATCACGCTCCGCGAAGCGGGCGACCAGCGGACGACCGTCGAGCCGCAGCTCGAGTGACCGCTCGACGGTCGTGGCCACGGTGTCGAGCAGGCTCGCTCGCTCGGTGGGGTCGATGCGCCCGTCGCGGTTTCCGTCTGCGGCCTGCCGCAGGAAGAAGGCAGGCCGCTCGCCGATGAGGAGCGTGTAGGCGAGGCGCGCCCGGCTCTCGAGCAGCGTGACTTGCAGGTAGCGGTTCGTACGCGCGGGTGCGGCTTCGGGATGGGCGCGCGCAGGGCGCGGCAACAACAGCAGGGACCCGAGCACGCCCGCCGCAATGCGCGTCGCCATCCGGGGCAGCTTACTGTAGTGTGGGCGGCCGAGCTCTGGAGGGAGAGCCATGAAGGCACGATTGTGCGCGTACGCCGTCCTGGCCGCTCTGGTGGGCTGCTCGGACGCGAAACCGACGACGTCGCTCGCACCCGATGCGGGCGCGGGGGGGGCCGCTGGCATGGCGGGCCTGGGCGGGAGCGGTGGTGCAGGCGGGGCGCCCATGCGCCCGCCGTTGCTCGACCCGGTGCCTCCCTGCATGGGCGAGACGCCGACGCTCGGTCGTGGCGTGGCGGCGGACATCATCTCCAAGCTGGAGATCGCGGGCCTGAACGAGGGATTCGACTTCACGGGCGACATGCAGGCGGACAACGTGCTCGCGCCCCTCGGCGTGCTGGCGAACACGCCGATCAAGGACTCGCTCGCGAAGGCAGACGTGGCCCTGCTCATCGAGTGGTTCGATCTCGATCCTGCGCAGCTCGCAATGACCGATGCTTGCGTCAAGAGCGCCATCTACGTCGGCAAGTACCAGCCCGACCAGGACGGGGACGGCGCGCGCGCAGGCGGGCCGATGGACCTGCCGGCGCACGGTGGCGACTGCAACGACCTGGAAGCGGCCATTCATCCGGGGGCGGCCGAGGTGGTGGGCAACCGGGTGGATGACGATTGCGATGGCCTGGCCGACGAGACGGAGCAGCCGGGCGGCGACGGTGGCGTGGTCGTCGTGCCCTCGACCGACACGGCGGACATGGATGGCGACGGCCAGTCGATCGCGGCCGGTGACTGTGACGACCGCCCTGGTATCGGGGCCAAGTCGAAGAAGGGTGGCGTCGAGGTGTGCGGCGACGGCCTCGACAACGACTGCAACGGCGCCGCCGACGATCATTGCAGCCCCGCGTCGGCCAAGCCGCCGGCGGTGGTCGACGTCGATCCGCTGTCACTCGACGCGAGCGGCGCTCCCCTCATCAGGTTCGACAGCGGCACGCTCATGGGCGGCACGATCACGGCCGGGCCCTCGGTGTTCACCGTCAGGGTGCCGCTCGTGCGGGACGTCGAGGTGGAGCTCCGCATCGATGCGGCGAACGTCAAGGGCGCGCTGCGCTCGATGGACGGCCAGGTCTACGTGGACGATGTGCTGCTCGGCGGCGTGGTGGACGCGCGCACGCTCGGTCGCATCAAGGGCTTCGAGGTGTCGGCGATCATGCTCACCAAGGACGACTCGCTGCTCGACCTGGTGTTTGCGGGCTTCCTCGCGCAGACGCGCTTTCTGAGCCTGCCCAAGGACGCCCAGGAGCACCTGCAGCCCGACATCGACGTGGACGGCGATGGGCTCGAGTCGTTCTGGGATTCGACGCCGGACGACCGGCCTTTCCGCGTGGACCGCTGCAAGGACGGCGATGGCACGGTGATCGAGAGCAAGCCCGGCGCGCCCTGCGAGCTCGCGATGGGCCCGGACGGCAAGCCGCGCTTCGTGGACGGCATCTCGGTGGCGCTGCGGTTCTCGGCGGTGCCGGTCAAGATCGGCCCGGTCGAGCCCCGTCGCTGACGCCCTGGGGTCATGGTGTAGTCTAGCCGACGGAGGACACTTGGCTCAGGTACTCGCGCACATCACCGGCACGGTTTGGAAGATCGAAAAGCAGGTCGGCGACAGCGTCGCCGAGGGGGACGTGATCGTCATCCTCGAGTCGATGAAGATGGAGATGCCGATCGAGTCCCCCAAGGCTGGGACCGTCAAGGAGATCAAGGTCGCCGAGGGCCAATCGGTGGTCGAGGGCGCGGTCGTCGCCATCGTCGACTGACCGCTCCGCTGCGCACCGAGGTCATTCCTTCTTCGGTGACCAGGGTTTGACGAGGATCCGCCACGGTCGATCCTTCATCACCTTGTGCATGATCTTGATGTCGTCGAAGATCTCGAGGTCCTGCATCAGGCCCCCGACGGTGCCTTCGCCCGCCTCGACGCGGGCCGCGACCGTGAGCGCATCGCGCGAGAGCCGCTCGAGCGCGGTCGCCACGTGGGAGAAGCGGTCGATGGCGTCCGCGAGGCGGCGGCGCTCCGCCGGCGGTACGATCGCAGCCAGGCGGTCCATGCCGTCCATCACGCGGTCGAGCCGGTCGCGGACCGCGCGGGCATCGGGGCCGGTGCGCTCGGTCAGCTGGTCGAGGCGCGTTCCCAGCGCCCGCACGCGATCGAAGTCGTCGGTGGCTTCGCGCAGCGCGGCCAGGGTGCTGCGCCCCTCGTCGAGCGCGCGCTGCGAGCGCGCCCAGATCGCCTGGAGGCGGCCGGGCTCGCCCTCGAGGCGCTGCAGGCGCAGCGTGATGCGGTCGGAGAGCACCAGGAACTCCTGCATGAGCGGCGCGACCTCGCGCAGCAGATCGGTGATCTGCTTCAGGTTCTGGTAGGTGGTCTGGAGCATGCGATCGAGCCGCGGCGGATCGACGCCGCGGACGACCTCGCCCGGTTGCACCGGCGGGCCTACCGCGGCGCGTGGCGGGCCCACCTCGAGGAAGCGCTCGCCGATGACGCCCACCGAGCTGATGAAGAGCTCCGAGTTGCGGTAGACGTGTCGTGAAGCATCCGCGTCGACGAATACTTCAATCTGCACGCGACCGCTCGCGCCGAAGCGGAAGTCGGTGACCATGCCGATGGGCTGGCCGGCGATCTTGAGCGCGCTGCCGGTTTTGAGATCGCCGATCTGCTCCACCTCGACGAAGAAGCGGTGGCCACGGCCGAGCGGCCGGCCCGAGAGTCCGAGCACCGCCGTCGCCGCCGCGCCGAGCACGAGGATGAGGCCAGCTCCGACGCGACGGCGCAGCGAGATCTCCTCCACGCGTCACTCCTTCCAGAAGAACTTCCAGGGATTGCGCTTGAGGTCCCGCAGCATCTCCTTGAGGTCGTCGTAGACCTCCTCGTCCACGAGGAGCGCGCCCGCGGTACCGCGACCCGCCTTGACGTCAGCGACCACCTTCTGGAGATCGGAGGTGATGCCGTTGACGCGCTGGCTCACCTTCACCAGGTGATCGAGGCCCTCGCGCAGCTTCTCCTTGTCGCCTTCCTTCACCAGGTCGGTGACGTTGACCACGCCGTCGAGCGCGCGCCGGGCCTTCTTGAGCAGCGGATCCAGCTCGGTGTTCAGCGTCTCGGTGAGCTTCTCGACGTTGGCGAGCGAGGACTGGATGCGCTTGGCATCGCCGACGCCGGTCCGGAGCTGGCCGACCAGGCCCGTCGTCTCCAGCGTGAACCGGTCGAGGTCGCTGATGAGCTTGCCGATCTGCTGCTCGTTGCCCGAGAGGATCTTGTCGAGCGAGCGCACCACGGCGGTGCCGCTCTTGAGAAAGTCGCTGATGAGGTCCTTGTCCTTCTTGAGCAGGATCGTGATCGAGTCGAGGAACTCGTAGAGCCGCGCGACGATGAGGTCGGTGCGCGGCGGGTCCACGCCCCGCACGATGCTGCCTGGCGCGAGCGCGGGGCGGTCGCGGCTGCCCGGCGCGATCTCGAGGTATTGCTCGCCGAGGACGCCCGCGGTGTTGACGAAGAACTCGGCGTCCTGTCGCACCGCCTCGCGCACGCGGTCCTCGGCCCACACGTGCAGGCGCACCTGCACGCGGCGCTTGGTCTGCGGGTCGACCTCGCCGCCCTTGAACTCGACCTTCTTGACCTTGCCGACCTTGATGCCCGAGACCTTCACGGGCGCGCCGGCCTGGATGTTCCCGGAGAAGTCGTAGTCGACGTAGACCTCGTAGCCGCGCTCGAAGGAGACGTTGCCGAGGACGACCAGGAACGCCCCGAGCAGGCCGAGCGCGGCCACGATGAGCAGTCCTACCTTGAACTGAATGCTTCGATCAGTCATCGCTCAGCGACCTCCGCCGCCGGTGGACCATCAGAACCCTGGGGTCTCCATCGGGCCGTGCGAGCGGCCCGACAGGAACTGCTGCACCACGGGATCGGCGGAGCCGCGCAGCTCGGCGGGCGTGCCGAGCGCGTGGATGCCTCCGCGGTAGACCATCGCGATCCGGTCGGCGACCGTGAAGATCGACACGAGATCGTGCGAGACCACGAGGCTCGTCACGCCGAAGTCACGCTTGAGGTCGACGATCAGCTTGTCGACTCGCCGCGCGCTCACCGGGTCGAGGCCGGTCGTGGGCTCGTCGAAGAGGACATACTCGGGCTCGAGCGTGAGCGCCCGCGCGATCGCGGCGCGCTTGCGGACGCCGTCCCCGAGCTCGGCCGGGTGGCGCGAGGCGAACTCCGTCATGTGCACCCGCTCGAGAAAGCCCAGCGCGCGTCGCTCCGCCTCGGTCTGCGACAGGTGCTTGTGCTTGCGCAGCGGCAACGCCACGTTCTCGAGAATGGTCATCGAGTCGAACAGCGTCGCGAACTGGAAGACCATCGCGCAGCGCTTGCGGATGGCGTACATCTCGCGTTCGGGCAGGTGGTCGATGCGCCTTCCGTCGAGGCGCACCTCGCCACCGTCCGGGCGCAGAAGGCCCACGATGTGCTTGATCGTGACCGACTTGCCGGCGCCGGAGGTGCCGACGATGAAGAGGATCTCGCCCTTTTCGACGCGCAGATCGACCCCGGAGAGCACCTCCTTGGCGCCGAATCGCTTCTTGACGGCGAGGAACTCGATCGTCATGTGCCCTGGAAGACGAAGTATCCCAGGCCCGACAGGCAGAAATCGAGCAGGATCACGGCGAACGAGCCCAGGATGACGGCCCGCGTGGTGGCCCACCCGACGCCCTCGGAGCCGCCGCTCGTCGAAAGGCCGCAGTAGCCGGCGATGATCGGGATGGTCGCGCCGTACGAGACGCACTTGAGCGCGCCGGTGATGGCGTCGCCGCCTGCCACCTTGCCGGTGTCGAGGAAGATGCTGGGATTGACGTGGAACGAGGCCCACGCCGTGAGCGTCCCCATGCCGAGGGCCACCGCCATCCCGAACAGCGTCAGGACCCCCGTCATGACGAGCGCGGCGACGAAGCGCGGCACGATGAGGTACTCGACCGGCTCGACGCCGCACATGCGGAGCGCGTCGATCTGCTCGGTGACGTGCATCGAGCCGACCTCTGCGGCGATGCCGGCGCCGACGCGCGTGGCGAGCATGAGGGCCGTGAGCGTCGGACCGAACTCGTGGACGAGGACCTTGAGGAACTCGCCGCCCACCTGCGAGAGGTCGCCGGTCACGCGGTTCACCTGCAGGCAGGTCTGGTAGACCAGCACCATCCCGATGAAGCCGAGCGTGACCGCGACGAACACCAGCGAGCGGTTGCCGACCTGGTACATCTGGCGCGAGACCTCGCCCTTTGGGCGCTTGCCGTAGAGCGCGCCCGCGAACGTGCGCAGCGCGACGGCGACGAGCAGACGCGGTGACTCGTTCACGGCAACAGGTACGTCAGGAAGTAGTCGAGCAGCATGATGCCCACGGCGGCGGCGACGACGGCGTTGTTGACCGCGTGGCCGACGCCGACGGCGCCGCCTCGCACCGTGACGCCGAAGTGGCAGCTCGACAGGGCGATGACGAGGCCGAAGATGGCCGACTTGATGAGGCCGTGGCCGAGATCCCACGGCTTGAGGTTGTCGGCGAACGAGTAGTAGAAGGTCGCGTAGTCGACGTCGAGCAGCAGCTTGCCGAACAGGCCCCCGCCGCAGATCGCGACGAGATCCCCGATCACGGTCAGGCAGAACAGCATGATCATCATGGCCACGACGCGCGGCACGATGAGGAACGAGATCGGATCGATGGCCAGCGAGCGCAGGCCGTCGAGCTGCTCGGTCACCGTCATGGTGCCGAGCTCGGCCGTGTTGTTCGAGCCCACGCGACCCGAGAACATGAGCGCGATGAGGATGGGGCCGACCTCGCGGAAGACGGCGTAGCCGGTGCCCCAGCCGAGCAGCCCATAGGCGCCGAAGCGGCGCACGAACATGCCGCTCTGGATGAGCATGATGCCGCCCGTGAAGAAGGCGGTGAGCGACACGATGGGCACCGACAGCACGCCCATCTTGTAGAGGTTGCGCCAGAGCTCGCGGCCATCGAGCCTGGGTGGCACGAGCGCACGCAGCACCTGGCCGGCCAGAATCGCGATCCCGCCGGCTTCCTCGGCCGCGCTCACGGCGCCGTCGCCGATGCGCTCGACGGTGGGCGCGACGAAGCGATCCACCCAGGACGGCCGGGCCATCGTCACAGCGGACCCTCGAGGTCGCCGCGGACGAACTGGCGGACGACAGGATCGGAGGAGTCGGCGATCGCGGCCGGATCGCCGTCGTAGCGCAGCTGACCGCGATAGAGCATGCCGATGCGCCGCACCCAGCGGCGCAGGGCCTCGACGTCCGACGAGATCGCGAACACGAGCCCGCCGCGCTTGGCCTGGAGCTCCCCGAGCAGGTCGTAGATCTTGGAGGTGGTCACCGGATCGAGCCCCGCGGTGGGCTCATCGTAGATCACGATGTCGGGCTCCGCGATCGTGGCGCGCGCGATCGCGGCTCGCTTGCGCATGCCGCCAGAGAGCTCGTTCGGCGTCTTCTTCTCGCTGCCGGCCAGGCCCACGGCCTTGAGCCGATCGTAGACGCGCGCGTCGATCTCGTCGGTCTGCAGGTCGCCACGGCGCACCAGCGGAAAGGCGACGTTCTCCGCGATGGTCATGAAGTCGAACAGCGCATTGTTCTGGAACAGCATGCCGATCTTCTGCCGCACCCCGAACAGCGTGCGCTCGCGAGCGCCGGTGATCTCGACGCCCTCGACCACGACGCGGCCGGCGTCCGCGGGCACGAGGCCGCACATGAGCTTGCAAAGGAGGCTCTTGCCGCACGCGGCCGGCCCGATGAGGCCGAAGATCTCGCCCTTTTCGAGCCGGAGGTCCACGCCCTCGAGGAGCGGCGGCCGGCCCGAGAAGCGCTTGGTGACCCCCGCGAGCTCGATCACGGTCGCCGACGCCGTCACTTGCCCGCTCCACAGCCGAGGCGCAGCGCCGCCTCGCGCGACAGGCCGCGCCGCACGTAGCGGCTGTGCGGAAAGTCCCGCTCGAGCCGGGACAGGGCGGCACAGGCGAGCGCCCCCTTGCCGGCCCGCTCGTGGGCGGTGGCGATGCCCCACTGGGCGTCGTCGCGCTGACGGTTGTCGCCGAGGTCGTCGCGCACACGCTCGAACGCGCGCACGGCGGCGCCCGCGTCCTTGCGATCCTCGAGCTGGATCTTGCCGATCTCGAGCGCGGCCTCGTGCAGGAGCTGCAGGTCGAAGGACCCCACGATGAGCGCGGTGCGCTTGGTGTCCACGATGCGCTCGAGATCCCCGATCGCGCCGGTGGCATCGCCGGCGGCCCGGGCGAGCTTGGCGGCGCGGAACAGCGCGTCGTCGTAGAGGCTCGACTCGGTCCAGTCGGTCGCCATCGCCTCGTACTCCCGCCGCGCGGCGACGGCGTCTCCGATGGCCTCGGCGGCCTCGGCGGCGGCAAAGCGCAGCGCATCCTCGACCCCGTGGCCCTTGTGGCGCGTGGCCCGCGCGAGTGCGCCGCCTCGAAACGCGGGCCAGCGGCCCCGCTGCTTGGCCAGCCGGGCCAGGAGGCGCACCGCGTCGCGCGCCCCCTCGGCGTCGGGGAAGC
>JAHFDS010000654.1 GCA_023248855.1 Myxococcales bacterium
GCCGGTGGCGCGGGCGGCGTCGGAGCGTGATCGGCTCACCCTGTGAGCGGTGACAGGAGCGTCATCACCCACATCGCCACGACCTGCACGACCAGCCACAGCGTGATGCCCTGCAGGACCGACTCGAGCACCTCGAGCTTCCGGTCCCGCATCGACACGCGCCAGATCAGGAGGCACGGCAGGAGGCTGAGCCACGCGAAATGCAGCTCCCGCTTCGCGCGCGCGAGCTCCTTGTAGGTCTTCGTCTTGACGATCACCTTGCCGAGATCGGCGCGAAGCTCATCCATCCAGCGCCGCGCGGACGCCGAATCGCAGCAGCACTTCTGCTGCTTGCACTGCTTGTCCGCATCGGTGGCATCCGGCCAGATGCCGAAGTCGGGGTCCGGCAGCGGCGTGCCCGCAACCGCGAGGTCGACCAGCAGAGCCTGCGCCAGCCCCCCCTCCTCTACGCCGCCAGCGGCGCTCTGATCGAGGTTCCGCAGAGCGTCCTCGAGCGTGGCGGACGCCAGCTTCGCCGTGCCGAAGGACAGTCCGACGCTGCAGAGCGACAAGAGCAGCGTCGCAATCGCCAAGCGCGCGACGAAGCCTCCCGCGTTGCCCTCCTCGAGCACCGGCCCGAGCTGCTCATCGCTCTGGGAGACATGCCGGCGCCACAGCACCAGGCCGAGGCCAAGCCCCACGGCCGCCGAGGCGCTCGCGGCCACGCGGATCAGCTCCGGGCGGATCACCGCCGCGATGGCCATCGACACCGCCATGATCGGGCTCATCCCGAGCAAGATCGCACCGAGCTGCGTGGGGCCGTAGCCCGCTCGCAGCGGGCGGTCGAGCACAACCGGGGCGATGTCGGGCAGTGGGCCGAGCGAGGGACGCGGGGGCGCCGACTCGGGCGGATGGGCTATCGGGGCGGGCGCCCCGTAGATCGATCGGTCCCCCACGCTCATCTCCGCGGCGAACGGATCGTGATCGCCACGGCGCAGAGGCGGCAGCGCGACCTGGGCATCGCGAGCGGCGGGCAGCGCCGGGTCGTCGAGGTCCACGTCTGCCGGCTGCAGCGGTGCCTGCATGCGCGCGGGTGGCGGTGGTTGTGGGCGCTGCACCGTGGGCAGCGGCAGATCGTCGTCGGCGCTCCAGGTCGCGGGAGGTGCCATCGTGGGCAGATCTCCCGGGAGCTCGAACGCCGACGGTGCCGAATGCATCGCCGCTGGGGGTCGCGGAGGCGACGGTGGCCCCTCGTCCGGGACGAGGTCACTGCCGAACACACCCGTGACGGGCCGACCCGGCGGCATGGCGGCGGGCGCCATCGAGGGCTGCCGGCTCGTCGGAGGACGACCCGTGGGCGCCGGCGGCTGCACGACCGGGTTCACGCCGGTGATGGGCTGGCCGGGCGGGTGCGCCGGTGCCGGCATGAACGCCTCCATGGCGGCGGTGTTGGATCGCATCGGCGCCAGGGGTTTGACCTGGACCAGCTCGATGTCCTCGTCCACCGCGCTCGGGGGCGCGGGCGGTATGAAGGACGGGCGCGCGGGCGTGGGCGCCAGCACCGGACCGAGCGCATCGAGGTCCACCTCCACGCGCGGGCTCGGCCCCTCCGCGGTCGGCAGCGCCGACAGCAGGTCCTCCGCGAGCGGATCCGGAGCGCTCTCGCTTGGGTCATCGAACGAGACCGGCGGCGCTCCGCCGCCGAGAGTCGGGTGGTCCTCATGATCGCCGAAGGTGATGGTCGGCAGCCCCGGCGCCGCGAAGGCCTGTTTCGGCGGCGACACCTCGGCCGCCGAGGCAGCGCCTGGCCGCACGGCCGCCGCGACCTCGATCCGACACAGGATGCCCTCCGCGCGCAGGCGCTCGACGACGCGCTCCGCCTCGGGCAGCGGTGCGTCGCGACGGATGATGACCGGGCGCTGCCTCAGGATGTCCATGGCGCGGTCCGGCTTGAGGCCGAACAAGCGCGCCATCGACTGGGCTGCCTTCTGCTCGTGTGCCGGGCTATCCGTCACGAGCGCGGCGAGCACGACCTGATAGCGGGGATCCATCGTCAGCGATAGTGGTAAGGCTCCAGCATCTTACCGCTCCGCCCGCCGCTTTGCAGTCGCGACCAGCGTCGCCTGGGAGTAGCGGATGCGGCCCGCGGCCGGGCGCCGTATGATGCCGTGCCATGTCGGCCGCCAAGGACCCGCTCACCTGGCTGTATCCACCGATCGAGCCCCACCGCACGGGGCGCCTGCGCGTCTCGCCCATCCACGACCTGCACTTCGAGGAGTGCGGCAACCCGGACGGGCGCCCCGTGGTGTTCGTACATGGCGGCCCAGGCGGCGGCACGGATCCCAAGATGCGGCGCTACTTCGATCCGGCGCGCTATCGCATCGTGCTGTTCGACCAGCGCGGATGCGGCAAGAGCACGCCGCATGCGTGCCTCGACGAGAACACCACCTGGGACCTGGTGGCCGACATCGAGCGCCTGCGCGAGCACCTCGGCATCGAGCGCTGGCACGTCTTCGGCGGTTCGTGGGGCTCCACGCTGGCGCTCGCGTACGCCCAGACGCACCCGACGCACGTCACGGCGCTCGTCCTGCGCGGCATCTTCCTGCTCCGGCAGCGCGAGATCCGCTGGTTCTACCAGGAGGGCTGCAGCTACCTGTTCCCCGATGCGTTCGAGCCGTACGTGGCGCTCATCCCGCCCGCAGAGCGGGGAGATCTCGTCACCGCGTACTATCGCCGTCTGACGTCGCCGGAGGCGGCGACCCGCCTCGAGGCCGCCAAGGCGTGGGCCACCTGGGAGGGCATGACGAGCAAGCTCCTGCCCGACGCAGGCTTCGTCCAGCACTACGCGGAGGACGAGTTCGCGCTCGCGTTCGCGCGCATCGAGGCGCACTACTTCTTCCACAAGGGCTTCTTCGAGCACGACGACCAGCTCCTGCGCAACGTCGGCCGCATCCGCCACGTCCCGGGCGTCATCGTGCAGGGGCGCTACGACGTCGTCTGTCCGATGGACAGCGCGTGGGCCCTGCACCGTGCGTGGCCCGAGGCCGAGCTCGTCGTGGTCGCGGACGCCGGCCACTCGGCCACCGAGCCAAACATCTCGAAGGCGCTGGTCGCCGCGACCGATCGCCTGGCGTAGCGGCGCCGCAGCTCAGCCGTTCGGGCTCGCGCC
>JAHFDS010000233.1 GCA_023248855.1 Myxococcales bacterium
TTCGCCTTCTCCTCTTCCGAAGCAGCGACACTGCTTCTTCGAGCGTGCGTGGCATCCGTCTACGGGGCCCCCTGGCTGGGGGCCTGACTGGGGGCCTGACTGGGCGCGACGGTGATCCGCTCGATCACGCGCTTGACGACTAGCGTGGAGCGCGCCGCCTCGATGGCTCGAAGATGCGCGGTCTCGGTGGGCGCGGTGCCCATGAGCGTCACGACGCCCTCGGTCGTGCCGACGTGGATGTCGGTGGCGTTGACCTGAGCGTCGGCCGCGAGCTTGGCCTTGATCTTGATTGTCAGCCAGCCGTCGGGTCGCGACGCGTTCGCGTCGAGCTTGCCGATCCTTTCAGCCAGGGCGTCATGCGCCTTCTCGGTGCGCTCGAGGGCACGCTCGACGGCGGAGCGCGCGTCGGCGAGCTGGGCCGCGCCGGTCGCCGAAAGGGCGGTGATCCCGCCGGCGAGGGACTCGCGCGCCGCCCGCAGGTCCTGCACGAGCGGCGCGAGCTCTCCGCGCTTGTCCTCGGCGATCGCCTTGATCCGCGCTTCGAACGCGGCGATGCGGGCGTCGAGGTCGCGCAGGTCTTCCTTGGCGCGGGCGGTGAGGGACTCGCGGTCGAGCGGTGTCGGGCTGGCCTCGGGCGTCGCCTGTTCCTGTCCAGGCCGGGCCGGCTCGGTGGGCGTGTGCTCTTTCGTCTCCTGCTTGCAGCCGACGGCGGTCGCCATCGCGATTGCGAGCGAGCATAGCGTGTGCGTTCTCATTGTCCTCTCCTCCTCCTCAACGTCGTTTGACGATGAACTCGACGCCGTCGTCGTCCGCCTCCCGCGCCGCCACCACCTTGAGGCGGGCCCTCGAGACGCCGTGTCCGACCAGCTCTTTCTTCACCACCTCGGCGCGCTTCCGGGCCAGACGCCGCAGCGCCGCATTGGAGCGGCCGTCGTCCGCGACATGGCCGACGATGTCGAGACGCGCATTGGGGTTCGCCACCAGCAAGCTGGCCAGCTGGGCGATCTGCGGGATCGACGTGGACGCAAGCTCCGCGGTCGCGCTGCCGAACACGACCATGGGCAGCTTGAAGGACTCCGCCGGGAGCACGCCGCAGCCGGTCTGCGGGTCCACCGGGAAGCCGGCGGTGGTGTCGGCGCAGGCGTCCTTGTCATCCGGCACGCCGTCGGCGTCCGTGTCCTTGGGCGGTGGGGGCGGCTCGGGGCAGCCCATTGCATCGACCTTGGCGCCGAGCGCGGTCCCTGGACAGGCGTCCTTGACGTCCGGCACGCCGTCCCCGTCGCTGTCGGCCGGCGGCGGCGGCGGCTGGAGCTCGCAGCCCTTGCCGTCGACATTGACGCCCTTTCGCGTCCCCGGGCACTCGTCCACGTCGTCGATGACGCCGTCGCCGTCGGAGTCCTTGATCGTCGGAACCGGCGGTGGCGGCGGCGGCGGCGGCGCGACCTCCGGTTTCTTCTCCTTGACCGCGGTCACCGAGCCCATGACGCCGATCATCGCCATCTTGACGTCGGTGCCGTCGAGGGCGCGTCCGTCGGCGGTGGAAATCGCGGCGTCGCCGCGCGGCACGACGAACTGCGTGTAGCGCGCAAACGGACCGATGCCGAGCCGGCCGAAGTTGGCCTGGTAACCGGCGCCGAAGGACAGGCCGAGGCGGTTCGCCTCCTCGAGCCGCCCGACGCCCGCGGCGGTCTCGACCCAGCCGGTGCCCTTGTCGGTGTTGTAGGGGGTGAGCAGAAGGCCGGTCTTGGCCAGCACCGAGGCCTGCGCATCCTGGGCGCTCGACCACTTGAACGTGTCGACCTGCGCGCCGAGCGTGACCGCGACCCAGCGCGCGAGCGCAGCATCGACGCTCATCCCGCCGTGCAGCCCCGTCGGGCTGTCCGCCGGAGTCGCGCGCAGCTGAGACATCGCCGCCCCCGCCTCGAGGCGCACGTTGAGGCGGCCGGTGTTCGCGTGAGCCACCCACGGCGATATGAGGATGGCCGTGAAGGAAAGAGAGCGGGCGATGATGCGCATAGAGACCTCCTGCCGGGGCTTTCTGGAGCAGGCTTCATGCCAGCGCGCTGCGCCCGGAAGCATTGCGAATCTTTGTAAATGACGTGCCACCCATTGGCGGCCGTGCCAGTTTCTGGCACCTGGGGGCGCCGTTCATTGCCGACATGGGTGGCCCCGTCAAGGTTCGGTCATTGCCAGAGTCGATCCCAGAACGACCGGCGGCTCGCCACGTGCGCGAGCACGCCGCGCAGCCCCGGATCGCCGTCTGCGCGCTGGGCGATGTCGCCGAGGGAGACCAGGCCGACCACGCGGCGCTGCTCGTCGACCACGGGCACCCAGCGTAGCCCGTACCGGTCCATCTTGCGGATCAGCGTCTCGATCGAGTCGTCGAGCCGGACGCCGTGCGGGTGCGTCGTCATGACGTCCCGCGCCAGGAGGGCCGTCACCGGTTTGTCCTCGGAGTAGGCGCGCAGGACCAGGTCGTGCTCGGTCACGATGCCGACCAGCACCCGGTCCAGATCGATGACGGGCAGCGCGCCCGAGAGCTCCGCGCGCAGGAGCCTCTTGACCTCCGTGAGGGCGGTGCTTCCGTAGACGACGCGCGGCGGTCCAGTGACGAGATCGGCCACGGTCGCACCGGGGATCGCCGGGGGTGCGGGGGACACTTCGGGTTCCTTGTCGAGGGTGAATAGGCCCATGACGTCCTCCCTTGGTTGGGCTTTCCCTCCGACGAAAGCATCGCGCGTGCCCGTGACGCGCGCGATCGATCGAGGGGCTCTGGGCCATCGTCCCCGTCAGGGGCTGGCGCGCGCGGCCAGTTTCTGGCGCGGCGACGTCAGAATCGGTGCGTGGCCCGCCCCGGGAGGCCATTGCGGCGCCGCCTCGCCGCCTGAATTGCGGCCCAGGCATTGCTAATCGCAGAGCCAGGAGGTGCCCATGCATCGACTCATCGACCGATTTCCGAAGCTGCTCGCGCTGGTGATGGCCGGGGCGCTGCCGTGGCTTCTGTCGCCCCGGGTCGCCTCCGCGCAGCTGCGCAGCCCCTACGAGGCGCAGGTCCAGCTCGGGCCCTCGCTCGGCATCAACGACGCCCCTGGGCAGCTGCACCTCGGGTTCGACTTCGGCAGGGACCCATATGCAACCCACTCGCTCATCCTGCCGTTCGAGCTCGGCGTGGGCGGCGGCCTGACGCGCTTTCAGATCGAGCCCGGCGTCGAGGGCCACTTCCGGCTCGTGTCGGGCGTCCCGATGTACCTCGTGCCGCGCGCGGGGGCGGGCCTGGGCGTGCTCTCCCATTGCTGCAATGGCAATGACGGCGACGTCGCCCTCGCGCTCAACCTCGGCCTCGAGCTGCGTTATGTGATCAAGGAGAACGTGCTGCAGGCGTCCTTCCAGCCATTGCGGTTCGATGTCTACCCGGTCGGCACCAGCCAGCGCGGCGCCGCGCCGACCTGGTACGCCTTGCTGTTCGGCCTCACCGCAAACCTGTGAGCGCGCCCGAAGGCAGGGCGACCGTGAAGCGGCTGCCGCGGCCGAGCTCGGTCTCGAGGTCCACCTCGCCGCGCAAGGCGGCCGTCAGCGAACGCACCAGCGAAAGGCCGAGGCCGACGCCGGGCTTGTGCTTCTGCCGGCGCGACGCGACCTGCTCGAACGGGCGGAAGATGCGCTCGCGATCGTCCATCGAGATGCCCGGTCCGGTGTCCGCCACCTCGATGCGATGCACGCCTTGCGCCGCCGACAGGGTGACCTCCACGGCGCCCGCCTCGGTGAACTTGACGGCGTTTCCGACCAGGTTCGCGAGGATGAGCCGCACGAGCGCCTGGTCGCTCTCGAGCGGCGCCAGCGCCGGCCCGACGGAGAGCGTGAGCGTGAGGCCCTTGCGCTCGGCCTGCGGGCGCAGGTCCGAGAGCGCCCCTTCGGTCACGGCGACGAGGTCGAAGCGCTGCGATTCCACCACCAGGTGGCCGCCCTTGATGCGTGCAAGCTGCAGCGTCGAGTCGATGAGCGTGGTGATGCGGTCCACCGAGCCTCGCATCCGCCCGGCGAGCCCGAGGGCGCGCGGGTGATCCTGGAGCGGCTCGCGATGCAGGAGGTCGAGCTGCAGGGAGAGCGCGGCAATGGGGGTGCGCAGCTCGTGCGACACCATCGCGAGGAAGTCGTCCTTGCCGCGCAGCGAGGTTCGCAGCTCGGCCTCCAGCTGCCGGTGCTCCGTGATGTCGACGCACGAGCCGATGTAGCCTGCGAACGTGCCGTCCGGCATGTAGCGCGGGACGCCTCGGTCGAGGATCCAGCGGTACTCGCCGTCAGCGCGGCGCAGGCGGTACTCCATCTCGAACGCGCGCCGCTCGCCGAACGCGGCCAGATAGGCGTCGAGGCAGGCCTGGAGGTCCTCGAAGTGCACGCCCTCGGCCCAGCCGACGCCCCACTCCTGGGCCGCCGTGCGGCCCGTGAAGCGCAGCCAGGTCTGGTTGAAGAACGTGCACAGGGAGTCGTCGCGCGCCATCCACAGGAGCACCGGCGCCGAGTCCGCCATGATCTGGAAGCGCCGCTCGCTCTCGCCGAGGCGCTGCTCGGCCAGCTCGCGCTCGGTGACGTCGCGCACGAGCGCCACCGCGCCCTCGATGCGCCCCGGCTCGGGTTCGAGCGGCGAGTAGTAGGCTTCGAACCAGCCTGGCGCCCCATCGGGTCGCTCGAACGCGCACGCGCGCGACACCTCGGCCCGACCGGCGAGCGCCGCACGCAGGTGGTCCTCCTCGTCGGCCCGCGCCAGGGAAGGGAACACCTCGCCGAGCCGGCGGCCCAGGCAAGCGCTGCGCGGCAGGCCAAAGAGGTGCTCGAGCGCGTCGCTCACGTAGGTGCAGCGCAGCTCGGCGTCGAAGGCCAGGAGGGCATCGGTCGACGAGAAGCGGAGCAACCGCTCGGCCAGCGCGAGCGCCCGCGAGGCGTTCTCGCCGATGCCGCGCTCGCTCATCGGCGCACCGCGGGGCTCATGCGCCGAGCGCTCCCAGGCGCGCATGCTCGGCCCAGATCGCCGGCAGCCGCGCTGAGGCCCCGAGCGCGTCCAGCACCCCGGCGGCCGCGAGGCGCGCGCGCGGGTTCCAGGTCCCGACCCAGCCGGCCAGCACGGCGCGGTTTTCCGGCACGGTCACGACGAGGTGCACGAGCGCCGTCGACCACTCGCGGTGCCACGCCGCGTCCTCCCCGAGCGCGCGTAGCACGGCCGCGGTGCGCACGTCGCCGTGCATCGCGGCCAGCGCGCCGAGCTCGGTCGCGACGCGATCGAACAGCGGCCGCACGCACAGCTGCAGGCCCGCGAACGCCTCCCCGAAGTCGTACGCCACGAGCAGCCGCTCGATCACCTCGCGCGCGGGTTGCCAGGCTGGATCCTCCTGCCACAGTCGCCGCGCGTCGGCGCCGAGCCCGGGCCACCGCTCCTGCAGCTCGGCAAGGCGCATCGCCAGCCGCTCGATGCGGTGGATCTCGTCGGCCGCCTGGAACAGCCCACACAGGGCGATGCGACCGCTCGGCGCCATCTGGCCGACGTAGCTCGCGAGCATCTGCAACCCGTGCAGCGGGTAGCGCAGCGGCGCGAGCACGCGCCCGAGGGTCGCCCGCCACGCCACCGGGAGCCGCGCGTCGGCGTCGGGATCGAGGGCCGCGAGCGCGGTGTCGAGCGACTCCTCGCGCGCCCGCTCGAGCCGCGTGTACGCCGCGTAGGTGGTGCGTCTCGGATCCTCGAAGCGTTCCCAGTCGGCCACCTGCAGGGGCGAGCCCTCCTGGTGCGCGCGGTAAAAGGCCCCGATCGGCAGGTCGATCTCGAAGCCGCGCCCCACGTAGTAGAGCAGGCGCGTCGTGACGATCTCGTACTCGTCGGGCGGCGCCTCGCGCGCGCCCAGCAGCGAGTAGGTCTCGAGCTTGCCGCGCCCCGGCATCATCGCGACAGCACCTCCCAGACGCCTTCGTCGTCGCTGACGCGGAAGCGTCCCTTGAAGGCCGGCATGATGGGCTCGAGGTCCGCCGGCAGCCGGAACGGCCGACCGAGCCGCGCCTCCACGGCCGCGCGCGTCACCACGCAGCGGCGCGGGACCAGGACGCGCACGTAAGCGCCGCGATCGAGCAGCTCCACGTCGGCGTTCTCGGCGCGGATCGCGTCGAGCACGGCGCTCGTCACGGGGCCCCGGTGCAGCACCGGGCCGACCCGGTTTCTCCGCTCGGTGACGTCATCGTGCATCGAGCACCACGTCCACGCGGTCGAGCGGCCGGAGGCCCGCGGCCTCGACGCTGGTATCGGATCGCAGCACGAGGCCCTGGTGGCGGACCGTCAGCCGACCTTGCGGCGCGACGCGCACCCGGGCCGAGCGCGCCACCAGCGCCGCCAGCTCCTCGATGCTGTCGCCCTCGTGGGCCAGCACCAGGAGGCCGAGCGTGTCCCCCGCGAGGAAGGCGTAAAGAGGCAAGAGCTCCCCCCGGAGCCCGCTCCGCGCCTGCACGCGGGGCGGCTCGGTGGTCCGGCGGCGGCGCGGCTGCCGCTCGATGAAGGGGTAGCACCCGCCCGCGACGTCCTTGCCCCAGGTGGAGAACGACAGGCCGAAGTACTGCTGCACGAGCGCCACCAGGTTCGCGGGCGCCTCGCCCGCGAGCACGCGCTTGACCACGTCGCGATGGCCAGCGTAGCGCTCGGGCTCGCGCTCGAAGATCCAGCGACAGGGCTCGGAGCAGAACATGTAGCGCTTGCCGCCACGCTCCACCGTCCGGGCAGTGTTGTCGGACGGCGTGCCGCCGCACAGGACGAGCTGGCACAGGTCACAGAAGCCGACGATGGCGGTGCCATGCACGGCGAGGTCGTTGCCCGGGTCGGCGCGGCGCCAGCGCTCGGTCACCTGCTCCCAGATCGCGTCGAAGTCGTCCCAATGGCGCGGGTATTTCTCGCGCAGCCAGGCGCGCTCGTCCGGCCCAGGCAAGGCGAAATCGAACCACACCGTGCTGCGGTAGGTGTACGCAGCCGCGTAGACCATGTGGTGGTGCGTGTCGAGCGACGCCACGAACTCGTCCCAGTACCACGGCCGCTCGAGGCCGTACTCCTCGAGCATGCGCAGGTACTGATCGACGATCCACTCCTCGGTGAACTCCTTGAACGACGAGGTGCGCTGGGCAAGCGGCGTCAGGTAGTCCATCGCGAAGCCCGTGATCACGGAGAACAGCTTCCAGGACCGCCAGAACCACTTGTCGAGCAACGCCTGCGCGCGCGCCTTGTCGTGCTGGACGAGCTTTTCCAGCACCGGATGGCCGCCTTGCGAGTGACGCGCCTCGTCGGTCTGGATGCTGCTCGTCATCCGCTCGAACAGCGCGTCGCCGGCCTCGTGGGCCAGCGCCGACAGGCCCACGAACTGGAGGTTCGTGAAGCCGGTCTCGAACACGAAGTGCGTGGCGACGGAGAACTCGATCGGATCCGACGCCAGGAGCAGCTCGTCGGCGAGGTGCCGGGCCGCGATGGCGACCCAGTTGTTCGAGTGGTAGAAGCGATGCGTCCAGTCGAACTGGGCATCCCAGCGCAGAAGCTCGTGCATCACGAGCAGCGGGATCTGGGTGTGGCGCGTCTCGTCGAGGGCGGCGAAGGTGGCGCTCGTACGCCAGGCGCTGTCGCGGCCGAACCGTGCGGCGCGCAGGTTGCCGATCACCGCCGCGAACTCGGCGAGCGCGAGCGTGGCCGCGTGCAGCTTGAGGCCGCTCACCCAGGGCGCCGCGAGCCGGCGGTAGTCCTCGATGCCGCCGACGGCGTCGCGCACCGCATACACGGCCGCGTCCTTGTCGGCCTGGGTCGTCACGTAGTCGCGAAAGCTCGTGTGATAGGGCTCGTCCCAGTCGGCCCACGCCGCGTGCGGCAGCCACGGCCGGCCCGAAACGACCTCGGGGAACACCTCCTCCTCGCGCACGTAGGAGAAGTCCCAGTCGAGCTTGCGTGCGAGCGGCCACCAAGCGTCGCGCTTGCTGCTCATGGGATGCCCCTTGCCACAACGGGCCGGACCTCAAGCTTGCCAGAGACGGGCCGAAGTGGCCAGCACCGGTGCGGTCACATGCGCCGAGGCGCATGCTCGCGTACGAAACCCGGCGGCTTGGGCGCGCCAGGGAGCGGTGCGCGCGTCGGCCGCGCTTTTCGCTCAGTAGCAGATAGCTGGACAGCTCCACGCTGCGGTGCCACTGTCGAACGTGCAGTGCTCGCAATCGGCGTACGCCGAACCGCTGCAACAGACATTGCGCCCATTGTAGAAGGCGGATCCCTGTGCCAGGTTACACGCTCGGGTAGGGCTGGCATCGGTGCCACCACCCGCCGGAAGACCGCCCGAGAGGCATCCCGCTCCGGGGCCTGGGCACTCGTCATGTATCAAGTAGATGGTCCTGAGATCGGGCGGCGATGCTCCTGCCCGTAGGTCTTCGGCGACCGAGCCGAACAGTGCGAGCTGAGTGCGGGCCGCCTGCAGGATGCTCAGGTCTCCAGTCCATCCCTTGCGGCTACGCGAATACGTCGCCTGGCGACCGCCAGCGTCACTCACCGTGAGCCGACCTGCGGCCTGGTCGAATCGTAGACTCACGGGCTGCTCTGCCCACTGGATCGTGACACCAGCCTCCTGGGCCGCACGCGCCAGAACGGTTCCGGCCGGGTGGCCGGAAGAGTCGCGCAGTGAAACCTCCTCCGTGCCACCTCGCACGGTGATCTGGTAGCTCGTGACGCCGAGGCTGGCGACCTTCGGACCGGCCGCAACGGCTCGGGCGTCCGCCTCCCCTTGCCCGCAACCGGCCACGGCCAGGCTCAGGCAAGCTAAGGCTCCAAGCTCGGCTAGCCGCAGCGCGGCGTCTGTGGTGATCCTCATGATACCTCCGTGCGGTTGGTGGCGACTCGGCGCCGGCCTGCTCCGCCCATGTCAGTACGCCTGCCCGCAGCTCGAGGGCGGTCCCCAGTGCGGCGCCCAGTCGGGATTCGAACAATAGGTGTGCGTCGTGCTGCAGCGCGCGTCGCTTCGGCAGACCTGGCCCGAATTGTTGCAATACACGTTGTACTGGTCAGGGGTCATCCAGCGATACGGCCCACCATTCATGCTGCGGCAGTAATGGACGAGGCCGTACTGCACCAGCGTTGCTTGGCAGGGTGTGGTCGCGTCGCAGGCGAGCTGGCACGACGTCTCATTCTCGCTCAGGTCAGCGGCATTATCGGGACGGCAATTGTAGTTGAATCCCATCCCGGTGGGGGCGTACCCGCTTGGGCAACCTCGTCCGCAGCTCTTGAACGCGCCTCCCTGATTGATGGCGCAAGAAGTGAAGTTGAAGAGCGTGGTACGTGGTATGCCGCAGTTGTAGTTGTTGGTGTATCCAGTAACGTGATAGCCAAGCGGGCAGCCCAATCCGCACTGGCCGAAGCTTCCGGTGTTGGCCTCGCAGTCGACCGAATTGGGGATATCGCCGAATACGCCACACCCACCGCAAGCGGCGTCGCAGCGGTATCCGACGGGATGTGAGCCCCAGACGCACGCACCGCACTGATAACCCAGCGCCGCGGCCTCCTCGGCGGTCTGGGGTGCCTCGGCCGCGCTACCGCCGCACGCAGCCAGTGACGACACCGTCACTGCAAGAAGAACGCGTTTCATCGATCGTCCTCTCCTTCCTCTTCCTCTAGCGGACATCCACCAGGAGCCCTCCTGGCCCGCCCCCGTTCGCCACCTCGACCGCCAGCACATTGTCCCCCGCGAGCAGGGGGGCCCTTGCCGTCTGCGAGATCGTCCAGTCGCTGCCGCTCGCGACCCGGCTGCCGTTCAGGTACGCCGTGAAGGTGTTGTCGGCGGTAAGGGTCAGGGTGGCGGCCGAGCCGGACGCTGTGAATACCTTGCGGAAGTAGACGCGCTGGGAGTCATTGCCGCTGCGTGAGTCGTAGCTCCAGATCCAGACTGCGGGCGTGCCGGCGGGGAACCGCGGCACCGTTCCCCAGGGCCCCGTGCCGTAGCTACCCTCCTGCACCGCCGCGCCCCAGCTCGCGTCGCTGTAATGCAGGCTGGTCCAGTCGTCGCGGCCGACGTTGGCGGTCTGGCGCCAGGTGCGATCGCTCTGCACGAGCACGCCGTTTCTGCAAAGGGTGCCCGAGCACGGTGGACCGCCCAGGGGTGAGGACGAGCCTGGGTCGCCAAGATCGATCGCCCTGACGAAGAAGCTCTGGCCCTTCGTCCAGGGCGGCAGACAGCTCATGAAACGGTGGAAACCGCCGCCGCCGCAGGCCGCTGTGACCCCGGCCTCGTTGCCCATGTCGGCGCTGGTGGCCTGGAGCCACGGTCCGAGGAGCCCTTGGCCGTCGGCGCTGTAGAAATCGACCCGCACGGACTGTCCGGGAGCGTCGGGATCGCAAGCCCATCCCCAGACACATCCGCTTGCGTCCACCAGGTCGACGTAACCGAGGGGCGGGCGGTTGGCCACGTTCCACACGCTGTTGCGCCAGGCGCCGCCGCAGGTGTCCACAGGATTTGCGCTGCACGCCGTGTTGCACTCGGAGTCCGGAACGCGCACGTAGCCGAGCGCGTTTCCGGCGAAGCAGTAGCCGTGCCACTGCAAGCCGGCGTAGCGGTACCCGGCAGCGGCCGCGAGCTGGATGCAGCTGTCTACGGTGTTGTTGGCGCCGCCGAGCTGCGCCGGAAGCGCGCGGGCTGGATCGTCCACGTAGCACCCTGCGTAGCCGGTCGTCGGGGCGGGGGGATCGTCATAGGCCGAGGCGCAGGAGAACGCGAGCGGCCTTACCACCAGGTTCTGCTGCACCAGGTAGTCGCGACCGCCGATGTGCTGGTTCGCGCGCGATCCATTGACCTGGTAGGTGGATCCGAACTGGCCGTAGCACTGGTCGGCATTTTCGGCCTCGTTGCCGGCGCCCGCCCACGCGAGGCCGCCGGGAGCATTGCCCTCGGGATCCGTGATCGTCTCGGTGAGCTCGTGCGCGAGGTGGGTCACCATCGCATCCGCGCCGGGCCAGCCGCTGGGGCCGGCGGTCCCACGGATGGGGGGCGGGACACAGCAGGGACAGCTCATTGTGTACGGGATGCTCGCGTACTTGATGCTCGCGGTCTTGCCGTTCTCGAGACTCGTCAAGAAGGACGAGTGCTCTGCGCAAATCGCCTGGGTGACGCAGGCGCCGCCAGTGTCCTGGAAGCCGGTCACGGTGACGTGCTGGTCGTAGAAGAGGACGTAGATCGCGGCGGGATCGAGTGGAGGCAGCCGGACGCCAAACGCGTCCGACGCGAGGATGGCGTGCTCGATGATCGAAGACGTCGGGCCGGAGGCGAACGAGACCCGGTTGCCGGAGCTCATGCTCGTGTCTCTGTACTTCCGAGGGCAACTACGTGCAGCTGTTCTGGGGAGAGATATGCCCGCTCCTCTGTCGTTCCCTCGTCAGTCTGGAGCCGCATCTGGATGCGCGGCGGTTCTTTCGCGCCAATCGTCAGCAAGTCCTCAACCTGGATTTCGTCGAGGGCGTGAGCCTCGCCGCTGGCGGACGATTGCGTGTGCGACTTCGGGGGGGGCCCGACGTCGTGATGTCGCGCCGCCAGGCGCGGATGTTCCGGACGGTGACGAGCGTCTGACGGAGCCAGACTCGCATTTCAGCCCGGTCCCCTCAGCGCGCCGACGCGGCCTCGGGCGGTGCGACGACCAGCCGATCGATGACGCGCTTGACGCCGCGGGCGGAGGCGGCGACGGCGATGGCCTGCGCACGCTTGCCCTGCGAGGGCACGCGCCCGCGCAGGAGCACCACGCCGTCGATGGCCGCCGCCTCGAACGAGCAGTCGGAGAGGGTGGGCTCGACCGTGAGGTCGAAGCGGACGTCGGTCGCGACCGCCTCGTCGGCGGCGATCTGGGCGGGGGTTCGATCCTCGAAGGCGGAGCGCTCGAGCATGCGCCGCAGCTCCTCCAGGTTCGCGCGCGCGCTGCGCGTCGCGCGTGCGGCTTCTTGTCGCCCCTGGGCCACGGCGCCCTGGGGTCTGGCCACCGGGTCGGCCGCCTGGGCGACGTCGGGCATCCGACGCACAGGCTCTATCAGCGCGGGCTCGCCCCCGGTCCCGTCGTGCTCCTGGGCGACGATGGCGCTGGGGTCGCGGCTGCAGGCGGCCAGGAATGCGAGCGCGATCGTGGAACGCATCGGGACCTCCTGCTGCAGGGAAAGCAGCGTCCGTGCCAGGTGCGGGACGATGGCAGATCGGGAGGTTGCAGGACGCGTCGAGCCGCGAAGGCGCGCAGAAGTGCCAATGGCTGTCCCGCGGCGCCATTTTCTGGGGCGCCGGCGATCGGCTATTGCAGGTAGCGGTAGAGCGAACGCAGGCTGATGTCGAGCGAGCGCGCCGCCGCCAGCCGGTCGCCCCCGGTTCGCGCGACCACCGCGCGCGCGTAGGCGCTGGCGAAGCG
>JAHFDS010000655.1 GCA_023248855.1 Myxococcales bacterium
GCTCTTGCCGGGCGCGGGCGAGATGCGGGCGGCGCTGCTCGGCCAGGCCGTCGAGGCGACCCGAACAGCCGTGGCGGATGCGCTCGGCGCGCCCCTGCCGACCGTCGAGATCCGCGGCGCGATCGACCTTCCCCCGCGCGGGGTGAGGGTGCGCCTGTTCGGCCAGCCGGTGGGAGTGGGCGCGCTGCCGGTCGAGCTCTCGGGCGAGGCCGCCGAGCGCGCGCTGTGTGAGCAGCTGTCGGGCGCGCTGTCCTCCCACGCGCACGAGCTCGTCGGCATCCAGGAGGCGCAGCTCCTGCTCGACGCGCTCGAGAAGACGCACCCGGCCCTCGTGCGCGAGGTCGTGCCGCGCCTGTTCTCGCCACAGCTCTTCGCCGAGGTGCTGCGCCGGCTGCTCGAAGAGGGCATCGCGATCGGAGACCTGCGCGGCATCGTGGAGGCGCTCGCGGACGCCGCGCAGCTCGACAAGGACCCGATCTCGCTCACCGAGCAGGTCCGGGTGGCGCTGCGGCGTCAGCTCTCGCACCGCTTCGCACCCCGGGGCGAGCTCGAGGCCTGGGTGCTCGATCCCACGATCGAGGACGCCGTGCGCGGTGGCGTGCAGCGTACCGCGCAGGGCAGCTACCTCGCGCTCGAGCCCGAGCTGCAGCGCGACATCCTCGCGGCGCTGCGTCGCGTGGTACCCGAGGAACCGGGCGCGGCGGTGCTCGTCACCTCGATCGAGCTGCGCCGCTTCGTCCGGCGCCTGGTGGAGCTCGCGCGGCCGAAGCTCCCCGTCCTGTCGTACCAGGAGCTGTCTGCCGACGTGACGCTCCGGACGCTCGGGCGCATCTCGCCCTGACGCGGCAGGACGCGGACCTGCAACCAGGAGGGGCCCGGGCGCCGCTTCCGCGGTAGCATGCGAGCATCTCCTGGCTCGATCCCTTCCGACTGCTCGTCGCGTGCGCGCTCGGCGAGCTCGTCCTGAACCGGCTCTGGACCGGCGGGGACCTCCCGCAACGGCTGCACGCGTTCGCGTCCTCGCTGGTCGGCACGCTCGCTGCGCTGACCCTCGCGGTGAGCCTCTGGCAGCTGGTGCGCCGGCGCGACGTCTTGCCGCTCGCCGCGCGGATCCTCGTGGGCGCGCTCGGCCTGGCGTTCTTGCCGCTCGCCGCGGTGGCGCTCGTCGCGCCGACCGCGCGCCTGCAGGTCCACGCCGAGCTCGGGTTGGCCTCGCTGGCCCTCGGTCTGTTCGTGGTGGTGCTGCTCCGCGGCGGCTCGGGCCGCGCGCGCGTCGCAGCGGGCCTTGTGACGCTGCCGATCGTCCTGCACGGCTGGGCCCATGCCGCCGAGATCGCGACCCCGCTCGCGCCCGCCCTGGAGGCCCTCCCGGAGCACCTCCTCGCGATCGCGCGGCTGGGCGTGCTCTCGTGTGCGGTGCTCTTGCCTTCCCTGCTCCTGCCCGATCTCGGAGCCGCGGGGCTGGCCCGCGGTCGCGCCGCGCTGCTCGCGCTCGTCCTCGCGAGCTGGTACGGCATCCTGCACTTCATCGGGCACGGGACCGCGGGCCACGCCGCGCGTGCGCTCGGCCTTCTGCCCCCGGCGACGACGCTCTACGCGCTCGTGCAGATCGCGGCGGTGTTCGCCTTCGTCTTCGTCGCCACGGCGCTCGCCCTCTCGCGCGGGGCCGCCCGGGTCACGGGCACCGGGCTCGTGCTGGTCGCGCTCGCGGGCCTCGAGCTGGGCGACGCCTACCAGCTGCTCCTGTGCGCGACCGGGCTCCTGTCGACCTGCGCCGGGCTGTGCGGCATCGACGAGCTGGTCTGACGCGCCCTCACTCGCTCGGCGCGGGCTCGGGCGGCGGCAGGTGCGCCTCCGGCTTGGGCTCCGCAGAGTCGGGCTCGCGCTTTTGCGGCGGCTTCTTTTCCGTGGGGGCCGCCTCGCGCTCGAGCGCCTTGATGGCCGTCTTGGCCACCGGCAGGTTCTCGCGACCGCCGCCCTCGACATAGGCCTTGTACGCCACGAGCGCGCGCTCGGCCTCGCCCTGGGCCCGGTAGCACTCGCCGATGTAGAAGCCTGCCTCGCGGTCGCCGGCGTCCTTGGCCTTTCGCAGCGCGTTGACGGCCGACGCGTACTGGTGCGACTCGTAGAGGCTGATCCCGAGCCCGAGCAGCGCGGCTGGATGACCGGGCCGCTTCTCGAGCGCCCGCTCGAACAGCTTTCGGGCCTGGGCCCCGCGGCCGTTCTCGAGCAGCTTGTTGCCCTGCGCCACCAGCTGGTCGGGACCGACCTCGGCCACGGGCTCCTTGGCTTCCTTGGGCCTGTCGTCGGCCGCTGCGTCGCGCGGGGGCGCCTGCGCCGGCGTCGCCAGGAGCGCGAGCAGGAGCCGGGCGCGATCCTGCTGCGGATCCTCGGCCACGAGCCGCTCCGCGAGCGCCTTGGCCTGGTTGTCCTTTCCGGTCTCGTGCGCGAGCACGGCGGCCAGGAGGCGTGCGTGGGCACTCACCCCCGCGGCGCTGGCGTGCTCGAAAGCACTGTGGAGATCGCCTTGTCGGCGCCGGTGCACGGCCTCGACCAGCGCGACATCGGCCCGCCCGACACGGCCGCGGGAAAGCGCCTTGGCGATGTCCGCGGCAGGCGCGTCCGATAGCGCCAGGTAGAGCCCGTAGGCGCGCGCGACCTCGGCCGACTCGGGGGCACGACCGTACGCGAGCGTCGCCGACAGCTTGGCCTCGCCCAGGCGCCGGACCGCCTGCTTGCGCCGATCGTCGGCGCGCGCGGCCGCGTCGCCAGGGCCACGCCGGGCCTTCTCCTCGTAAAGGCGCGCCTCGATCGACAGCGCGTCGGCCCAGCGCGCGTAGAGCTCGGCCAGCGCCGCGAGCGATCCTGCATCGTCGCCGTGCTGCGCGGCGGTGCGCTCGAGCAGCGGCTCGGCCTCGGTGAACGCCTCGTCCGTGTCGCGCGCCATCGCCGCGAGGGCCCTGTCGAAGCCCGGATCGCGCACGCCCTTGCCCCCGCCGACAAGGGCCATGAGCTTGCCGCGGTAGGCGACGGCGCCGAGCACGCCCGCGGCGGCCACGCTGGCCAGCAGGATCGCCGGCCCCGTGAAGGACTTGCGCGGGCGCAGGATCGGCACCTCGTCGAGGCGCGGCGACGCCGACACGCG
>JAHFDS010000234.1 GCA_023248855.1 Myxococcales bacterium
CACGCCAGAAGCACGATCTCAACGCGCGGACCGCGTGCCGGGTCTGGATCCCAGGCCGGCCGACTCTCGGGCGCGGGCGGCTGCGGATCAGCGAGCCACGCCTCGAGCGTGGGGCGTGGAACGCCGGCTGCCTGGGCAAACGCGCCCAGTTCCAGATCGGCGTGCGTCGCGCGTAGCTCGAGCACGAAGCAGCGAAGGTCATCCGAGTACCGGCGGCGGCGTTCGCCGCCGGACACGCAACCGGGATGGTCCATGACGAAGTCGCGGATCTGCGCGGTCACGCGCGCGGCGGCGGTCTCGGTGTCGGCGCCGGACGCGGCCACGCTCGCCGGTCGGCCCACGGGGCGGACCAATGAGGAGAGCTGTGTGTCGAGCGTGTCCTTGATCTCGTAGGCGCGGCTGCGGCCGGCGCCAGTCTTCGCGAGGATGTCAGCAGCGCTGGGCGAGGC
The DNA here is from genome assembly GCA_023248855.1 of Myxococcales bacterium. GTDB lineage: Bacteria > Myxococcota_A > Polyangia > JAHFDS01 > JAHFDS01 > JAHFDS01. The sequence goes on from JAHFDS010000234.1 coordinate 450, forward strand.
GAAGCCGAGATGGGTCAGGTGGGGCCGGGCGCAGAGCAGCAGGCCGGCGATCGCAACAGGCGGGACATCGGCGTCGATCTGCGGTACAGGGTCCAAGGTCCTTCTTTCGCGGTGCGGTTTGGAACTGGCGGCCTAGACAACTGCCACTGTCCCTCGTCGCTCTGACGCAGGAAGGACCGCTTCATTTCTGCTCGGGCGGACGCAGCTCGAGAAGCTTGCGGCCGAGCAGCCACACCTCCGGTACGCCGCCCTGGCTCTGCACCTTGAACAGCTCGAGGCAGCGCTCGCGCAGATCGAGCGTGTCGAGCGAGTCGCGGCCGGCGCCAGCCTCGATGCGCGCCAGCACCTCCTCGACACGCCCGTAGTAGCGGTCGGCCGGCACGAGCAGCCCACCGAGCGCGTGATTCGTCCGTGCGTGGTTGTACCAGTGCAGATGCGCCTGCAACCGCTTGCGCAGCTCGCTTACATCGTGGCAGCGGTGGACGTTGAAGAACTCCTTCTGCAGGTTGGCGTTGAAGACCTCGACCTTGCCGTTCCACTCCTTGTGCTCGGCCACGATCTGGTCCACGCCGAGCTCGGCCAGAAGCGCGCTGAACCGCGAGATGCCGCGCCACGACCAGAACGCCCCGCCCTTGTCGTGCATCAGCGCCTCGGGCTTGCCGTGTCGAGCCACCGCCTCCTCGAACGCCGTGATCACGAGATCGGCGCGCTCGGCGTCGTCCACGCCGTGACCCACCACGTAGCGCGAGCAGTCGTCGATGAAGATGAGGCTGTAGGTCGAGGCGCGGTGGATGAAGCGATGAACATAATCGGCGTGCCAGATATGATTCGGGCGCACTGCCACGTAGCGCTGGTCGTGCTTCTCGCTCCTGACCTTCGGCGGCCGGTATCCCGCGTCCTCCATCACCCGTCGCAGAGATCGGGCGACCGCGTCCCGCCCTGCGTTTGGTCGGGTGATCGTGTCGTCGAAATGGAGCCGCACCCAATTCGGTTCGAGGGAGAGCATCCCCTAGGGTCTTGTGCCCCCGGCAGCGATGGGGAGTTCCAACCAGCAGGCTATGCCCCCTCGGAGCACCGAATGAAGCAATGGCCCCTTGAAGGCCCCGTTGGGAGACTGGTGCCCCATTTCTGGGACACGCACGTGCTTCGACTTCGCGCGAAACGTCGACCTGCGCAGCGGCTCATGGCCAGCACACTTGTGGGTCCGCGGCGCTCATGACCCGGACTTCCCAGGTGTGGAGGCCCGTGCCAGTGCGGAGGTGCCACCCGATGCAAGGAAATCGGGTGAACGGCGAAGTCTGCCCTTGACATCTCCCTTCTTGGGAGACCGTTTTCACCGGGGTCAGGGGAGAGGGAGCGCGATCAGCGTCGCGATCGAGGCGCCGCGGCGATCGCGCTCCGCTGTGTCCGCCGTGGCCGCGGCATGCGTGGGTCGAGCAGAGGCCCGCTGTGCGCACCGGTGCTAGAATCGACTTCGGATCACGGTCCCCGCCCAGGTTCTGGTCCTCGAGGAAGAGGCGCTCGCCGACGCAGATCTGAAGGCGGCGCTCGACGGTCTCGGCATCGTCGAGTATGCGCGGCAGCCCGCCGACATCGCGCGCCTTGTCCTGGCCATGTGCCCGACCTGGTCATCGCCGACCTCGGTCCTTCCAGCACGAACGGTACGGAGCTGCTCGCAACGCTCCGGGGTGCCGTGGGGACGAGGGCGCCGGCGCTCGTGCTCGTGGTGACCAGGCCCTACGAGCGGCGGAGCATCCGTGACGCTTGCACACGCGCCCTGGCCCAGCTCCGGCGCTTCGGACCTCGCATCCATCGATCCGATCGACGAGCGAGCGTGGGGCGTCTGGCGCGCGCGGTCACTCGCGCCCGGCCGACGACGGCTGCTGGAGGAGCGCGGGCGCCTGCGGCAGCTCGGCCGCATCGACGAGCAGGGCCACGCGACGTCGCAGGACCTGCCCGCCGACATGTTGCCCGGCTCGAACACCGGCGTCGTGACCTGACGCCCAGAGGCCGGCTTGTGCCCACGCCCCTGATGCTGACCGTGGCCGGCCCGCCGGGCAACGGCAAGTCCACGGTGTTCGACATCCATGACACCGGCGTCGATGCCTTCAACGTCGACGACGGCTGTGCCGAGCTGAACGGGTGGCCCCAGAAGCCCAGCTGCGACCGGGCACGAGTCGCGCAGCACGCGAACCTGGCGTCCTGCCAGGTGGGCCGCTCCGTCGGCGGCGCCCCGTCCGGCAGAGTTGCTCAGCAGGTCGCGATCGCTGAGACCGGCGCGCAAGGGACACGGGGAGGGGTGCTCGCGCTGAGCTTCATCAGGGTGCACGGGTCGCTGCGGGTGCGCGCAATCTCGCGCCGTCCGTGCCCTCGGATTCGCTACGGGCGGCGCGGCCTTGCTCGTGCTGCGCGACACGATCTGGTGACACCAGAGGCGCGCGCAGCTGCCGAGCCGCAGCAGCGCCCGCGGGACATCCGGACGGCCGCTCCCTCAGCGAGCGGTCACCACATAGCAGTGCCTGCCAGGCCGGCGCAGTGCCGCCAATGAGCCCGCTGATCAGGTGCGCCGGGCCTGCCCGTGGAGCGCGAGCGACAAGGCTCCCCTCGGACCTCCCGAGTACCGGTGCGTAGTCCCGGGACCACGCACCGGTGGAGCAGGCGCGCGGTCGGGCCAGGCCGATCCTATCGTGATCGCGCACGGGCGCGAGGCGGCCTCTCCGCTCACCGCTTGGGCCTTCCTGGATGGCACGCCGAGCGCCACATGTCTTCTCTCACGATCGCCATCGGCACCGTTCGAGACACTGTCGCAGTCTGTCCCAGCTGCGCGGACCGCGCTTGTCTGCGTCGCGCTCCCGGCGACGCGGAGGCCCCGCCCTGGAGTCCCGGTGGGCCCCTGGAAGTGCCGCCAGACCGGCACCACAAGACGCAGTCGAGACGGGAATCATCGCGCGCAACCCTGGTCGTCACGCATGGCGTGCACCCCTTCCGCGGCCGCGAGGTGCCGCTGCTTTGGAGCTTCCGCAAGGGCGGACGCTCGTTCGTCGTGGTGCGCTTCCCCGACGGTGGGCACGTGTCCATGCCCGTCGAGTGGACGGACCAGCGACCGGCACCGCGACCGCCGCGTGTGAGGGGCCGAACTCCGCTCCTCGATCCGCACGCGCTCTGTGAGCTGAGCGCCCGCGTGGCCGATCTGCGTGTGCGATCCGATCGCACAGATCGCACATCCACCGCCACCGACGGAAAACTTGCTCCGGATCGCAAGCCGTCGAAGCTGTCTGCAGGGCGTGAAGGATCGGGGAGAGATCTACCGAGCGCTACCGGAGAGCACCCAAGCGGAGCTCCTGGGCATCCTCGCCAGCGTGATCCACAAAGCGGCGACCAGCGACCCTGTCGCCGCAAGCGAGGGCGCCGATGAGCTCGAAGATTCGACGGGACCATCTGGATCGATCGGCCTACGTGTACCTCCGGCAGTCGACGCTGGAGCAGGTGATGGAGAACCGGCAGTCGACCGAGCGGCAGTACGCGCTGGCGGATCAAGCCGTCAAGCTCGGGTGGGATAGACACCAGGTCACGGTGATCGATGAGGACCTCGGTCGGAGCGGCGCGAGCGCCGAGAAGCGCACCGGCTTCCAGCGCTTGGTGGCGGAGGTCAGCCTCGGGAATGTCGGGGCCATCTTTGCGATCGAGGTGTCGCGGCTCGCGCGCTCGTCGGCGGACTGGCACCGGCTGCTCGACTTCAGCGCGCTTTCGCAGACGCTCATCGTCGACGACGATGGCGTCTACGATCCGAACGACTTCAACGACCGGCTCGTCCTTGGGCTCAAAGGGACGATGAGTGAAGCCGAGCGCCACATGATGCGGCTGCGGATGAATGGCGCGAAGCTGCACAAGGCGCAGAAGGGCGAACTGGCATTCGTGCCGCCCACGGGCCTCGTGTTCGACAAGGCCGGGGTGCTCACGCTTGAACCCGACGAGCAGGTCCGCAAAGCCATCCGGCTGCTGTTCGAACGATTCCGGATCGACGGAAGCGCGCGAGCCGTGCAGCGGTACTTCCTTCGCAACAACATCCTGTTCCCGGCGCGCCACGCACACGCCGCGGCGCCCGCAGAGATCGTCTGGCGACCGCTGACCCAGAACCGAGCCGCCGCGATCCTGCGCAACCCTCTCTACGCCGGCGCGTACGTCTACGGCCGGCAGCGACACCGGCGCGTCCTGTGCGATGGCGAGGTGCGTGAGCGGATCGAACGCGTGAGCGCGAGCGACAAGTGGATCACGTTTCTGCGGCAATCGCACGAGGGGTACATCTCGTGGGAGGAGCACATGGAGAATCGGCGACGGCTCGATGGAAACTGCACCAAGCCGCAGGGGCTGGATCACAAGGGGGCGGCCAAGAAGGGCGCAGCGCTCCTGCAAGGGCTCGCGTTGTGCGGCCGGTGTGGCCGGCGCATGAGCGTGGTCGTCAGCGGAGGCACCGCGCCCCCTCGCTACGAGTGCGGCAAGCGCGAGGAGACGCTCACGCTGTGCTGGAGCGTCTCCAGTCGCATGATCGACGAGAAGGTGGTCGAGATCTTCCTCGAGGCAGTGGCACCTCCTGAGATCGACCTGTCCTTCGCCGTGGTCAAGGAAGTGGAGCGTCAGAGCCGCCAGGTGGACGAGCAATGGAAGCTGCGACTCGAACGACTGCGCTACGAAGCGCGTCGAGCCGAGCGCCAGTACTACGCCGTCGAGCCCGAGAATCGCATCGTGGCGCGCACTCTCGAGAGCCGATGGAACAGCAAGCTCACCGAGCTCGCGCAGCTCGAACAGGAGTACGAGCAGGCCCGCCGTGCCCGCAAGCTCGACCTGAGCGCAGAAGACAGGCGGGCCATCATGGCGCTCGCGCGCGATCTGCCTCGCGTCTGGCGAGCGCCCACGACGACGCAGGCCGAGCGGAAACAGCTGGTGCGCCTGCTCGTCGAGGACGTGGCGCTCGAGCCAATTGACCTGCCGCAGCGATCGACGAAGGTCCGCATCCTGTGGAAGACGGGGGCCACCACCGAGGTGCTGGTCGCGCGGCCGCAGTCGGGACAGAGCCATCGCACTCCGCCGGAGGTGATTCCCGTCATCCGCGACCTCGCCGGCCAAGGCCGCAACGACCAAGAGATCGCCGCCGCGCTCAACGAGCAGGGCATGCGCAATGGATTCGGCGCCCCGTTCATTGCGCACGCGGTCGGCGAGCTGCGGTGGAAGGAGCGCATTCCTGCAGCGCGCGGTCCCGGCGGGCGAAGCCCGGTCCGCGAACAGGACGAGCGTGGGCGCCTCTCGGTGCGTGGGGTGGCGCTCAGGTTCGGCGTCACACGGCACGTCGTTCGGCACTGGACCCAGTGCGGTATCCTGGTCGCAGAGCGCGAAGGGCCGCGCAAGGCGCTCTGGTACACGATGACGCCCGTTGTCGAGCAGCGCGTCCAGGCGGCCCTCCAGGCCGGAGATGTCTCCGGCAAGCGGCAACGGCCGGCGGAGGCGAGCGGACAGGCAGTCAAGGGTCGCGCGCGTCATGCATCACGCAGTGATTCGCGGTCCGTGGGGGTTTGAGATGCGGGTACGGCCAGACCACGCCCCCCAACAGCCGGGTCAGGCGGCGATCGCCCGCGATCGCGTCGGCGACGTCGCCGGAAGCCACGACTTTCGCGATCGCCGCGTGCAGCTCGATCCTGAGTGCGCGGGCCCGAGCGTGCCGGACGCCAGGATGCGCGCGACGTCCGGGAACCAGTGCGCCACCTCAGCGAGCAACGCGATGCCAGCGTGCCGGCGCTCGGGCATCGCGAGGTCACTCGCCCGCTCGACGGGTTACCCGTGGCCGAAGATCCAGGCGCGCGCCCGGTCCTGTCGCGATCGCACCCGGGCGCGAGGCGAGGTGTCCGGCTGTGGCTTCCTGGAGGGCACGCACGACCGGGCGCGACTTGCTCGGCGCTGGCGTCTCTGCCGCGCGGATCCTGTCGCCGCCGCGCGGAGTTCGAGTGCGCGCACGATCGCGCGGCGGGAACACCCACGCCATCGGTGGCCCCGTTGACGACACGCGCCCCAAGGCCCCGCCGGACCCGGTCCCCATTCACCCGCGCCGTATTCGGCAGCCCTGGCCTTCCCATCCGCTTCCCGTCGACTCCACGGGGCGCGCACTCGACTGCGCCGCGCCGCCTCTCGAGGTAGCGCGCGCACCCGTCAGTCGCGTCACGCGCGACGTTGCCGTGTGGTCTCCAGCCCTTGCACCGTGACGGCCGCGCCGGCGCGCGCGTCACTGCTGGATCGCGACGCGTCACCCGCCAGCGTCTCCGTCGCCTCGGCCGCGGTCACGGCCTCGTTGCCCCAGGTGTCCCAGCCGGCGGGCACGTCCCCACGGCGGAAGAGCTCGATGCGTCGCCCGTGCGGGTACAGCCTGTCGATCATCTGGCGGAAGTGCTCCGGCTTCTCGGAGTGGCGGCCGGTGCGCTCGACGAGCTGCACCTGGTGCTCGCGCCGCTCGGCGTCGGGCAGGCACCTTCCGCGAGTCGCCACGATCAGGAGCTCGGCGGACGCGTCGTGGTAGTGGCCGAAGTTGGGGCGGCCCTTGGCCCACACGAACAGGGTCTTGTAGGAGAACCCCCACGCCTTGATGACCGCGAGCGCGTCGGGCAAGAGCGGGCTCGTGGCCCAGCAGAAGAGGACCGCGTCGTCGGCGGCGAGCGCACGCACATCGAGCGCGCAGAGCTCGGCGACGCTCATGGTCGGGTAGTGATCGGCCGCCGCGCTCCCCGCGTAGCCGGCGAGGCCCGCTCTGGTGTCGTGGTACTGCCAGGGCGGGTCTGCGTAGATCACCCGGTAGGTCTGGTCCTTGGGCAGGTCGCCACAGCGTGCGGAGACGTGCTCTCGCTTGGCAACCCGCGTGGCTTCGGTGACGGTCATGGCGCCGGAGGCGACCTGCTCGAAGAGATCGGGCCGGCTGCTGGCGATGGCGAGGACGCGCCCCGCGGTGGCAGGCGACGCCCCGGCCTCTGCGGCCAGGCTGTCGCGCTCGCGCTGAGCGACATCGGCGCGACGGGGCGCTTCGCCGAGTGCGGTATCAGATGAGACCGCACTCGGCTTCGCCGCGAGCTTGCCGGCAGCATCGCGTGGCTGCATGGCGACCGCGATCTTCTTGGCCTCGCCGCGTGCCTGGTTGGCCTGCTCGCGCAGTCGCTCCTGCTCCACCCGCCACGATTCGTCCCCACGCTTGATCTGCAGGCACAGGGCGACCCGCTGATCGGCCGGCAGATCGCGGCGCTGGCCGTTCTGGTCCCACACGAACCGCCACGGCGATCCCACATGGTCCCACTCGATCGTCCGCGGCACGACGCCGGCGCGCTGGCAGGCCAGCCAGCGGTTGCGACCGTCGAGGACGAGCCCATCGCAGAGCACGATGGCCGAGCGTTGCCCGCGCTCGCGAATGCTCTGGGTGAGCTGCTCGAGCCGCTCCTCGCTCATGAGTGGGAACAGCTCGGCCGCCGGGTGTGCTCGCAGCGGCTCGAGCGCCGTGGCGACGGCCTCGCTCGTGCCGGGGCTCTCCTGGGTGCGCGTGTCGTCCTGGTGTGACATGGGACCTCCTGGTCCCTGGTTCAGGAGCGAGCGCGTCGGACGATCTGCGCGTGCTGGTGGACGAGCTGGCACGCCCAGCGTCCAGAAGCGTGGGGCCCCGGGCTCGGCTGCGCTGGGGCAGCAGCCCGGCGGGCGGGGGGGGCGTTCGCGACCAGATGGAGCACGCGTTCGTCGGGCGGTGCCCCGGCGAGCGCGCTCCCGCCGTGTGCCTCCAGCTCTTCTCTCGCTCGCTCTCGGCTCCCTTCGCGACGCTGCCTGCCGCAGCGGGTCGGAACCGCGTGGACCGCACCCAACTGCGTCGTGCTCCCGGCGACGCGGAGGGGCGAGCGAGCACCTCCCCTGAGGTGCCTACGCAGAGCATCCCTCTTCGCGCTCATCTCACCGGCCGACAATGGCGGGCGGCGCAGTCCACCTCTCCACGCTCGACGACGAGTTGCCGGACTCGCGACCAGATGGACGTGAGATTGGGCTGCGGCGCGTCGGTCTTCGGATCAGGGCACGGCTGGCGCGGGCGTGGGCCGGCGCGTCGTGCTCGACCTCATGCGAACGCCCTGGCGGCGCAGGAGGCGCCAGATCGTGGTCGTGTGGTGGCCGTACCGGCGCGCGATCGTGGCCAAGGTGGCGCCGCCCTCGTACGCCTGCTTGATGCGGGCGCGGCGCCACTTCGTCAGCGGCAGCGGGCCTGGCGTCGTTGCCGGCCGCACTGCGGGCGGGCACGTTCGTGCCGCGCGGCGCCGCGCGAGCGCCTCGGCTTTGAGCTGCTCGTAGAGGCCGGTCGCGTGCCGCCGCAGCCACGCCCGCATCGTCCGCACCCGGATACGCAAGTGGGCCGCCATCTGCTCGACCGTGAGCCCGCGGCCGCGCAGCAGGTGGATGACGCCGATGCGATCCTGGATCGCGAGCTCCTGTTTCTGCGTCCGCGCCCGCGTTCGCGCGTAGTGCAGGCCGCGCTTGGTCAGCCGGAAGTGGATCGCCCGCTCGCTGATGCCGAACGCGTACGCCAGCGCATCGGCGCGCAGCCCGGCCGCGAACATGCCGGCCATCTGGTCGAGCTACTAGCGCGGAACGAGCCTCGGCACCTCACGCCCCTTGGTGCTGCCGGAGCACGGCGAAGAGGTGCGCCCAGGCCCACTCGTACCGGGCGAGAGCCGCCTGGAAGAGCTCGGCGGCGCCGGGCTCGCCCTGGATGAAGCGCTGGCCGGCCGCGCCCACCTCGGCGTCGAAGCGCTGGACGTCGGCCCAGACGCGCCACTCGACGCGCTCGAGCACGCGCATCCCGGCTGCGGTCACGACGCCGTGCACCGCGATCCGGGCGCGCATGGCCTGGTACGCGTTCGCGGCTTGCGCTCGGCGCCGCTCGATGGCGGCCGCGGTCTGGCTCACGAGCGCGGCCTTGGTCCTGGCCGCCATGCGCACGGCGTTGATGGTGGACGTGTTCATGGGGTAGATCGCCGCGCCGCGGCGAGCCTGGCGCGCGGCTGGTTGGCCGTGGACGCCGGCCAGCTCGCGTCGCACGACCGCGACGAGCTGGTGACTGACGCCGAGCTGCCGAGCGAGGTCGCGGTCACTGGCGCAGCAGGCGTCCTGGCTGGCGAGCAGGAGCCGGACGGCAGCGCGCTTGTCCGCGCGCCGTCGCCACACGCGCCCGACGCCAGCCCCGCCCACGGCAGGTCTGGCTCGGTTCATGGCTTTCATCATCGCCTCCGGGTCTGACACCTACCGCGCGGCCGCGTGCCGCGAGCTGCGAGCAGTCCGCACCCTCGCGCTAGGTCCCGGACCCGTGCCGTACCTCTCGGAACGCTAGCGCCTGGCCCAATTGGTGTTGGGCCGAGCACTAGCAGCACGAGCGGTGGTGTGCGGTCGTGGACCCCACACTCGCGATCGGAGGCCTGGCAGTGCGCCCAATCGTTGGTCGGACTGCCCGGGCTCCGAGCCGTCTTGGTGACGCCCGTGAGAGCGCCGGCAAGCAGGCCAATCGAAATGGGCGCGATGCCGGGATTCCAAGAGCCCCGGGGTCTGGAAGGACCCGCCCCGAGCCGGTGCGCCAGGGAAGGCACCGACCCGACCAGGACGAGGTGCGTGGCGCCTGGTCGATCCCGAGTCGAGCGAGATCGTCCGACGCGCTCGCTCGTGAACCAAGTGCAAGGAGGCGACGATGACTGGACCCGAGTTCCTGACCCCGAACCAGGCCGCCGAGCTGCTCCAGCTCCCGCGGCGCACCGTGCTCGAGCTCTGCCGGCGCGGCGAGCTCGGTGCGCGCAAGCTGGGCCGCACCTGGCGCATCCCGCGCCAGGCCATCGAGCGCGTGTTCGCGCCGGCCGCGGACGGGGCGCAGAGACCATGAGGCCGCACGTGCACGGTGCAGGCGCTCTCCGCAAGGGCCACCAGTGGGAGCGCGACGTCGTGCGCCTGTTCGCGGCGGTGTTCGGCTTCGTGGTCCAGCGGGGCCTGCAGTACCGCGATGGCGCCGACGCCCCCGACGTGGTGGGCGTGCCGGGCTGGTGGATCGAGTGCAAGAAGGGGCGGCGACCCAACCCGCTCGGCGCCCTCCGGCAAGCGATCGCAGCGGCAGCAGAGAGCAAGCTGCGCCCGGTCGCGATCTGCCGCGCGGACGGCCGAGAGCCGACGGCAACGCTCCTGCTCGCGGACTTCATCCTGCTGCTTCGCGAGGCGCGCGAGCCCGACAGCCACGCGGAAGGAGGCTCCTCGTGAGCCGGGCACAGGACTGGGATCGCCCCTCGTCAGGATCGCGGGCGCTCGGGCGCTCGCACCACCGTCGTACGAGGCTGCGCTCGGGCCGTAGGGGCCGGGTGTTGTGCGGGCCGGAGGCCCGCTCGCCCTCGGCCGCGTTGCGGCGAGGGCGCGTTGATCATGGAACCCGGCCGGTCTGGAGCGGATGGCCCCTGTTCTCGATCACCGGGTGTGATGCGGGCCTGCGGCCCGCTCGCCCCGGCCGCTTCGCGGCCCTGGGGCGCACAGTCGGGACGGTCGGGACGATGGCCGTCCTCGATCGCCCCGGAAAATCCCCTGCAATCTCGCGTCTGCGGGACGGTCGGGACGATTGGGACGATGTTCCTTTCTCTATAGAAGAAGGGAGAGAAGAAGAGAAGCTCTGTGTCCCCGCGGAGCGGGTAGGGACCCGCTTACGTGTGCAAGAAAGCGGGCCGACTCATCGTCCCGATCGTCCCGATCGTCCCGCGCTGTGGAAATCCCGGCGGAATCCTCCGGGACGATGTCCGCGGACGCGAACCGACATCGTCCCGACCGTCCCCCCGGTCGTTCGACCTGCGCGCCCGCAGGGCGCCCGCGGGCGGCACGAGGCGCAGCGAGGCGCCGAGCAGAGTCCGCGGTTCACACCCGGCGCGTTCTCGCAGCGCGCGGAGGCCCTGCCATGCGAGTGAAGGAGCTTCTCGAACGGCTCGACCATGTTCGGCCGTATGGCGGCGGCTGGACCGCCCGCTGCCCGGCCCACGAGGACAAGCGCAGCAGCCTCGCCGTCGCCGAGACCGACGACAGGCTGCTCCTGCACTGCTTCGCCGGCTGCGCGATCGAGCAGATCACCGCCTCGCTCGGCCTCGAGCTTCGTGACCTCTTCGATGGCACCGCGCTGCGCACCGACGCGATCTCGGTCGAGGAGCTCGCCTTCCACAAGCGGCTCCCGCCGGAGCTCCTGCGCTCGCTCGGCGTGGCGCCGCTCGAGGACGGTGGCCTCGGCATCCCGTACCGCGACGCCGAGGGCAACCTGGCCTGCGTGCGCCGTCGCACCGCGCTCACCGCGAAGGACGGCTCGTCCTGGATCACCGGCGCCAAGGCCACGGTGTACGGCGCCGACCGTCTCCCCAAAGCCCGGACGAGCGGCTTCATCGTCTTGGTCGAGGGCGAGTCGGACTGCTGGACGCTCTGGCACCACGGCATCCCGGCGCTCGGGATCCCTGGTGCCACGCTCGCCAAGGCGATCGAGCGAGAACACCTCGATGGTCTCACCCGCGTGTACATCTTCCACGAGCCGGACGCAGCGGGCGACACGTTCGTGCTCGGCGTCACGCGCCGCCTGGCGGAGCTCGGCTTCTCCGGCGCCGCGTTCGTGGTGACGCTCGCCGACGTCAAGGACCCCAACGACCTCCACAAGCGCGACCCGGACACGTTCGCGACGGCGTTCCGGAGCGCCCTGGATGCCGCGACGCGGATCGCGCTGGGTGCGCCAGCCAAGCCCGCAGGGACGCGCGCGGAGCCTTCCCCCGAGCCGGTAGCGTCGAACCCGGCGCAGCCCACCATGCTCGTGCAGCTGGCGCGCGAGGGCGAGCTCTTCCACACCCCCGACGAGGAGCCCTAC
>JAHFDS010000235.1 GCA_023248855.1 Myxococcales bacterium
TGCCACGATCGCCGCGGCGGCCGGGTAGGGCAGGGGTCGCATAGGTTGCGGCGGCTCCTCGACCGGCGGGACGTACGGGTAGAGGACGCGGTCGATCGTGACTGGTAACGGTGCCTCGGTGCGCGGGCCGTGGGTCCTTGGTGGGAGGGCGACGACGGGAGGCGCGACGCGCATCCACACCGGGTCGCCCAGCGGTGCCGGCTCGGCGTACGGCACGCGCGCAGCGGGCGTGTCGCACAGGGCGACGAACCGGCCGTCGCGCGCGCGCAGGCCCACCTGGCCGCGCACCGGCTGCCCGGGCGAGGGTGCACGCAGGAACCAGCGTCCGCGCCTCGCGGGCAGCGCGACGTCGTCGAGCGGGGGGGCCTGCGGCTCGAGCGCGGGATAGAGGCGCAGCACCAGGCGCGCATCCTGGCCGAGGATGCGCTGTGCGTCGGCGAGACGCGCCGGGGTGATCTCCCAGTGCGCCAGCAACCAGTAGGGATCGCGCGCGCGCAGGTCGGCGACGTCGACGCCATAGGCATCGGGGAGCTCGGCCAGATCGAGCATCTGGGCGGGCTCGCGCGGGGGCGGCGAGAAGCCATCGGCCGTCACCGCCTCGAGCCTGTGTGTGGCCTCGTGCGGGGGCTGCTCGGGGGTCTCCGCGGGTGGCACCGGCGTCGGAGCCTTTCCGGCTGGTGCGGCCTTCGGTGTCGCGGGAGCCGCCTTGGGGCTCTTGGCTGCGCGTGGTTTCTGGGCGGCGGCGGCCTCGGCGGCTGCGGCGGCCTGCGACTGCGCGAGCAGCTCATCGAGCGCGGCGATCGCCTGCTGCGTCGGCTCGCTCGCGATCGTCGGCGGCGTGGAGGTCTTGCCGACCCTGGGCCGGGGCGTCTTGGCCCGGACGGGCTTGGTCTTGGCGCTCCTCGGCGGTTGCCTCTCCGCCGCTCGCGCGGGCTTCGCGGCGGCCCTGGGCTTTTGGGTCGGCGGCTTTTCGGCCTGCGGCTTTTCGCGCACGCGGACGAGCGCCGCGACGAGCTCGTCCTTCTTCATGCTCGAGGTGCCGACCAGCTTGTGCGCCCGCGCCAGCTTGCGCAGCTCGAACACCGTCAGCGCCTCGAGCTCCTGTCTCTTCATGGTTCCTCCAGCGCGCCGAGGCGCGCAGCACCGACCGCCAGGTCGTCGCGGATCTGCGCCACCAGCGCGTCCACCGATGGAAATCGTCGCTCCTCGCGCAGGCGGAAGCGCAGCTCGAGCCGCGCGCGCTGGCCATAGAGATCGCCGCTCGCGCCGGGAGGCGGGAAATCGAGCAGGTGGGCCTCGACGGTGACGGGGTGTCCAGCGCCGGTGAACGTCGGCGCCGTGCCGACGTTGACGACCGCGCGCGCGTGGCGACCGCCCTCGAGCAGCACGGTGGCGCCGTAGACACCGGTCCGCGGCAGCACCTCGGCCTCGGGCGTGAGGTTCGCGGTGGGCACGCCGATGGTCCGCCCGCGCCCGGCGCCACGCACCACGGCGCCCTCGATCTCGAAGGGGCGGCCGAGCAGCACGGCGGCGTCCTCGACGCGCCCCTCGGCGATGAGCGCGCGGATGCGCGTCGACGAGCAGACGGCGCCGGCCACCTTCACGGCGCCCACCACCTCGACCGCGAAGCCCAGCCGCTCGCCCAGCTCACGCAGATGATCTGGGGTCCCCGCGCGCTTCTTGCCGAAGGTGAAGTCCCAGCCGACGCACACCAGGCGCGCGCCCAGCGCACCGGCCAGGATGTCCGACGCGAACGCGTCGGGCGAGAGCGCCGCGAGCGCGTGGGTGAACGGCTCGAGCACGGCGATCTCGATGCCCGCGAGGGCGAGTAGCTCGAGCTTGCGCGCCGGCGCGAGCAAGAGCGGAGGCGCGTGATCCGGCGACAGCAGGCGCGCCGGATGTGGATCGAAGGTCAGGATGGCGGGGCGTACGCCGAGCGCAGGGGCGCGCTCGACGACGGTACGCACGAGGGCCTGGTGCCCGCGGTGCACGCCGTCGAAGTTGCCGATGGCGACGGCGACACCCGGCGCCGCGATTCCGCGGCTCTGCGCCTCGCTGGCGCCACGGAGCACGTCCACGGCCGGTTTTTTCCACATGGGGGACCGGAACGCAAGCGTGGGTGTCGACCGAGGCGGCCTGCGAACCTGGATCGTCGGCTATTCGACCTGGACGGTACAGACGACGCTGTTGTCGGGATGGATGTTGCACTTCCAGATCTTGGAGCTCGAGGGCGCCCGCTGTTCGACGAAGTAGATGTACTCGGTCGTGGCGCTCTTGACGTAGGTGGGCTGGACCAGCACTCGCGGGCCGCAGCCGGCGGCAGCGCAGACCAGCAGGAGGGCGGCCAATCGTGCAAGCATGGTCAGATCTTCGTGCTCTTGCAGTTCTGCTCGCTGCCGTCTGGCGCGACGTCGCAGACCACCAAGTAGTGGTCGTCCTGGCCGACCACCCAGTGGTACCAGACCTTGTTGGTGTCGGTGTAGCCGTACTGGCGCACGTACCGCGGCACGCACGCCCCGGTCAGCATCGCGAGCACCACGACGGCACGCCACCTCATGGCATCTCGACGGACTTGCAGAGGAACTTGTTTTCCATTTTCTTGCAGCTCCAGACGTGCCACTCGAGCCAGATGGCGCTCAGAAATACCTTCACCGTCTCGGTCTGGAACTTGTAGTTGTTGCGGTCCGGGTGCGCCGCGACGCTCGTGATTCGGCGCTGCATGACGCAGCCCGACAGCGCGACCGCCAGCGCCACCAGGAGCCCGAGCCCGCTACTCGAACTCGACTTCATAGCGCTGGCAGTTGGTGAGGTTGCCATCGGCATCGCGGGCACACACGCCGATCGAGTAGTCGTTCGTGCCCCGCTGGACTGCGAAGACGAGCTCGCCCTTGCGCAGCGTGTAGTCCTGGATCATCCGCGGTGCGCAGCCACCCACTCCCGAAAGGAGCACAACCACCAGCACCGCTCGCCTCGAATCGCGCAACCCGACCCCCTTTCAAACCGGGTGACCCTATCGACTCCGGCTCGACGTGTCAATCGCGTGGCCGTCGTCCGGGATGATACGGCGCGACGCACATCATGCCCGGCACGCACATGAGCGATCATTCGCCCGATCCCTTTGCCGATCACGCGAGCATTCCGGCCGAGGAAGAACCTCGCGATGCTCATCGCTTGAGTCGTCCTTGGGCTACGGCGCTGCGGCCTCCGGCGACCAGCGCACGAAGGTCGAGGGCTGCTGCTCGTCGGCGAGCCAGAGGGTCGCCGCGCCGAGCCCGAGCGCGAGCCCGCCACCCATGATCGCCAGGACCAGCCCGGGGCCCTCGCCGCCGGGCGGGTTCGACGGGTTCGGCGTGCCGCGCAGGCCGTTGTCGGTCGTGTACCCGAGGCTGTGCGGATCTTGCTTGGACGTCAGCGTCGCCGTCAGGCCGTAGGCCAGGAGCGCCACGCCCGCCACCGCGCCTGCGAGCACGATCCGCCGCGCCCGGGAGCGCTCGCGCTTGACGCCCAGGATGCCCTGGTAGACCGCGGCGTCGTCCGCGACGACGACCGGCAGCGTCTCCTCGCGGTCGTCGGCCGCGACGAGGTGCAGCTGGTGCGTGCCGGGCGGCAGATCGACCGCGCACGGCGAGAGGCACACGAAGCGTTCGCCCGCGGGCTCCACCACGGAGACGCGCGCGGGGCCGTTCAGGGCGTCGACGATGACCCGGCCGTGGCCGGGCGCAAGCGTCCCCGGGGGCGGGTCGAGGCGCGGCGTGTAGCGGGGCGGCGGCCCGGGGGCCGGCAGGTACAGGGTGCAGCCGAGGCAGACGGCGAGGAGCAGGACGAGTGGACGCACTCAGGAGGTATCGGCGAGTGCCCTGGGAAGTTGCGGACGGCTCGTCCCCCGGCGCGGGCCATCACCGCCGCGGGCACGCGCCCTGCGCGGCGAGCGCGAGGTCGCCCGCCAGCTGCGACGCGCGCGCGTAGCGGTTCTCGATCCGCTTGGTCAAGTGCACCGCACCGTGCCGCACAGGTGCGCACTTCCGTCGCACGTTCGATCCGACGCCAACTCGATTCTCTACGCGCCCTTTCGAGGCGGCGCGCCGGAGGCACGGCCATTGCTCATTGCGCGTTTCAACGTCAGCCGCGTTGCAACGCCAGCAAGGAGCCCTCATGCACCAGATTCCGTCCCCTTCGATCCCACGGCATCGCACCGCCGCACAGAGCGGCTCCACGAAGAGCCGACCAGCGCTGCAGCGGCTCGGTGCGGCGGTGCTGATCGCGAGCCTGCTCCAAGGCGGGCTCGTCCGCGCCGATCCAGAGCCGATCGGGACGACCTCGCAGCCGCTCACCACCGATGGCACGGGCACGGCGAGCGTGGGCAGTGTGGTGGCGCCCGTTCAGCGCGCCGAGGCTGCCGCGGACGCGCGCACCGGGGCCGCGACCCTCTCCTATCCATTCGAGCTCCCGCACGCCCGCGGGACCGCCCAGCCCGCCCTCGGGCTCCAGTACAGCTCTCAGCGCGGCGTCGGTGAGGCTGGCCTCGGCTGGAGCTTCGACTTGCCGGTCGTCGAGCGCCGCGGGCCGGGCGGTCCGCCCACGTTCCAGGACCTCGTCCCGAGCGGCAACACGGTGGTGGAAGGCCGCACCTTCGCGCTCCCATCCGGCGAATACCTCGCGACGCGCGATCGCTTCCACTACGGCGGCCAGCCGCTGGTACTGGTGTGTTTCCGCCTCGTGGGCGGCGCCTGCGAGGGTCAGCCCGACGCGCGGGCGGAGAAGCTCCAGCTCGACGGCCCGATCCCGACGTGGGCCCAGGGCTGGAGCCTCTACCGGCTCGAGCGCGAGGGCACTTTCGGGCGATTCTTCTGGTCGCCGGACCGGCGCACCTGGCGCGTGCAATGGAAGAGCGGCGAGACGCTGGAGCTAGGCGCTCCGCTCGCGGCCACGTTCTCGGGCGACACGAGCACGGGGCTGGTCCTCGAGCGCGGGGATCCGGCGCGGGTCCTGCGCTGGAACCTCGTGCGCCAGTACGACGCACACGGCTCCGACAACGCGCCCTTGAACCCCATCGTCTATCGCTGGAACCTCGGGGTGCTCACGGACATCTATTTCACGCCCGCCATCAAGGAGGGCACCACGGGCCTTGGCGCCTATGCCCACCACGTGCGAATCGTGCAGGACTCGCCGACCATCGCCCAGCAGGCGTGGGCCCCGGCCTGGCGCCGGCCACCCGGGGTGCTCCTGACCCGCGTCGAGATCGCGAGCCGCACGCTCGCGTCCTCGGGGCCGCGCCAGCTCGTGCGGCGCTACCACCTGACGTATGACAGGAGCAGAAATCGCCCCCTCCTCGCGACGATCCAGGTGGAGGGACGCTGCGCGAGCCCGATCGTGGAAGAGGGGCAATGGCTCCCGTTCGCGACCTGCCCGCGCCTGCCGGCAACGACGTACACGTACGCGCCGGTCTTCCAGAACGCTTGGGTCACCACGAAGTTCCAGGGCGACAAGCTCGCGGATCGCACGGCGGGCGACAAGAAGACCAATGTCGCGCTGCTCGATGTCGACGGGGACGGCCTGACCGACCTCCTGACCGCGAGCGAGAGCGGCGCGTATGCCGTCTACATCAACAGCTACGAGCGCACAAGCGGGAGCCGCCTGCGGCGCGAGACCCTCTCGGTGCCGCCTGTGCCGAGCCCGCTCGCGCCGGGGCGCGTCGTCTGGCCCTTCCGCGCCGACCAGGGACAGACCGTGGTGGGGGACTGGCTCGGCATCGGACGCGCGTCGATCCTGTTCCGCGCCTTGCTGAGCGCGACGGGCGATCAAGCCCAGGGCGTCCAGAAGCTGTTCGCGCTGGTGCGCGGACCCCAGGGCTGGTCTCTCCAGCCGGTGGAAGGCCGGATCGCGGCCACGTTCACGACCGACCTGCGCGACGAGCGCGACGCCGTGTTCGCCGACGTGGACCAGAACGGCCTGCCCGACCGCGTGGTCCGGATGCGTTCGCCGCGGGGCGGCAATCGCCTCGGCAGCTTCCTCGCGGATCGTATGCACGACGGGCGCCTCTGGCAGTTCCGTAGCGGCAGCGAGCCGCCCGGCAATGCCGCAGAGACGCGCACGACGCCATTGCCCTTCGACGGACGCAAGAGCTCCAATCGTCTCCCGCGGGAGGACTTCCTGGCCGACGTCAACGGGGATGGGTTCCCGGACGCGGTGAAGATCGTGGGCAATGACACGCTGAAGTATTTCCCGGGCCGCGGCGACGGGACCTTCCGCGCCTGTTACGACGACAGCTCCTGCGTCGACGAGCTCGCGGTCACGATGCCGTTCACGCCGGAGCAGCTGGCGGCGTTCACGATAGACATTGATGTCACGGGGCCGCTCGCCGACGTCCTGCTCCATGACATCAATGGCGATGGCTTCGCGGACCTCATCATCGTCCACAAGCGGTTCATCTATTACGCGCTCAACCGGCAGGGCCGGAAATTCGACGCGCCGCGCGCCCTCCTCGACGCGGCGTTTCCGGCAGCGATCGATCAGGTCTCGGTCGCCGACATGAACGGCTCGGGCGTGGACGACATCGTCGTCTTCGTCGGCGGAGAGGTCAGCTACTTCGATTTCGCGCTGTTCGGCGAGCAGCCGGACCTCCTGACGCGCGTCTCGAACGGCTACGGCGCCGTCACCGAGATCACGTACACGTCCCTCACCGAGCTCGCGTACTGGGCGACGCCGCCTTGGGCCACGAGCTCGCCGGCGCCCGCTCACGTGGTCACCCTGATCACCCGGAGCGACGGTCTGCCATCACGGGTCGGGGATTCCTTCCGCCGCGAGCTCACCTACCGCGATCCAGCCTACGACAGCTGGGAGCGCCGACTCATCGGGTTTCGGAGCGTGATTGCGGCCGAGACGGCCGAGCCGCACTCCGCGAGGATAGAGACCCAATCCACGTTCACCGGCGTCTGCCAGTCCATTGCGATGGTCTGCCCGCCCGCACCCAATGACCCCTTGCGCGCGACCTGGGGACGACCGGTGGTGATCGAGCGCTTCGACGCCGCCGGGAATTACGAGTCGACGACGCACGAGCAATACCGGCTGACGGAGCTCGACCGATCCATCGACGGGCGCACCGTCGTGTTCGTCCACCCGAGCCTGGAAGACACGTACCTCTACGACACCAGCCGGCCTCGTCGCGCCGAGGACGTGACGGTGAGCGACGTGGTGCCCTTCGGCAGCAACGTCCCGGCGCAGACGAGGACCATGCGCCTCCGCGCGACCCTGGTCGAGGGACGCATCCACCTGCGGAACGAGGTCGACCTCGACTTCCTCGGCAACCCGACGCAGCTCGTGCGAAGCGGGCGCGTCAGCGAGGACGGCGGAGCCCTCGACCCGCCGATCGTCACGCACCTTTCGCACACGATGCCCGCCCCGAGCCGCACCTGGCAGTTCCGGACGGCCCAGGTGACGACGGACGCCTTCGCACCGAGCGCGGGCGAGCCGCCGTCGAGCGCTCGCACCTCACGCTACACCTACAATGCGAGCGGCGACCTGCTGGGCGTGCGCGCCGTGGTCGCGGGAACCGTCGCGCTCGACCGTTTCCACGAGGATCCCACCAAGGCCATTGCGCCGACCCCTCCGACGGCGGTCACGAACGGGGAGGCGCCGCTCGCCGATTACCAGGTCGACGCCTTCGGCAACGTGGTCCGTGCGCGCGGGCCGGGCGGACGATGCAGCGAGCTGCGCTACGACCCCCTCCACCAGGACCTGCTCGTCACACGAACCGCCTACACCGACGGATGCGGCTCGGGGGCCCTCACCGAGACGCTGGCCTACGACCGCGGCCTCGAGGCCGTGACCTCGCACACCGCACCCTCCGGGGCGCTGACGACCTCGACCTTCGACGGCTTCGGCCGGCCGATCGAGATCAACCGGCCCGATCCTGCGCGCCCCGGCGTGGCAGTGCCCTGGCGTCGCCTCCAGTACGTCACCACAGCGGAGGGGCCCGTCCAGCGGACGCACATCTCGACGACCAATGGCCGCGGCGGCTTCGAGGAAGCCTGGCAGCTCGAGAACGGCTTCGGCCGGCTCCTCATGACGCTCCGGCAGGCAGATCCGAGCGCGGGGGATCTACGGTCCTGGGTCGCCTCGGGACTGCCGGATCTGCTGGGTGGGTGGGAGGTCTACCGCTACCGGCCGTGGTTTCTGAGCGTCCCCGATCCCGCGACCTACGTGCCGACCGACACGAGCCGCGCCGGCGCGTACCTCGACGGCGGCACCGGCTACGACCTCCTCGGCCGACCGACGGACCTCTACGGCACGAACGGCGAACTGGTCGCGCATCAGACGCACCACCCGCTCTCGCTCACGATCGTGGACGCCGAGGGGCTCTTGGCGGGCGGCCCGCACGCGGGCACCTCGACCACGATCACCACCGACGGGCACCGGCGCGTCCGGGAGGTCTCGCGAACCCTGCACGAGGACGGAAGCCTCGAGGCTGTGCGCACGAGCTACGCGTACCAATCGACCGGCGAACCGACGGTCGTCACGCAATCCCACAGCGGTGACGAGATCACGCGCTTCGTCCAATACGACTCGCTCGGGCGGATGGTGGTCAATGCAGAGCCGAACACCAGTCTCGGGGACCTCGGCGTCGCCGACGCCGCCGCCATCAAGGCGTGGCGCTACGCCTACGACCTCTCCGGGAACCTGGTCGGCACGAGCGACGCGCGGGGGTGCGGCAAGAACCTCGCGTACGACGGCCTCGGTCGGCTCGTGTACGAGGACTATTCGCCCTGCCGCAAGGGGCAGCTCGATTACACCCGCCCGAACTCCACGGACGGGACGGGGACCGAGGCCTTCTATCGCTACGACAGCCCCGAGGCGGGGCAGTCGAGAGATCTCGTCGCGCCACCGCCGGGCGTGTATCTCGGCCGCCTCGCATCGGTCGCCGACCGCGCGAGTCACACGCAGCTCTCGTACGACCTCCGCGGTCGCCTGACCGGGGTCGATCGGCAGATCGCGCGGCCAGTCGATGCCGCGCCCTCGCTCGTCGAGCGCTACGCGCCGAAGTACACCAGCAGCCGGCTCAGCTACGATGGCGCAGATCGCCTGGTGCGTCAGACTACCGGCGCGGACGTACCGGCGCTCGTCGGCGCCGATGGCACGAGCGCGGTGTCGTTCGAGTACAGCGCGCGCGGGATGGTGCGGAAAATCGGCAGCAGCTACGGCGTCCTGCTCGACGCGCAGACCGTCGATGCCGACGGCCAGCCGGTCTCGATGCGGTACGGCGACCTCGGAAGGACGACCGCGACCCTGACCTATGACAGCCAGCGCAGGCTGGTGAATCACCGGGTGGCGCGCGCCGCGCCGGCGACGCCGAGGGTGCTCCTCGACGCTGCCATCGCCTACGACGGCGTCGGAAACCCCATCCGCATCGAGGATCGCCGCGATCCGGCGGAGTGGCCGGCCGGCGCCAAGCCGGTCACGCGAGCGATGACGTACGACGACTTCTACCGCTTGACGGGGATCACCTACGTCTACGGCGCGGGAGACGATGTCCAGGTCTCGCCGTTCCGGGCGGAGCTCGACCGCTCCGACATGAGCCCGGTGCGGCGCACGAGCGTGCCGCGGCGCGTGCGCAGCCAGACCTTCGACTACGACTGGAAGGGAGACTTGCGGGCCTCGGACGACGACATACACGTGCGCTTCGATCGATCCCTCGGCCGGGTGACCGACGGCATGGCGCTCGGACATCCGAACCAGCTCTTCGCCACCGACGCCGGGCTGGCGGCGTCGTACGACATGTCCGGGAACCTCGAGCACCTGACGGTTCCGCGACAAGGCCCCTGCGAGCTCACGGCCGACCAGGTGCGCGCGCTCGGCGGCCGCGCGCCGGCAACACAGACCCAGGACGGGTACACCTACGAATGGGACGAGGTCGGCCAGCTCACGCGCGCCCTGCGGTGGGACGACGCGGTCCCGATGTCGCGGCCGGCGGCCGACCTCCGCTTCGCGTACGACCACGCTGGGCGGCGCGTCCTGGATATCGCCACGCGCGCCGACGGATCGCAGGCCGTGACGTCCGAGATCCTGCCCACGCTGCGGCTCGATCGAGCGCGCTTCGACGCGAGTCTAGGCGACTACGAGCGCACGGCGCAGTCCGAGTCGCTGACCCTCGCCGGCCTTGCCCGCGTCGCCGTGTCAGCCACACCGCTGCCCGTCTCGACAGGCAAGCGTCAGCACGTCTACCTGATGCTCGGCGACCGCCTCGGCTCGACCAGCGTCGTCTTCGACAAGGACACGAGCGAGCTCGTCGAGGCGATCACGTACCAGGCCTTCGGCGCCCCCGAGTCGGATCATCGCCCCACGCGCTGGGCCAGTCAGCGCGCCGACTACCGCTTCACGGGCAAGGAGGATGACACCGAGGTCGGGCTCGTGTACTTCGGCGCGCGCTATTACCACCCCGCGCTGAACCGCTGGATCAGCCCCGATCCGCTGACGATTCACGGACTCGGTGCGAGCGCCAATCCATACGCCTATGTGAATGCGTCGCCGCTCCGCTACGTCGATCCGCTGGGCCTGCAGGAGCAAGGGCCGCCTGCGCCCGGGGGCTACGGCGGGGGATACGGCGGCGGGACGGGCCCCGCACCCGGCTCGGGCGGCGGCTGCGATCTCTTGTGCGACTACGGGCACCGGCTCGAGCACGGGGCACAAAAGGCGACCGAGTGGGCGGGCAAGGCCGTGAGCGACGCGTGGGATGCCGTGTCGGGCATCTTCAGCAGCGACGACACGCCGCCGCCGCCTCGGCCGCCGACCGGGGCCTCGGGCGTCTTCGGGGGTACCGGGCCCGGCGCCGCCGGCGCGACCGCGCAGTCGCGCGCAATCGACGCGTGGGACTGGCTCGAGTCCAAGGGCGTCCCGCAAGGCGTCATGGACGCCAGCGCGGGCGTGACGGGCGAGCTCACGCAGGGCATGAGCGACCGGCTCTTCTCGGCCGTCGGCGCGGACCGGATGATCCATCGCGACTCCACAACCCACCACGCGGCGGCGGGCATCGCCTTCGTCGGGAGCGTGCTCGTCGAGGCCCCTGTCAAGGGGCTGGCCCTCGGGGCCAAGGCGGCGGAGGAGACCCACTTCCTGTACCGGATGGTGAAGACCGGGGCTGACGGCGTCGAGCAGGTCCTCAAGTTCGGCACCACCAAGAACCCGTTTCGGCGCTATCCGAAGTGGGCCGGGCAGGCCATGAACGGGATGGGCGTCCGCATGGAGATCATGGGGTGGGGGGTCAAGAGCGAGGTCTACGCCGCCGAGCGCGCGCTCATCCAGGGCTACACCAAGGTGTTCGGAAAGCGGCCGTTCTGGAACCTGGTTGACCACTGATTCAGGATTGGCGCTCGCCCCATCATGCCCCGTCATCTCCCCTCATGCGGCGCTCGTGCGCGAGCAGCCACGCCTTTCGTGCGAGGCCGCCGGCGTAGCCGGTCAGCGCCCCGGAGGCTCCGACGACGCGGTGGCAGGGCACCACGATCGCCAGCGGGTTCTTGCGGTTGGCGGCACCGACGGCGCGCGCGGCGGTGGCCCGGCCGAGCCCGGCCGCGAGGACCCCGTACGACGTGGTGTCACCGAGCGTGATGTTCAGCAAGGCCCGCCACACGCCACGCTCGAAGGGCGTGCCCACCGGCTCGAGCGGCAGGTCGAACGCCTGGCGCGTACCCGCGAAGTACTCCTCGAGCTGTCGCCGCGCCACGTCGAGCACAGGGTGGGTGCCCTCCGGTGGCACCCCGGGGGGCTCGTCCTCGAGGTGGATGGCGGTGAGCGCGCCGTCTCGCGCCACCAACCGCAGTACGCCGATCGGGCTCTGCATGAGGATCTCGGTAACCGTCTTGCGTGTCGTCATCTGGCCTCCGTCCACAGGTGCATCACCGCGTAGGCGCGCCACGGGCGCCAGCGGTCGGCGCGCTTCTCCACCTCGCGTGTCGTGCACTCGCCGAGCGCGCGGCGTAGCACGAGGTCGCCGGCCGGGCAGGCGTCCGGCCAGCTCAGCGCGCGCATCGCGATGTACTGGGCGGTCCAGTAGCCGATGCCCGGCAGCGCGACGAGCGCCGTGATCGTCTGCGCGACGTCGGCGCCGCGCTCGAGCCGGAGGCCGCCCGAGGCCGCCTCCGCGAGGGCGGAAAGCGCCCGTGCGCGCGCGCCCGGAAGGCCGATCCCCGACAGCGCTGCTGCGCCACGCAGCACGTCCGCGGCCGGAAACAGGCGAGACAGCGCCGCGTGGGGCGTCTGGAAGGGCTCGCCGAAGCGCGCCACCAGCCGGCCCGCCAGCGTGCTGGCCGCCCGCACCGACACTTGCTGGCCGAGCAGCGCGCGCACCGCGACCTCGAGGCCGTCGAATGCGCCCG
>JAHFDS010000236.1 GCA_023248855.1 Myxococcales bacterium
GGGCCTACACCTCGGCACGCTGGTGGGGTTCAAGTTCCCCATCCTGCTCGACATCAGCCTGTCGGCCCGCCTGGAGTACCGGTACCTCGGCGCGAACTACCTGCCCGCCTACTTCGATTCGCAGTACGAGATCCAGCGATACCAGTATCCACTCTACGCGGATCCGACCAAGTGCTCGGCGCTCGGCGGCTCCTTCGACGCCAAGCAGAGCTACTGCTACGTGCCCAAGGCCGCCGCGCTCGGCCAGCTCAGCGAGCCCAAGAACGGCATCTACGGCGAGCTCGCGTTCAAGTTCATGAACCTGCTCACCGTCGGCGGCGGCGTCGAGGATTACGAGGGCCCGCTCAACGGCGCCATCAACCTCTACGCGACGCTGCCCGCGCTCAAGGACTTCCTGCAGATCACGGGCTTTTACTCGCGCCGCGCCATCGACATCACCCAGGAGGCGTTCGGGCTCGACGAGCGCTCGATGTTGGGCGCCAGCGGCCGGGTCAAGCTCGGCGGCGGCCTCTGGCTGACCGGCACGTATTCGCGCCAGTGGACCGCCACCGGCACGGGCGGCACGCTGCAGACCGTGGACAACTACAACTTCGGCGTCGACTACGCCCTGCCGCTGTAGCGTTTGCGGGGGAGGACAGGCCCTCCCCCGCGTCGGCCAGCGGGCACGCTGGCCTCCCCCTCCCCGGCGCCTGATGGGCGCCGGAGCGCCCTTGGCGCTCTTTCGGGACCGGTGGGCCGTGCTGCGCATGGCCTCCGCATGAGGTCACCGTGAGGCGCGTCAGGATCGCCCTTCCGCGCACGGTCATCGTCGTCGGGCTGGTCTCGCTCCTGCACGACGCCGGGAGCGAGATGGTGCTCCCGCTCGTGCCGGCCTTCCTGGCGACCCTCGGGGCGGGTCCGGCGGCGCTCGGCCTCATCGAGGGGCTCGCGGATGCTTCTTCCGCTGCGCTCAAGCTGTGGTCGGGGCTGCTCGCCGACCGCGGCGCGCGCCTCAAGCGGCTCACGGTCCTCGGCTACGCGCTCGCCAACCTGGCTCGCCCGCTGAACTTCCTGGCCACCAGCTGGGGGCATGTCCTCCTGGTTCGCTTCGCCGATCGGGTCGGAAAGGGCCTGCGCACGACCCCGCGCGATCGGCTCCTCGCCGACTCCGTGGCCGCGGCCGACCGCGGCCGGGCTTTTGGCTTCCATCGCGCGATGGACCACACCGGCGCGGTGCTCGGTCCCTTGCTCGCGATCGTCGCGATTCGCTTGAACGTCGAGGTGCGCTCGATCTTCCTCCTGTCGGCGATTCCGGGCGCGCTGGCCGTCATCATCGCCCTGCAAGGCCTGCCCGATCCGCCGCCGACGCCGGGCGCCAGCGACACCGCCACGCTGCGGCTGCCGCACGCCAAGGGGATCGGCCGCTTCCTGCTCGCGGTGGCGCTGTCGACGGCGGCGAGCCCCGCGGACGCCTTCCTGCTGTGGCGAGCCCGCGAGCTCGGCGTGTCCCTGGAGGGCGGTCTCGCGCTGTGGATGGTGCTCCACGTGTGCCGCGCGGTCGTCTCCGAGCAGCTCGGACGGCTCTCGGATCGCCTGGGCCGCCCGCGCACGCTGGTGCTCGTGTGGTCGGTGATGGGCGCGGCGCTCTTCGGGCTCGGCTGGGTCGCCAACGACGGCTGGCTCGGCATGGGCCTGCTCGCGCTGGCGGGCACGATGTCGGGCACGATGGACGGTCTCGAGAAGGCGCTCGCGGTCGACCTTGTGGAGCCCGCCGAGCGCGGTCGGGCGCTCGGTTCGTATCACTTCGCCAGCGGCTTCGCGGCCCTGCCGAGCGCCGCCGGCTTCGGCCTGCTCTATGCCGCCGTGGGAGCGCCCGGGGCCTTCTCCGCCGTGGCGGCGATCTCGGTCCTTTCGAGCGCGCTCGTGCTGTCCCTGCCGCGGCGCTCCTAGGGCTGGCTATGGCGCGAGCTCATCGGCAGCGGGCGGACGCCGTCAGGGTGAGGGTCTGTCCCGGTGCCGGCCCGGGCGTGACCTCCACCGTCTGCTGGTCCGCCTCGATCAGGTGCGCGTCGATCAGGCGTACCAGCTCGTCTTGGTTGCGCGCCGTCCACTCCGGGTGGTGGAGGCTCTCGAGGTGTGGGAAATGGCCCCCCGTGGCCATCCGGTGGACGTTGTGGGCCGGGATGCCGAGCCTGGACGCCGCGTCCACGATGGTTCGCTCGGGCGCCGCTGAATCGTCCGCTCCGGCGACCAAGATCACGCGCTCGAGGCGGGCGGCCGGCGGGGTCCGAGCGCGGCCGATCTCGCGAACCAGCAGGGCGAGGAGTGCCGGAGCGCGGCCGAGGAGCTGTCGCAGCATGCGTGCCCGCTGGCGCCCAGTGAGGTCCCACCACGCGCCACTCCGGCTCGCCTGCCAGCGTGCCAGGCGACGGAAGAGCGCCGGGGAGCGCCCGGCGAGCCGCACAAGCACGCTCACGATCACGGCTTGCCACCGCTGAACCCGGTGTAGCGCCGGGAAGTAGGGCGTGAGCGCGATGCGGACGGCGCGCGGCCCGAGCTCGCCGTCCTCCAGCGTCAGGATGCCGATCGCGCTCATCGAGTGGCCGAGGACGACGAGCGGCAGGCCGTCGAGCCCCACGAGGTGCAGCCAGTGCGAGAGCACCCGGCCGAGGTTCGAGGGAGCCGCATGTTGGGGTGCCGGTACGACCTCGGAAAAACGCGTGGCGCCGAAGCCACCCACGTCGGGCGCCAGCACGACGGCGCTCCCGTTGTCCCGACAGACACCCTGCGCGATGTCCTGCCAGACCTCGCGTGTGCAGAGCCAGCCGTGGAGCAGCACCACGAGCTCTCGGGTCCGCGCGAGCGCCGCCGGGTCATCGAGCGGACCGAGCCGGGCGACATTTCCGTAGATCGACCAACCGAAAGCGGCGTAGCCGGTGGCGTCGCGAAAGGCCTGGCAGGCCGCGCGACGCTCCGCGCTGTCCTCGAGGGTCGCGAGGTCGCAGTCGAGCCGCATGAGCTCCGGTGACGGCAGCGCGACGCGGCGACCCCTCGAGCACCACGCGTACCGCGAGGGCTCGCGCACCGTGGAGAGCAGCCGTTGTGCCGCCGGATACCCACGCAGGTCGACCGCCGAGAGCGCTGCCGCCAGGTCTGCGATGCTCGCCCAGCGCCGCGACGGCTCGGGCTCCGTCGCGCGCGACAGCAAGCTGCGTACCTCCGGGGGCAGGGTCGCCGGGATCTGGTCGAGCGCGGCGTCGCGATCCTCCGGCACGCTGCCCCCCGCGAGCATGAACAGCAGGGTCCGCGCGAGGCCGTACTGGTCGGCCGCGGGCGTCGCGGGTTCTCCTCGCGCCTGTTCGGGTGCCATGAAGCCGGGCGTGCCGGCGCACATCGACTGCACCTCCGCGTCGTCCTCGTGGATCAGTGTCGCAAGGCCGAAATCCGACAGGTACGCGTTGCCCTCGCGGTCAATCAGGATGTTGCCGGGCTTGACGTCGCGGTGCACGACCCCCTTGCCGTGCGCGAAGGTCAGCGCAGACGCGATCTGGAGCGTGATCTGGACGGCGCTCGCGGGATCGAGGCCAGGCGTCGAACGCCGGCGCAGATCCGATCCGTCGATGTAGGCCGTCGCGATGTGCTCGTCGCCGACGTCGAATACGCGCACGATGTGCGGGTGCGCGAGCCTGCTGATGGCGCGCCGCTCCCGCTCAAACGAGGCCACATCCCGGTTACGCATCCGCGCCGCCCGGGAGAGGACCTTCACGGCAGCTGCTCCTCCCGTGCGGACGTGGCGCCCGAGCCAGACCTCGCCCATGCCCCCCGAACCCAGTCGTCGCTCGAGCACGTAATCGCCGACCGTGCGGCCCCGCAGCGTCCCGACGCTCACAGAAGAGAGCGTAGCAGGCGATCGTCTTGCCTTCGGTGGCGCCAAGCAGATCGGTGACGCGCCGTAGTACGGTGCGCTCGTGGCGTGGCTGCGGGTGTCCATCGCTGTCCTGGCCGGCTGGTTCGCGGGCTGTGGCGCCGATCCCGGCAAGGTGGCGCTCGGCGAGCGCGATCGCTGGCCGGCGCGTGCGCCGCTGCCGGTCGTCGGCGCGGACGGCTGGATGGTCGTGACCGACGGCAACTCGGACACGCTGTCGTTCGTGGACGTCGCCAAGGGTGTGCGCGCGCTCGCTGCCCCCGTGGGGCTCTCGCCCGTCGAGCCCGAGGGTCCGCACCACCTCGTCGTGTCGCCGGATCGCCGGCGCATCTACGTCAACCTGTCGGGCTACGTGACCGGCAGCGCCAGCGGCCCGCACGGCGCGCACGGCGCTGGCACTGCGCCCGGCCATCTGATCGCGCTCGACGCGCACGACCTGTCGCTCGTCGGCCAGGTCGAGGTACGCGCGAACCCGGGCGATCTCGCGGTCTCGAGGGACGGCCAGACGGTCTACGTCAGCCACTACAACCTCGCCGAGGTCGTCTCCGCGCTCAATCACGGCACCCCCGCCGCGGAGCTCGAGTCCTTCGTGGCGCGCATCCACACGGCCGACTTCTCGGTGGACTGGATCCGCGTCGGTCCCGGTGGGCACGGCCTCTTGCTCTCCGAGGACGAGCAGACGCTCTTCGTCGCATGTGCGCTCGCCGACGAGCTCGCGGTGGTCGACCTCGGCGCCGAGCCGCCCGCCGTGCGCCGCGTGCGCGTCTCGCCGACCGCCGGCGGGCCGGGCAACCCGAGCTACGAGCCCTACGCGGTCGCGCGCGCGCCCGACGGCCTCGTGTGGATCTCGAACGTCAGCTCGAGCGGCCACAGCCTGTCGGTGTATGACCCGCAGGCCGGCGCGATCCTCGTCGAGCGAGCCGTCTTCCTGCAATCGGCGCCGCAGCAGGGCGTGTTCGTCGGCGGCACGCTGGTCGTGCCGGCCTGGTCGCCCGACGTCCTGCTCTTCGTCGAGGCCGCGAGCGGCCGGCGCGAGAACGTCCCGCTGCCGACGGATTGCCTCTCGCCGCACGTCTTCACCACGGCGTCCGGGCGCGGCTTCGTGGTCTGCGAGGGCAACCGGCGCGAGCCTGGCGCGCTGCTGCCTGTGGACCTCGCCACCCACGCGTTCGGCGCGCCCATTGCGCTCGGCGTCTACCCCAACGGGGCCGCGTGGCTGCCCGCGCCCTGATCCTGGTCGCCCTCGCCACGCTCGGCTGCGACGAGGATGCGCTCGGCCCCGCACGCGCGGGCCTCGGCTGGTTCTCGCGCGCCGCGCTGTCGGATCACGCCGAAAACCGCGTCGCCTGCGCGAGCTGCCACGACACGGCCGACGGTCCTTCGCGCGCCGTGGGCGGCACGCTCGCCGGCGTGGCGACGCGACCGAGCTTCTGGAACGGCGCCGAGACGGACCTGCTCGACGCGACGAACGCCTGCCTGACGACGTTCATGAGGAGCGCGCCGCTCGACCGCGACGATGGACGCGGGCGCGCGCTCTTTGCATACCTCGAGACCCTGCCCGGCGCCGCCACGCCAGTCACGTACTCGATCCAGCTCGCCGTCACGCGCGCGCCGGGCGGGGGCGACGCCGGGCGCGGCGCCGCCGTCTACCAGCGGGCCTGCGACGGCTGTCATGGGGCTCCGCACACGGCGGACGGCCGCCTGGATCCGGGCGCGCCCCTGCTGCCCGAGGAGGCGCGCTCGCTCGCTGTGCAGCATTTCCCCACGCTTTCGCCCGCGCTCGTCGTGATCGAGAAGATCCGGCACGGCGCGTTCTTCGGCGTGGGTGGCTGGATGCCTTTCTTCTCGCTCGAGGCGCTGTCCGACCCTGACCTGGCCGATCTGCTGGCCTATCTGACGCTGTGACTCGCCAAGGGCGCGGCGCTCAGCTGCAGCGGCCCATCGTGCAGTCGCAGGGCATGCCGCCGCACTGATCGGTCACCCTGCCAGCGGGCAGCAGGAACTCCTTGATCTGCCGGCGCACGGCGGGCTTGCCGCGCAGGCCGCCGTGGGCGGCGTTGTCCTGGTCGTTGAGCAGGTTGCCCATCGGAGGCTTGGGCGAGACGCCCAGGTCCCAGAGGGTGAGGCCCTGATCGGCAGGGGCGGTGGTCATCTCGACGCCCGAGGGCAGCTTGACGCTCGGCATGAGCACCTTGAGGCCCAGCGAGCGCGCCAGCATCTCCGTGCCGAGGTTGTTGACCAGCGCGTCGTCGAGCGCCTCCTGGAGCAGCACGCGCTTCTGCGGCGCGGCGGCGTACAGCGGCGGCGTGTTGATGGGGTCCGAGTGGTCGAACTGCTGCTGCAAGAGCACCAGCAGCTTCTGCTGGTCCACGTGGTCGGGGTAGGAGCCGGTCAGGACGATCGACAGGCGCGACCACTGGGTCGAGCGCTCGATGAGCAGGCTCCAGTTGCCGCCGGCCACGTTCATCGCTCCGTGATCGACGTCGGACCACGCCAGAAACGAGGTCCCCATGATGCCGCCGAGCGAGTTGCCGTGGAACAGGATGCGGCTCGGATCGATCGCCGAGTGGCCATTTCCCTGCAGGAGCGGCTCGGCCACGAGCGGACCGCGACCGAGCTTCGACAGGACGATGGCATTGACGATCGACTGCTGGAGCTTGTCGGTGATGCGCGTGGAATTCGAGAACTCCGCGAGGGCTCCGACGATGGTGCCGTAGTCGCCACCGGTCAGCCCCGACCAGTCGGTCGCGAGCATGACGTAGCCCTGCTCGCCGCAGAGGGTCTTCATGTACGCCACGGTGCCGTCATCGTCCGAGGCGCCGAGGATGCCGTGCCCGTAGATCATGAGCGGCTGTGGCGCCATGTCGGCGGCATTCGGCACCGCGAGCGTGAAGCTCGCCTCGTACATGCCCTGCTGCTGCGGGCGCCCCTGCGCGTCGGGCATGAACACACCCTCGGCGGCGCCACCGGCGGTCAGGTACAGCGGGGTCTTGAACTTTCCCTTGATGAAGTACTTCCAGCCGTTGCCGGGCGCGCCCCGCTCCATGGAGGTGATGCGGTAGGTCACGTTCTCGCCGCTGGCGCCGATCATCGACAGGGCCTGGTCGCGCATGGACTTGACGGGCGTCTGGATCCACGCGTCGCTGGCGGTGACGTACTCCCATGCGAGCAGGATGTCGTCCTTGGCGATGCCGGCGGTCTGCGCGGCCGTGAAGAGGGCCGGATACCCCGCGCGCAGCCGTTCGAGCGTCGCGTTCGTGGTCATCGTGCCGTCCGCGA
Source organism: Myxococcales bacterium (assembly GCA_023248855.1). Lineage (GTDB taxonomy): Bacteria > Myxococcota_A > Polyangia > JAHFDS01 > JAHFDS01 > JAHFDS01. Next base: position 7,184 of record JAHFDS010000236.1, read on the forward strand.
TCGCCTTGAACCCGGGAGAGGGGGGCAGCTCGCCGCCGCCCTTGGCCTTGAGGGACTTCCTGATCACGATCGCGTAGCGCGTCTTCTCCTTGAGCCGCACGAGCGGCCGGATGAGGAGCGCCTGGCGGGAGAGGTCGCGCGTGTTCAGATCGACCTCCGCGAAGTGGAGCACGCGCTTGCCGCTCGGCAGCTCGAGCAGCGCCGTCGGGCTGTCCGGCTGCAGGCTCTTCTCGGGTGCGGACTGCGTCGGCAGGTTGGCCGGATCGACCTGGCTCGGGAAGAGCATCGCGGAGAACACGGCCGGGGAGAACCCGTCGGCGAGGTTCCAGCGCGCGGGGTCGATCATGGGGCCGTCGGTGCTCCTCGGCAGCTGCGTCCCCTTGAGGTCGAGCCGCACGCCCGTCGGGCTCTGGGCGTCGTCCTTCTCGAAGGCGAGCGAGGGGAAGGGCAGGAGGCAATCGGCGTAGCCGAGCGGGTTGCAGGGCTCGGCCGGGATGGTCGCGGTGCTGGCGCCGCCGGTGCCAGCGGAGCCGCCGGAGCCGCCGGAGCCGCCGGTGCCACCTGCACCACCACCGGCGCCGCCGGTGCCTGCGCTGCCGGGGGTCTGGGCACGCTCGCCACAGGCGAGCAGGAGAAACGGGATCGACAGCGCGATCGTGCGAGATCTCACTTGGGGCTCCTCGGGGTTGGCGACGGATGCGTCGCACGCCACCACGAGGGCGTCAAGGAGCTACTTCTTCTTGCCCTTCTTCCGCTTGTCGACGCGGACCTTGATGTCGCCCGCGGCATTTTCCTCGGGGGAGGCCCGGTCCGGCTTCGGGTTCTTGGTGTCGCCGAGGCTCGAGCCCTTGGTCTTCCTGCCGGTCACGCGATCGACCACGTTCGAGTTCTCGTCGGTGTCCTGCGTCGACTTCTCGGCGACGTGATCGACCAGGCCATCGCCTCCCGCCTGCTGGGCCGCTTTCTTCGCGTCGTGCTTGGGATCCACGACCTGGGCGATGCGCGAGTCGTCGATCGCGATGCAGTACGACGAGTAGAACTGTGTGCGGTCGATGGCGCGCAGCCGCAGCGCATTGGCGCCCGTCGGCGCCCATTCGAACCAGCGGATGTACGCCTTGCCCTGCTTGTCCTTGGCCTGCACGGGCGCGCCGGTGCCGTAGCGGCTCTGCAGGATCTGGAGCACCTGCGCGAAGCTCTTGCCCTCGAACTTCTCCGCGGCGAACGCGATGTACTGCTTGTAGAGGCGGCCGGAGTAGAAGAACAGGAAGCGCTGCTGCCCCTCCTCCTGCAGGACCAGCATGGCCTCGTCGTTGCCGTGGGCGAACTCCTCGTCGATGATCGACACGTTCCACGGGGTGGCCTGGCCGCGGAAGTCGACCTGCGTCGCCTTGATGCGCTCGAGCTCGCGCTTGACGTCGTCTCGCACGCGGTCCTGCGCGATCGGATCCTTGGGCTTGCCGGCTTCCTCCCAGCGCTTGTCGCGGACGGCGCCCTCGAGGATCTGGAAGATCTCCTGGGGCGATGCGCCGAACTTGAAGCGACCGGCCAGCTCCTCGACCGCGCGCGCGTTCGGCGTGGCGGCCTTCGGGGCGGCAGCGCCCGAGGGCGGCTTGGTGGGCTTGGCGAGCGCCGGGCCGGCGGCGAGGGGAAGGGTGAGCGCGAGCGTGGCCGCAAGGGTGGGTCTGCGCATGAGTTCTCCGGATGCAAGAATGGCGCGCATCGTAAGTCTTTGCAAAGACGAGATGAAGTGGAGGCGATCGTGGCATTCCGCCGCGGTGGGCTGGGGGGCCTACCCCAGCCGACTCTTCCAGTCGGCGAGCCAGTTGAGGGCGGCGAGCGGGCTCAGCGCCTCCACGTCGAGCGCCGTGAGCGCGTCGGCGAGGTCCGCCACCGGTCCCGTCGGCGTCGGCGCTGCGAACAGGTCCTGCTGGCGCTCGGCCCGCAGGCCCTCGGGGCCGAGGCCGGTCTCGAAGGTCTTCAGGATCTCGGTCGCGCGCGTGATGACGCCGCGCGGCACGCCCGCCAGGCGCGCCACCTGGATGCCGTAGCTGCGGCTCGCCGCACCCGGCACGAGCTGCCGCAGAAAGACGATCTCGTCGCGCCACTCGCGCACGGCGATGTTGAAGTTGCGCAGGCGGGGCAGGGTGCGGCCGAGCGAGGTGAGCTCGTGGTAGTGCGTGGCGAACAGGGTCTTGGCCCCGACGCGCTCGTGCAGCTGCTCGGCCACCGCCCACGCGATCGACACGCCGTCGTAGGTCGACGTGCCGCGGCCGATCTCGTCGAGCAGCACGAGCGAACGGGCGGTCGCGTGTCGCAGGATGGCGGCGGTCTCGCGCATCTCGACCATGAACGTGGACTCCCCCCGCGCGAGGTTGTCGGCCGCGCCGACGCGCGTGAAGATGCGGTCCACGCAGCCGATCCGGGCGCTCTTCGCGGGCACGAACGAGCCCATCTGCGCGAGCAGCACGATGAGCGCCACCTGGCGCATCACCGTCGACTTGCCGGCCATGTTGGGGCCGGTGATGAGGAGGATCTGCGCGCCCGCAGGGTCGAGCAGGACATCGTTCGGCACGAACGCGCCGCGCGCGACCATCGCCTCGACGACCGGGTGGCGACCCTCCGCGATCTCGATCACGCCGCCGTCGTCGACCGCCGGTCGCGCCCAGCCCTTTCGATGCGCGACCTCGCCTAGCGCCACCAGCGCGTCGAGCAGCGCCAGCCGCGCGCCGAGCTGCGACAGCCGAGGAGCCAGCTCCGCGAGCGCGGCGAGAAGGCGCGTGAGCAGCTCGAGCTCGAGCGAGACGCGCTTGTCCTCGGCCCCGAGCACGCGCTGCTCGAGCTCGGCCAGCTCGGGGGTGACGAAGCGCTCGGCGCCGGCGACGGTCTGCTTGCGCTGGTAGTCCGCTGGCACGTGCTTGAGCTGCGCGCGCGTCACCTCGAGGTAGTAGCCGAAGATCCGGTTGTACTTGACCTTGAGCGTGGCGATGCCGGTGCGCTCGCGCTCGCGCGTCTCGATGGCGGCGATGAGGTCCTTGCCGCCGGCGGCCACGGCGACGAGCTCGTCGAGCGTGACGTCGAAGCCGGGGCGGATGAAGCCGCCCTCCTTGCTGGTGGGCGGCGGCTCGTCGCACAGCGCCTCCTCGAGCAGCGCAAGCGCGTCGGCCACGAGGTCGCCCGGCGCGGCGAGGAGCTCGGGCGGCGCCACCTCGACGGAGGTGGCCTCGGAAAGGCACGCGAACAGGGCAGGGGCGCGGCGCAGGGACGCCCGGATGGCGCCGAGATCGCGCGGCGTGGCGATGCGGAGGGTGACGCGTCCCGCGAGCCGCTCGAGGTCGTACACCTCGGCGAGGTCGGCGGAGAGCGCGTCGCGGAGCGCGTGTCGCTCGACCAGGAGCTCGATGGCGTCCTGGCGGCGGCGGATCTCGGCCACGCGGCGTGATGGGTAGAGCAACATGCGCCGGAGCAGGCGCCCGCCCATCGCGGTGCGCGTCTCGTCGAGCTGCGCGAGTAGCGCGCCGCGGCGGTCGCGACCGACCAGCGTCTCGGTGAGCTCGAGGTTGGCGCGGCTGGTGTCGTCGAGGATCAGGTGATCCGCGGGCTCGTAGAGCGCGAGGCGCACCACCGGCAGCGTGCCCGCGGGCTGCGTGGCGCGGGCGTAGCGGAGCGCGGCGGCGGCGGCGGTGGCGGTCGCGGTGCGCTGCTCGAGGCCCAGCGCTCGGGGATCTTCGGCCAGGGCGTCCGCGAGGGCGCGCACCGGATCCTCCGGGGGCACCTCGAGCGCCGCATAGGCGCAGCGCGGGTGCACCGTCCGCAGCTGGGCCACGTCGATGCCCTCGCCGCACAGGAGCTCGCGCGGCTCGTTGCGCACCACCTCGGCCGAGAGCGCCTCGAGCGAGCCCACCTCGGCTGCGCGGAACTCGCCGGTCGTGACGTCGAGCAGCGCGAGGCCGTAGCGGTCGCCCGCGCGCGCCACGGCGCCCAGCAGATGCTCGATCTTCGCGTCGAGCTGGTCCTCGTCGAGCACCACGCCGGGGGTCACGATGCGCACCACCTCGCGGCGGACGATGCCGCGCGCGAGGCGCGGATCCTCGACCTGCTCGCAGATGGCGACCTTGTGGCCGAGCTCGACCAGGCGCTTGATGTAGCCGGCGGCCGCGTGGTGCGGCACGCCGCACATGGGCACGGCGTCGGGGTGGCCCTTGTCGCGGGTCGTCAGCGTGAGCTCGAGCGTGCGCGCGACCAGCACGGCATCCTCGAAGAACATCTCGTAGAAGTCGCCGAGCCGGAAGAACAGGATCGCGTCCGGGTGCGGCGCCTTGGCCTCGAGGTACTGGCGCATGAGGGGCGTGTCCGCCGGCTTGCGCGTCGTCACGGGCGCCTCCGTGCGACCAGCTGCGCCTCGTGCTGGCCGTCGTCGGTCCAGCGCTCCACGAGCTCGAGCACCTCGAGCTCGCCGGGAACCAGGCGCGCGAGCTCACCCTCCTCGAGGAGGAAGCGCGCGCTGGGCGTCGGGTTGCGCTCGAGGTTGCGCCGCGTCGGGTGGGCGACGAGGACGAGCCCGCCGGGTCGCAGCACGGCCGCGGCAGCTGGCAGGAGCGGTCGCCACAGGAAGTAGGTGCAGACCACGACGTCGAAGGGCCCCACCGGCAGCTCTCCGGTGTCGAGATCCACCGCGCAGGTGCGGAGCGCGAGGCGCTCGGCGCGCGCCCGGGCCACGGCGAGCCCGAGCGCAGCGGGTGAGATGTCGAGCAGCGTCACGTCGAGGCCCTGCCGCAGGAGCCAGAGCGCGTGGCGTCCAGTGCCCCCTGCGACGTCGAGCGCGACGCTGCCGGCCACAAGCCGGGAGCGCTGTGCCGCCACGAAGGCAAGGGGCGCGTCGGCGCGTGCGCCGTGTGCGCGGTGACGGGCATCCCAGCGCTCGCGATCCTCCGTCGACATCGATCAGCGGCGGCCGCGGGGCCTCGTGGGCTTGTCAGGCTTCTTGGTGGGCTTTCTGGCACCGCGGACGGCGCCTCGCGGCGGTCTCGGTCGGTCCGGTCGACCGGTGCCGGCGTCCTCGTCTCGCCTGGGGCGGGCGGGGCGGCCGAAGTCGCCGCGGGGTGGCCGCGCGGGGCGGTCGAAGTCGCCGCGGGGCGCCCTCGCGGGGCGGCCGAAGTCG
>JAHFDS010000656.1 GCA_023248855.1 Myxococcales bacterium
GCAGGCGACGGCGGCCGTAAAGTTCGTGCAGGACCAGCTCGGCAGCCTGAAGGGCAAGAAGATCGCCTACATCTTCGGAGACGTCCCGGCTGGCCGGGAGCCCATCCCGGTCCTCGAAGAGCTGGCGCCAAGGGAGGGCTGCGTATTCCGGCCCATCCTGATCGCCTGTTCCGGCCGCTCCTGATCACTCATTCCGATCGAACCTGATCGCTGATTCCGGGCATTGTGATCACGGATTCCTCATGATCACCGATTCCGGGGGTCGCGATCGCCGATTCCGCGTCTGACCGCCCGTCGGTAGCGACCCGCGTCCGGTAGGGTGCCCTCCGCCAAGGAGGGCCCCACCGACATGACGACGGAGAGGCTACTGATGCGGCAAGTTCGCGAAATTCTGAGGCTGAAGTACGAGCAGCACCTGCCCCACCGCGCCATTGCCCTGGCGTGCGGCGTGGGCCTGGGGACGGTGTCGGCGTACTGCCAGCGTGCCCGCCAGGCCGGGCTGACGTGGCCCCTGCCGGCGGACTGGGACGACGGGCAGCTCGAAGGCCGCCTCTTCCAGCGGGTAGGCGACGTAGTCGGCGTGCCCCGACCGCTGCCGGACATGGCCTGGGTCCACCAGGAGCTCAAGCGCGCGGGCGTCACCCTGCAGCGCCTGTGGCTCGAGTATCTCGAGCGGCAGCCCGAGGGCTATCGCTACAGCCAGTTCTGCCTGCACTACCGTCGCTGGGCCCGGACGCTCGCTCCCACGATGCGCCAGGTCCACCGCGCCGGCGAGAAGGTCTTCGTCGACTTCTCGGGCAAGAAGCCGTCCATCATCGACGCCGCCACGGGCGAGCTCACCGCGGTCGAGCTGTTCGTCGGCGCGCTGGGCGCGAGCAGTTACGTGTACGCGGAAGCCTGTCCGTCGCAGGCGCTTGTGCACTGGATCAGCGCCCACGTGCGGATGGTCGAGTATTTTCAGGGCTGCCCCGCGATCTTCGTACCCGACAACCTGCTGAGCGGCGTCACCCAGGCGTGTCGCTACGAGCCGATCATCAATCGCACCTATCTCGACTTCGCCCAGTTCTACGGCGCGGCCGTCGTCCCGGCCCGCTCGGGTCACGCGCGGGATAAAGCCGTCGTCGAGGCCAACGTGCTCGTGGCCCAGCGCTGGATCCTGGCGGCCGTGCGCAATCACCGCTTCTTCAGCCTCGCCGAACTCAACACCGCGATCTGGGTGCTGCTCGACGTGCTCAACGGCCGGTTGCGGAAGAACCTCGGCGTCTCCCGACGCGAACTCTTCGAGCAACTCGATCGGCCGACGCTGCGCCCGCTGCCGACGACGCGCTACGAGGTCGCTGAGTGGCGCGATGCCACCGTCAATATCGACTACCACGTCGCCGTCGAGCACAACTACTACTCCGTCCCCTATCAGCTGCTGCACCAGCGCGTCGAGGCCCGGCTGACTGCCGCCACCGCCGAACTCTTTCTGAAAGGCCGGCGCGTGGCCTCGCATCGCCGCCTCTGGGGGCGCGGCCAGTACGCCACGGACCCCGCGCACATGCCCCACGCCCACCGCGCCCACGCCGAGTGGACGCCGTCGCGGCTGATCGCCTGGGCCGAGACGACCGGCCCCGCGACGGCGCAGCTCGTCACCGCCATCCTCGCCACCAAGCCCCACCCGGAGCAGGGCTACCGCGCCTGCCTGGGGATCATGCGGCTCAGCAAGGCCGCCGGCGCGGCGCGCATGGACGCGGCCTGCGCCCGCGCTCTGCACCTCGGCGCGCCCAGCTACCGCACCGTGCAGAACATCCTCAGCAGCGGGCTCGATCGCGTGCCGGCCGAGAGCGCGCCGTCCGAGCCGCCCCCGCTGCCCGCCCATCCCAACATCCGCGGCAGTGCCTATTACACCGGAGAGGAGGCCCCCCAATGCTCGCTCACGCCACCGCCGACAAGATGACCGCCATGCACCTGACCGCGATGGCCGAGGCCTTCCAGCGTCAGCTCGGCTCGCCCCAATTCACCGATCTCAGCTTCGAGGACCGGGTCGGGATGCTCATCGACAGTGAGTGGACCGCCCGCGAACAGCGCAAGCTCCGGCGGCGCCTGCGGACCGCGAACCTCCGCCGCCAGGCCTCGCTCGAGGACATCGACTGGCAGAGTCCCCGGCGCGGCCTCGACCGCGCGGTGGTCCAATCACTGGCGACCTGCGCCTGGATCGCCGAGCATCGCAATCTGATTCTCATCGGCCCCACGGGGATCGGGAAGTCCTGGCTCGCGGAGGCCTTCGCCGAGCGCGCCTGCCGCTCCGGCTACGCGGCCTACTGCGTGCGGGCCCCGCGGCTCTTCCGCGAACTCCACGTCGCCCGCGGCGATGGCTCGTACTTGCGCGTACTCGCGCGCCTGGCCAAGATCGACCTCGTCGCGATCGACGATCTGGGTCTCGCGCCCCTCACCAGCCCCGAGCGCCACGACCTGCTCGAAGTCCTCGAGGACCGCACCGAGCGGGCGTCGACGCTCATCACCAGCCAAGTGCCGCTCAAGGCCTGGCACGAGGTGATCGGCGAACCGACGCTGGCCGACGCCATTTGCGATCGGCTCGTCCACAACGCCTACGTCATCGATCTGCAGGGTCCCTCGCTGCGCGACCCCGCGATCCGCGAGCGCGGGGCCACCGCGCCGCGGAGCGAGGCCGGGCCGACCGAGGGGCCTGAACCGCCCCCGCCCAAGCCGCCAGGATCACGAAAGCGGGCATGAGGGCCGCCGACACAGAACACGCCTTCGCGTATTTGCCCCAGGACGCGCGATCTCGGGTGGGGCCGCTATCCTGCTATCCCCCCGAGCGGGGCCGACGATGAACCAGGCGCTTGTCAGAAGGAGGAGATGAGGGGACAATCGCACACGTCGCTTCGCTCCGACGAGCGATCACGATCAGCGGACTGACTGATCACGATCCTCCGGACTACGCGATCACGATCGCCGGAATACGCAATCGCGTCCTCGACCGTGAGGTTTCGCAGGACGGTGTCGTAGAATCGGCCGTCCCGCGGGTTACCGTCGGAGGTCTTGAAGTACTCGTTGATGAGACGCATGCCCTCGACGCTGCCCAGCGTCGCAAGGGATCGGGCGGAGTCGATCACGA
>JAHFDS010000237.1 GCA_023248855.1 Myxococcales bacterium
CCGAGGTACGCGCGCTCCTGGCCCGGCGGCACCACCGTCACGCCGGGCCGCGCCGCGGCCACCACGCGCGCGATCGCGGGAGAGCGCGCGATCGCCACGCGCGCCTCGAGCCCGATGCGCGTGGCGTGCGACCACATCGCGGTCGCGAGCTCGCGCTCGCTCGAAAACAGGCGCCCGAGATCGCCGACCTCGCACAGCACGACGCCCAAGAGATCGGCCGGACGCTCGACGAGCGGCGAGAACGCGGCCGCGACCTCTGCCAGCGCGCTGCCAGCCGAGCGCTCCGCCTCTGCCGACGGCGCCCGCACGATGAGCCCCTCGGCCGCCGCCCGCGCCTGTGCGAGCGTCATCCCCGCTCGCACTCCCTGCACGCGCGCCTCCGGGGTCGCCGCCGCGACGCGCACCCGCGACCCCTCCATCGGCCCGTCGAGCACGCACGCCGGCACCCCGCGCAGATCAGGCTCCGCCCGCAAGATCGCCTCGAGCGGAAAATCCGCCACCCACAGGCAAGCAACCCGCGATCCAGCCACGATCGATCCATACCTGAACATATATACAGTATCAACACCGTACCGTGCTCGTGCTCGCCCGGGCGCTATCGTGCCCCGTGGCCTTCTACTCCTGTCCCCACTGCGGCGAGGAAGTCGACACCTCCCCCGACCCCGGCGGCGGCTTCTCACAGCAGTACGTCGAGGACTGCGCCGTGTGCTGCCGCCCGAACGTCATCTCCGCCAGCTACGACCCCGACGAGGACGACTGGTCCGTGAGCGCCGAGGCGGAGTGAGGTCTCATCGCTCCCCCATTGCGCGCAAGACGAGCGGTGCGGTCGCGCCGGGGGCGCCGAGGCGACTTCTCACGAGCGTGACGCCGAGCGCGCGCTCCGCGATCACCGCGCGGCCGCCGGGCACGCGGCGCCAGCGCACCGCGCCACCCTCGAGATGCAGCGTCGCCGCCGCGAAGCTCCCCGCGAGCGGCCGGTCACCGACCACGAGCAGCGCCACCTCCGCGCGCTCGCACCCGTGCAGCAATCGCGGCCACGCGTGATCCATTCGCCTTGGCGAATTAATTCCCCGCGCGCCACCGGCCCCGTACAGCACGATGAGCGCGAGGCCGCCGGTCGCAAGCAGCAGGTCGGCCGCACGCAGCGCATCCTCGATGCGCCTCGGTCGTACCCAGAGCAGGCGCGAGAGATCCGCTCCGGCGCGCGCCGCCGCGCGCGGGCACAACGCGTCCGCCACGTCCACGACCGCCACCAGCTCCTCGCCGCCACCCGCCACCCGCTGTGCGCTCGCCACGGCCGAGACGACGAGGCTCATGCGGCCCGCATCTCCCGTGACCTCCACGATGCGACCGCGCGGCACCCCCCCACCCAGGACGCCGTCGATCGCCGCCACGCCGGTCGGCAGGAGCGCGCGCTGGAAGGCGGCCTCCGGCAAGGACGGCGCCCGGCGCCCGATCAACCGGCGCAGCTCGGAGACCACCTCAGCTGGAGAGCGCCCAACATCGCCAGAGACAACTGGCGTGTCCCGACCTCCGGCCGGCAGAACCATCGCGTGCTCCGGAGCGCCTCTCATACCTCCATTATACTGAACTAATAATCAGCTATAACTGGCTACTCGATTAGCCGGCGAATCGATCGGCCATCTGACATCAGTTCCCATTGATTCCAATTGATTGTGCTCTGCCAATGGCTGGCCCGGCTGTTGCGTTGCGCGCGTGCCATGATGACGACTCGACACGACTGGATCAGGGCAGCGCTGGCGACAACGCTCGCGCTCGGTGGCTGCGGCGGCGACGACGCGACCAGCAACGACAGCAACGCCTCCGCCGGCGAAGCGGCCTCGCTCGAGGCCAGCAAGGACGATCGCGTCGGCAACCGCACGATCAATCGCTTCGGCGGCGTGCTCGGCTACGACGGCGACAGCGCCACCAAGGTCACCGACATCCCGGTGCGCTACTACACGGTCGGTTACACATTCCGCGCCTCCGCTGGCCACGAGCTCAAGCTCGTCGCGGCCGGCCACGACAGCGCCTCGCTCGACACGATGCTCCGCCTCTACGGCCCGCAGACGCCGGGTGGCGCGTTCCCGTTCGTGACCGAGAACGACGACCAGGTCGGGGTCCGCTCGTCGGCCATCAAGATCACTCCCCGCCGCGAGGGCATCTACCTCGCGATCGTGACCGCGAAGTCGCGTGGCAAGGTCGACGTCCGCCTCGGCTGCGGCGACGGCCGGTGCGATCTCGGCTGCGCGGTGATTCGCCTCTACAATCCGGTCTGCGGCGCCGACGGCACCACGTACTCGAACCCGCAGGCCGCCGCGTGCTACGCGGTCCCGGTCGCGCACACGGGTCGCTGCGGCGCCGCCGCCGGCGAGATCTGCACCGACGACGGCGTGGACGCGCCGGTCTGCGGCGACGGCCTCTACTGCAAGCGCCCGATCGGCATCTGCGGCCGCGTCGGCAGCTGCACCGTACGCCCCCAGGTCTGCACCGAGATCTATCAGCCGGTCTGCGGCTGCGACGACCACACCTACGGCAACGCGTGCTCGGCCGCCGCGGCCGGCATGAACGTCGTGCACACCGGCGCGTGCGTGCCCGCGTGCACGGGCGACACCGACTACGCCCCGACCGCGGCGGACCTCGTGGGGGGCTTCTCGAACCCCGAGCGCAACCAGGACGTCTCGCCAGCCATCTACCCGCGCATCTACGGCTTCGCGGCCGACGGCACCGCCACGGTCCAGGACGCGGTGGCACCCTGCCCCGCCGGCGCGACCTGCTTCTGGTCGGGCATCGTCAGCGTGAGCGCGCGCTGGAGCATCGATGGCACCAAGATCAAGCTCGACGGCCTGCCCACGACCCCGAGCTTCGACCTCGGCTACTACAAGGAGCTCTCGGTCAAGCGCACCTGCGACGGCGGCACGAACCTGTTCGAGGCGCGCAACGACGGCTCGAACATCGTGCGCGTCTACAAGCGCGCGGTCCCCTGAGCCGAGCCTCCCTCTGGCGGCTCCGCGGCGTGGTGGCCCTCCCTCCAACCACGCTGCGGCGCTGCCGGTCTCTCCTCACCCGAGCACCCTCCGCGCGATCGCGTCCGCCAGACGGTCATGGGCGCCCTCGGCGTCGCCGAGGAACAGGCGTGGCTCGGTCACCTCGAGCTCCATGAGCTGCGGCGCGCCCGCGGCGTCGAGCACCAGGTCCACCCGCGCGTAAAGCAGCGGCTCGGACAGACCGAGCAGGGCACCGGTCTGGACCAGCACGGCCTCGGCGACCGCGATCTCCGCCGGGGACACGGGCGCCGGCACGATGCGCGGCGCCGCGCGCTGGTCCGCGTCGCACCCGAGCAAGCTGGGCTTGCGCATGGCGTGCGAGAACCCACCCTCGAAGAACAGCAGCGAGCGCTCCCCGTGACCGTCGGCGGCTGGCTGGAACGGCTGCACGAGCGCGTCACCGACCTCGAGTAGCGCGCGAAGGTGCGCCTCGCCTGCCGCGCGATCCGCCGGATCGCCGAGGGCGATCGCACGCGTCCCGCGGGCGCCGGCGCTGACCGCCGGCTTGACCACCACGCGGGACGAATTTGCCCAGGCGAATATGTCGAGCGGCGGGCTCTCCCTTGCGCGAACGAGCCGCGTGGGCACGACCGGCACGCCGCGCGCGGCGAGCTCGACCAGGTAGCCCTTGTGCGTGTTCCAGGACAGCACAGAGGGCGGGTTGCAGAGCCGCGTCAGCCGCCCGGCGCGCTCGCTCCAGGCCAGGTACTCGCTCCTGCGCGTCGTGTAGTCCCAGGTCGAGCGGATGACGCCCAGGGCGGCCTCGGCCCACTCGACCGCGGGGTCGTCCCAGACGGCGACGCGGGCGTCGATCCCGCGGGCGGTGAGCGCCGGCAGGAGCGGCCGGTCGTCCTCCTCGAGCGAGGGCAGCCTGGACGCGGTGACGAGCAGGACGACGGGCTTCATCGTGCCTCGACGCGGAGCTCGACCAGGGTGGCGCCCCAGCCGCCTGCGTCCTCGCCCGCGAGCCGATGGCCCACGACGCACGGATGCGCGGCGCACACCGCGTGCACGACGCGCTGCTGCACGCCCTTGCCCTTGCCGTGCACGATACGCACGTATCGCAGCCCACGCGCCGCGGCCTCGTCGAGGTAGTGCGCGACCAGGTCCTCGATGTCCGCGGGCGGAAAGCTGTGCAGATCGAGCACATCGCCGATCGGCAGCCGGACGGCCTCGCCTGGAGCCTGATGGTCCTCCATCAGGCGAGCATACTCGTGCTCGCGTAGCGTAGGCTTGCGACCGTGCTACGCGGGCTCGCCACCGCGGTCGCAAGCGGCCTTCTCCTCTACGTGGCGGACCACCCGGTCCACGCCTGGCCGCTCGCGGCGATCGCGCTCGTGCCGTGGTTCTGGGCCCTCGGCGCGCTGTCCAGGCGACGCGTCCTCGGCGGCGCCCTCCTCGGCGCAGCGATGGGCCTTTCGTACACCACCCCCATCGCGATGGGCCTGCACTTCCCGATCGGCTTTGCGGCCGCGCAGGTGGGGCTCCTCTCCGGGCTCTGGGCGATCGCCGGCGCGCTCTCCGGGGCCGCGCTGCGGGCTCCGAGGGCCCTCGGCCCGCTCGGGGCGGCGGCCGCCGTCGCGCTCGTCGAGTGGACGGGCTTCTCGGTCGTTCCGATCTGGGGCACCGCGCAGTCGTTCGTTCGCACCTGGTCCGCGGCCCCGCAGGTCGCAAGCGTGGTGGCGTACACCGGTGTGGCCGGCCTCGCCTTCGCGATCGTCGCCGCGCAGGCGCTCTTGGCCCGCCTCCTCGCGCTGCCCGCGGCACGATTCTCGTGTGGGGTGGCGCTCGGCGCGCTGGCCCTCGCGGTGGCGATCTGTGCCTTCGACCGCGCGACGGTCCCCGGCCCGATGCTCCGGGTGGCGGCCGTCGGCTGGAGCGAGGGCTCCCTGCGTGCCCGCGGTGCCGACGACGCCGACGCGCGGCTCTTCGAGCGCGTGGCGGCACCGCTCGTGCGCGAGGCGACCTCGCGCGGCGCGCGCCTGATCGTCCTGCCCGAAGCCGCGTTTGCACCCGAGGATCCGGCCGCGCTGCTCGCCCGCTTCGTACCGCTCGCCCGCGCAAGCGAGGCGCTCATCGTGGTGGGCCTGTTCGATCGCAAGCGACACGAGAACCGCGCCGCGTTCGTGCGGGCGTCGGGCGTGCATCCGGCGCAGTACAGAAAGACCCACCTCGTGCCGACGGTCGAGCACTACTCGGCAGGCGACGGCACGCTGATCCAGGTCGCGTTCGCGGGTGCACGGGTCGGTGCGCTCATCTGCCAGGACGACAACTTCACCGACCTCGCGCGCGGGTACGGCCGCGCCGGCGCCAACGTCCTCGCGGTTCCGACCAACGACTGGGCCGCGGTCGCGCCCTATCACCTGGAGAACAGCCTCCTGCGTCCCATCGAGGAGGGTTACGCGCTCGTTCGCGCGGCCTCCGACGGGACGAGCGCGATCGCAGACGCTACGGGGGCGGTGCTCGTGTCGAGCGATCACCTGCGCGAGGGCGCTTCGGTGCTCGTGGCGGACGTCCCGCTAGGGCCCGGGAACACCCTCTACGCACGGTTCGGAGACTGGATCGTCCTGCCTTGCCTGGTCCTTCTGCTCGCGTCGCTGCGCCGGCGCGCGTGGTGACCGGCCAAGGTCAGCGCAGCGGCAAGAGAACGGCGAACGCCGCGTCGCCCGTCGCCCGGGCGGGATAGCCCAGGGAGACCCCCGCGGTGGAGAACGACTGTCTGAACGTGCCCGCGAGGCCGAGGGCGCGCGCGTCCGCGGAGAGGCCGAGGACGACGTCGGCAAGGTCGTCGGAAGACCAGTCGCCGCCCTCGTCGCCGGGGCCACCGATGCGAGCGAAGACGTGTGCGGCCCCCGCGACGTCGAGACCGAGCACGAAGACATCGCGGCCGCCCGCGCCCGTCGGCGCCGGAAACCCGCGATACGCGAGATCGGCGCCTGCAAACCCGGCGATCCAGGCGCGACCGTCGGGCCCGAGGACGAGGGAGGTCGCGCCGTCGTCGCCGCTGCCGCCGATGCGCTCGAGCGAGCGCGTCTGCCCTCGATCGTCGAGCCGCAGGACGAACCCGTCGCGACCTCCCAGCGCGTCGAGGGCGAACCCGTCGTTGGTCTCCGCGTGGCCAGCGAACGAGCCCAGCACCCAGACGTGCGTCCCGTCGGTCCCGATGGCGCGCGCGCGATCCTGGCCCATGCCACCCAGGCGCCGGCTCCACGTGATGGTCCCCTGACCCAGATCGACCCCGGCCGCGAAGGCGTCGAGCCCTCCCACGGCCGTGAGCTGGCCGTTGATCTCGGTGTCGAAGTCACCGGCGACCACCACGCGGCTCTGGGCGTCCACGGCGACCGAGCGCGCCACCACGCCCTGGGGCCCTGTGATCGCAGCGAAGCCACCGGGCAGCCCCGAGGACCCATGGAGCGCGAGCGCGAAGGCGCCCAGCTTGCCCGTCACGAACGGTGGCGTGGCGGGCACATCGATCGCCACCTCATCCGCGAACTCGCCGACCACGATCACCTGGTCCGCCGCGGAAGCGTCGAACACGAGGCCATGCACCCTGACGTCGGCGCGCGTGGAGAACAGGTGCCGCTTCCAGACGACAGTGTTGTCGAGCGGCCTCCAGAGCATCACGAAGCCGTAGGTGTGACTCGACGCCGAGGGCCACGGCTCGGTCTCGAGCATGAGGTCAGCGGTGTTGGAATAGCCGGCGACGTACACGGCTCCGTTCGTGTCCTGGCGCATGGCGGTCACGGCCTCCGAGCCAGCGCCCAGAAAGCGCTGTCTGGCCGTGGTCAGCCCGCGCGAGGGCTCGAGGCGAAGCATGACCGCATCGCTGCCGCCGGCGTACCGGCTCGGAGAGCCGTCGAAGTCGACCTGGCCATAGAAGTCACCGCCGAGCAGGAGGCCGCCCTGAGAGTCCACCTCCACCGCGTGGAAGGCGGCCCGTCCGCCGCCGTCGTCCTTGAACACCCTGCCGTAGCCGCCCATCGCGAAGGGTGAGGTGTCCGGATCGCCGCTCCCGGCGCCGCCCTGACCCAACCCTCCTGCGCCGCCAGTACCTGTGCCGCCTGCGCCTGCGCCACCACCTTGGGCCGCGCCACCGCCAGTGCCTGCGCCTGCGCCACCTTGAGCCGCGCCGCCGCCATCCGGCGTGGCGGCGACGCCCTTGTCCGAGCCGGCCAGCAGCTGGCAGCCGCCGAGCAGAACGCATGTGCCAAGGCAGATGTTTCGGTGGAGGCGGCCCACCCCTCTATCCTACCGGGCCGAAGGGCTGTCTTATGCGCGTTCGATGATCGCGGCCGCGCCCATGCCGCCGCCGATGCACATCGTGACGACGGCGAAACGCGCCTTGCGACGCGCCAGCTCGTGCAGCGCGGTGATGACGAGGCGGGTGCCCGAAACGCCGAGCGGGTGGCCGAGCGCGATCGCGCCGCCGTTGACGTTGACCCTCTCTTCCGGGATGCCGAGCTCCTTGCACACCGCGAGCGACTGCGCCGCGAACGCCTCGTTGAGCTCGAACAGGTCGATGTCACCGATGGCCTTGCCGGCCTGCGCGAGCACCTTGCGCACCGCGGGCACGGGGCCGATGCCCATGACGTCGGGCGGGACGCCCGCCACCGCGAACTGCCGCACCCAGCCAAGCGTCTTGCCCGCCTTCTTCGCGCGATCGGCGCTCATGAGGACGACCGCGGCGGCCCCATCGGTGAGCGGCGACGAGTTGCCGGCCGTCACCGAGCCCTGCGCATCGAATACGGGCCGGAGCTTGCCGAGGGACTCGAGGCTCGAGTCGGCGCGCGGGAACTCGTCGCGCTCGATGCGCGCGCTCACCTTCTTGCCCGCGTCGTCGTACGCCGTCGCGTCCACGCCCACGATCTCCTCGGCGAAGGCGCCGCTCTTCTGCGCCGCCACCGCGCGCTCGTGGCTGCGCTGGGCGAAGCGGTCCTGCGCGGCGCGATCGATGCCGTGCTGGAGGGCCACCTTCTCGGCGGTCAGGCCCATCGGCGTGTAGACCGCGGGGAAGCTGTCCACCAGCGTCGGGTTGAGCGACACCTTGGTGCCCGTCATCGGGATCATGGTCAT
Source organism: Myxococcales bacterium (assembly GCA_023248855.1). Lineage (GTDB taxonomy): Bacteria > Myxococcota_A > Polyangia > JAHFDS01 > JAHFDS01 > JAHFDS01. The sequence goes on from JAHFDS010000237.1 coordinate 8,121, forward strand.
GGACTCGACGCCGCCCGCCACGGCCACGTCCATCGCACCCGCCGCGATGCGGTCGGCCGCGATGACGATCGAGTTCAGCCCCGAGGAGCAGAACCGGTTGATAGTCATGCCCGAGACCTCCACCGGCAGACCGGCGGCCAGGAGCGCAATGCGGGCGATGTTGAGACCCTGCTCCCCTTCGGGCATCGCGCAGCCCAGGATCACGTCGCCGACCTCTGCGGGATCGGCGCCGCTGTCGGCGACGGCGCGCTTGATGGCGGCGGCCGCGAGGTCATCGGGGCGGGTGTCGCGAAAACCGCCCTTGTGCGCCCGCGCGAACGCGGTGCGGACTCCGGAAACGATGGCTACGTCCTTCATGAGATTCCTCCGGAGAATCCGCTCAGTTGCGCAGCGGCTTGTTGTTCATGAGCATGTACTGGATGCGCTCCTGCGTCTTCTGCTCGCCGCAGAGGGACAGGAAAGCCTCGCGCTCGAGATCGAGCAGGTGCTGCTCGGAGACGTCCTGGCGTGCCGAGCAGTCGCCACCGCACACGATCCACGCCAGCTTCTGGCCGATCTTGACGTCGTGGTCGCTCGCCTGGTGCGCCTCCCGCATCATCTGGACCGCGCTCGTCAGCGCCGCGGCGCCGCTCGGGCCGGGCAGCCGCATGGTGCGACGGCGCGGACGCTTGTAGCCGATCTCGGCCATCGCGCGGGCCATCGTCTTGGCGTCCGAGATCAGGAAGTCGCGATTGAGCGAGACGTGGTCGCGCGGATCGAGAAAGCCCCGCTCGCGCGCCTCCTCGGCCGACGTCGAGACCTTGCCGAGCGCGATGTTCATGAAGACGTCGCGCACGAACGGGAACGGATCGGTGCCAGCAGGCAGGTTCGCGGTCGCGCGCGCCACGAGCTCCTTGCAGCCGCCACCCGCGGGGATGAGCCCCACGCCGACCTCGACCAGGCCCATGTAGAGCTCCGCATGCGCGCAGATGGCGTCGCCGTGCATCGCGACCTCGGCGCCGCCGCCGAGCGCGAGCCCGAACGGCGCCGTCACGACCGGCACCGCCGAGTAGCGAAGGAGCATGTTCGCATCCTGGAACGCGCGCGTGACGCCCTCGATCTGCGTCCAGTTCTTCTGACCCGCGGCGACCGCGATCATGAAGAGGTTGGCGCCGGCCGAATACGCGACGGGCGCGTCGTTGGCCACCACCAGCGCCTGGAAGTTGCGCTCCGTCTCGTCGACGGCCCTCAGCATCATCTCGACGATCTTGTCGTCGATGGCGTTCATCTTGGAGTGGAGCTCGAGGCACGTGACGCCGTCGCCGAGGTCCAGCAGAGAGGCCGACGCGTTCGTGTGGATGACCTTCTGCTTGGCGCGCAGGCCGGCGATCGTGGTCTGCCGGACCGAGGTCGGCACGGGCTTCTCGCGCTTTTCGCCGAGGTCGAAGTACGTGGCCGCGGCCGCGTTGCCGCCATAGAAGTGCTCGACACCGGCCACCCAGGGCGCCGGCTCGAAGCCCTCGGCCTTCATCTTCGCCGCGGTCTCCTGCACGCCGAGCGCGTCCCACACCTCGAACGGGCCGACGTCCCAGCCAAAGCCCCACCGCATCCCGCGGTCGATGTTGACCACGTCGTCCGCGATCTCGGGGATTCGCTTCGACGAATAGGACAGCAGGGCGTAGGTGGCGCGGCGCACCAGGTCGGCGTGCTTGTCGCCGGACAGCGCCAGCACCGCCTTGATGCGCTTTCGCGGGTCGTCGCCGGCGCTCTTGGCCGCACCGATCGCCGCGAGCTTGGGCTTTTGCTGCGCTCGGTACTCGAGCGTCTGCAAGTCGAGCGTCTCGAAGCCGCCACCCTTGGCTTTCCTGCCGAAGCCGCCGCCCGCTTTGTCGCCGAGCAGCTTCCGCTCCATCATCTTCGCGATGACGGGGGGCACCTTGAACACGTCGCGATCGGGATCGCTCGTGAGCGCGTCGTAGCAGTTCTGCGCGACGTGCACGACGGTGTCGAGACCGACCACATCGACGGTGCGGAAGATGGCGCTCTTGGGGCGGCCCATCGGCTCGCCGAACAGGGCGTCGATCTCCTCGACCGAAAAGCCCGCGGCGATCGCCTGGTGCAGCACCCACAGCATGCCGTAGGTGCCGATGCGGTTCGCGACGAAGTTCGGCGTGTCCTTGCCGTAGACGATGCCCTTTCCGAGCACGTCCTGGCCGAACGCGGCGACGTCCGCCAGCACGCGCGCGTCGGTGGCGGTGCCCGAGACCAGCTCGAGCAGGCGCATGTAGCGCACCGGGTTGAAGAAGTGCATCACCAGGAAGCGCTTCGCAAACGCGGCGGAGCGCCCCTCGAGCATGCGCGCGATGGGCAGGCCGCTCGTGTTGGACGCCACGATGGTCTGAGGGGACAGGGCCGCCTCGAGCCGCGCGAACAGCGACTGCTTGAGGTCGAGCCGCTCGGGCGCCGCCTCGATGACGAGGTCGCACTTGCCGGCGAGCGCGAGGTCGTCCTCGAGGTTGCCCACGGTCACGCGGGCAGCCTCGCGCGCCGAGAAGAACGCCGCGGGACGCGCCTTGAGCGCCTTGTCGAGGCCACCTTTGGCGAAGCGATGGCGGTCGGCCTTGCCCTTTGCGTCCGTCCAGTCGGGCGGGACGATGTCGAGCAGGAGGACGTCGAGGCCGGCGCCGGCGAGGTGGGCGGCGATGCCGCTGCCCATGACGCCTGCGCCCAGCACGGCGGCAGTGCGGATCTGATTGGCCATGGATGCTCCTTCGGAAGTGCGGGGATGTTTCCACGCCCGGGCCGCGGCAAGCAAGCGCGGTCCGAGGTCGCCCGGCGATCAGGGCACGGCGAGCAGGAGCGTCACGAAGAAGTCGAGGCCGCTCGTGTAGGGCAGCGCCATCTGGCCCGGCAGCGCGAAGGGCCCTTCGTACGTGCCCGAGAGCACGACGCCTCCGGCCGGATGGGCCGCCATCCGCAGGTCGCGGTGCTCGTTCGGCGGCGCGAACAGGCCACCCTCGACGGACGCGCCGCCCAGGCGATGGAGCATCGGCGAGGTGCCGTCCTGCATGGCGGTGAGGATGAAGACGTCGCGCCCGCCCTGGGCCGGCTCGCCCACGAGATCGTCGTACCGGAGGTCGCCCTCGTAGTAGCCCGCCACGAAGAGCTCCCCGCTCGCCCCCAGGGACACCCCGGTGGCGCCATCGTCCTTGGCCCCGCCGATGGCCCAGCCATAGGACGTGCGACCGTCGCCATCGAGACGAAGCACGAAGCCGTCCGCCCGGCCGAATCCGGGGATCATGACGAGGTCGTCGGTCTGCGCCGACGCCACCAGCTTGCCCGCCGCAAACGCGGTCGTGCCCGCGGGGTCGGCCGCGACGGCCGCGACGGTGTCGTCACCAGATCCGCCGACCTGCCGGAGCCAGCGGAGGTGATAGTCGTCGCCGGCGAGCCGCGCCACGAAGCCGTCGTACCCGCGCGCGTTCAGGGTCCCGAGCGTGCCCATGAACCGGCCACCCACCAGGAGATCCGTGCCCATCATCGTGACGGTGCGCGCCTCGCTGACGCCGTTCGCGGCCAGCTTCGCGAGCGACACCTTGGCTCCCGTGGTGGCGTCCAGCGCCAGCAGGAGCACCTCGGAGTTGCCGGTGCCCGCGGCTACTCCATCGAGGGTCGCCGGCCCGTTGAGGTCCCCGACGACGATCACGCGGCCACGCGGCCGATCCACCGTGATCGCGAACGTGGAGGAGGCGCCAGACACCTGGAGCATCTTGAACCAGGCGATGCTCCCGTCGGAGCGCTTGATCTTGAAGACGAACGGCTGCCGCATCCCGTCAGAGTCGACGGCAGTCTGGCCGGCGAAGCTGAAGTCGGTCTCGCTGGCCGTGTAGCCGGTGCCGTAGATGTCGCCGGCGCCATCTACGGCCACACCCAGGATCTCCTCGGTCCCGGAGCCACTGCCCGACCAGTGGCCGCGCGCCAGCCCTCGTGATGGCTCGAGCACGCCCAGCCAGGGACCCGTCGACGAATCCTGCGCGATCAGGCCGTCGCCGAGGTCGAATGCGCCCTGACGTCCGCCCGCGACGACCACGAAGCCGCTGTCGTCGACGCACAGCGCGTGCACGTCCTCGTTCGAGCTCGGCAGGATCGGCGGCGTGCCGTTGCCGAATCCGCGCGACCAGGGCTGCGGCGCCACCGCCCCGCCGCCGCCGCTGC
>JAHFDS010000657.1 GCA_023248855.1 Myxococcales bacterium
ACGTGCACGCAGAGCGTCTCGGCGCGCTGCTCCGCCGCGGCCCCACCACCCGCCTCGACGCCGCGACGCTGGGTGCCTGGATCGACGACGTGCGCGCCGAGCGGCTCGCGCGCGGCGCCCTCTGGACGGCCCCGGAGCTGCATCTGCAGACGCTGGTGGTGGAGCTTCGCGTGCACGCGCCGGTCCTGCGCGCCGTGCTGACGAACCTCCTACGCAACGCGGAAGAGGCCGCGGCCGGGGCCGAGCCGCGCGCGGTGGTGGTTCGGGTTGCCGAGGAGACCGATGCCGCCGGGCAGCGGCAGGTGGCAGTGCTGGTGGCCGACTCGTGCGCGACCGGTCCCTCGCTCGAGGACATCCGACGCCGCGACGCCGACCGCGGCCTCGGGCTGGTGCGCGATCTGGTCCAGCGCTGGCGCGGTCACCTCGTGGTGCGGCCCGAGGGCGCCGCCGGCGCGTGCAAGAAGGCCATCGGCGCGGTGTTCCCGGCATGACCCGCCCGCGCTGGATCGTGTGCGAGGACGGCGACGAGTACATCGCGCGCTTCGCGCGTTTCCTCGGCGCCGAGCTCGACTTCGTGCCGACCGCCGACGCCGCGGGCCTGCTCGACGCGGTCGCCGTCGGCGCCGCCGGTGTCCTGCTCGACCTCGACTTCCGCCGCACCCCGGCCGCCCGTCTGATCGACCCCGACGGCCGCGCCGGCGCGGCCGACCCGGAGCAGCTCGCCCAGAGCCAGGGGGTCTACCTGGCGCGCCTTCTGCGCGCGCGCGGGTACACGCTGCCGGTGTTCCTGTTCGCCGACTTCGACGACCCGGAACGCGCCGCGCTGCTCGAGCGCACGCTGGCGCCGCTCGAGGTGGTCGCGAGCGGCGTCGGCCTGGCCGAGCTCGCCGCGCGCCTGCGCCGACGCTGACTCTGCATTCTGCAGATCGCAGAGGTCGCGCCGCGTCGCTCCGGGCGCAAGGGCCCGTTCTCCCTGCTCTTCCGGACTGGCCGGCGGCTTGCTTTGACCTCTGCCCAGCGCTCCGAGGCGCGGGAGGAAGACATGAGGCGACTTCGTCGTATGGGCGGTGCGATCCAGTGGGCGTTCGGTCGAGCCTGGGCGATGGTCCGGGCCGGGCTCGCGGCGCTGGCGCTCGGGCTCATCGAGACCTTCGGCAGCGCGCGCGGCCGCCGCGTGCTGGCGATCCTCGCGCTCGGGGGCGCCGGGGTCGGCGTGTGGCTGGCGCCCCCGGTGCGCACGGTGCAGCCGGGCGAGATCGGCGTGCGGACCAACCGGCTCACCGGCGGGCTCACCGTGCTCGACGAGGGCCCGCACTTCTTCCTGCCCGGCGTCCACGCGCTGCGCCGGTTCGGCGTGCGCAACCAGGTCTACCGTCCCGCGCGCAGTGCGCGCGCCAAGAGCGAGGCGCCGTTCAAGTCGATCGAGGGTCTGTCGATCGGCGTCGAGGTCACGGTGCAGTACGCGCTCGATCCGGCGCGCGTCGCGCAGCTCGCGCGCAGCCTGCCGGCCGACCCGGATCGCGACCTCATCGGCCCGGTCTCCGACGGCATCCTGCACCGCGCTCTGGCGCGCCACACGGTCCGCGACATCTTCTCGACCCACCGCGTGGACATCGAAAAGGGCGTCGAGGCCGAGATCCGGGTGGCGCTCGCGGAGCACGGCCTGCTCGTGCGCTCGGTCATTCTCGGCGCGGTCGACCTGCCCGACGAGTACCGCCAGGGCCTTGAGAGCTTGCTGTCGGAGGAGCTGTCGACCGAGAAGATGCGTTACACGCTCGAGCTCAAGGAGAAGCAGGTCAAGCAGACCGCGCTCGAGTCGCAAGCCGACAAGGTCAAGCGCGAGACCGCGGCCGAGGCCGCCGGCCAGGAGACCATCATCGCGGCCAAGGCGCGCGCCGAGGCGATGAAGCACGTGCTGCCCTTCAAGGAGAAGGAGATCGAGCAGCGCCGGCTCGAGGCCGAGGCGCAGAAGGTGCAACGCATCAAGCAGGCCGAAGGCGAGGCCGCGGCCCACCTGGTCGAAGTGGACGCCGAGGCGGCGTCGCGCAAGAAGCTCGCCGACGCCGAGGCGTACCGCATCGCGATCACCGGCAAGGCTCAGTCGGAGCAGCTCGAGCGCGACTCCGTCCTGATCGCGCGGAACCCCCTGCTCATCCAGAAGACGCTGGCCGACAAGCTGTCGGACAAGATCCAGGTCATCGTCGCGCCGCCGCAGGCCGGCGGCTTCTTCGCCGGCGCCCTGCTCGGCCAAGCCGCCGCGGTCGACAAGGACAAGGGCAAGGACAAGGACAAGAAGGGCGCGGGCGCGACGACGGGGGAGGAGTGACGTGCTCGCGCTCATCGCCTCCACCCTGGTCGCGATCGTGGTCGAGGACGGCGCGCTCCTGCGCGCGCAGGCGCGGGACGCCGCGGCCCGGCAGGCCGAGCTCTCGCGCGGCGACTGGCTCGAGGTGCGCGCCGACCGCGGCGCCTACCTGCAGGTGTACGACCATCGCCGCGAGCGTCCGGGCTACGTGCGCGCCTGGCAGGTCCGCACCCACACGCTCGAGCCAGCCGCCGCACCCGCGCTCCGGGCGATTGTCGACTTCTTGCGCGACGCCCCAGGCCAGGAGTCGCTTGGCATCGGCTACGTCGCGCTCTACCTGCGGGCGGCGCCGGCGGGGGCGATCGAGCCCGAGCTGTTCGAGGCGCTCGGCACCATGTCCGACCGGCTGGCCAGACGCGTCTCGTCGCGCCGCGTCGGCCGCGACACCCTGCCCGCGCAGCTCGAGGTGGCCAAGAGCTACGGGGTCGGCTTCGTCGTGGTCGAGCAGGGCACGCGCGCGCTGACCTGCTACGACGGCGAGGCGTTCCGGCGCGTGCTCGCGAGCGCGAGCGACCCGCGCGCTCGCGCGGTGGCCGCGCTCGGTCTGTCGCGCCGCGACTGCTGGCCCGATGGCGCCTCGCCCGCGCAGACCCGCGACTGGAACGCGTTCCGGCTCGACGTGCTCGACCGCGTCGATCCCGGCCGAGTGCCGCGCCACCTCGCCACGCGCGTCCGGCTGCGCCGCGCCGAGGTGCTGGCCGAGCAGGCCTTCGACCTGGCCGCCCGCGGCGAAACCGAGGCGGCC
>JAHFDS010000658.1 GCA_023248855.1 Myxococcales bacterium
CGCGAAGCACAACACCAGCGCGCCATACCGCCGCACACCCGAATGGTAGCCGAAACTCCGCGCCGCGCCCCGGAGTCTGCGCGGCTCCTGTAGGCTTCCCGGATGGACACCGAGACGTTCCTGGCCGAGCTCGATGCCGCCCTCGCGGCAGCGCTCGCGAACATCCAGCCTGCTGCCCAGGCCGGCGAGACCGATCCGGGCGAGGGCGTGCCGCGACTCCTGCAAGTCGCGCTGCGAAACGAGCTCGAGGCGAGCGAGGAGGCGGCCCTCTGGATGACCCGCGAGCGCGACCTCGAGGTGAAGCTGGCGCTGGCGCGGCAATGCGGCGATGAGGCGCGCCATTACCGGCTGATCGCCGACCGGCTGCGCGCCCTGGGCGTGGACGTGGAGACGCTCGACCCGCTTGCCGGCGGACCGAGCCCGATGTTTTCGTACCTTTGCAGCCTGGAGACCACCGAGGAACGCATCGCCGCGGGCCCCTACGCGCGCGAGGCCCTCGCCCTCGTCAAGAACGAGGCGTTCATCGAGCTCTGCGAAGGTCGCGGTGACGAGCTGACGGCACGCCTCTACCGGGACAGCATCCAGCCGGACGAGCGGCACCACCACGAGCTGGGCCGGCACCTGCTGGGTCGCCTGTGCAAGTCTCCGGAGTCGCAAGCAAGAGCTCGAGCGGCGGCCGGGCGGACGTGGTGCCTCGCAGGCGAGCTGGCGGAGATCGCTCGGCTGCGCCTCGGGCTGACCCGCCTACCGGGTTGCTAGTCTGCGAGTGACCGGCTCGGAAGCCGGCCACCAGGAAGGGCACGCTGCCCTTCCCCCGCCCGGGCAGAGCCCGGTCGGGCCCCCTTGCGTCTTCGCTCGCTCGCTACGCCCTTGCGACCCGCTCGCCTCGCCCGACGGGTCGCCAGCGCGCAGTGTCTTGTTCGCAGCACTCTCGGCCAATTCTGCCGGGCAGCGCCACTGTTCATTTTCTAGAAATAGCTCTTGTTCAATAGGCGAGAATCTATCGTAAGCATCTGATTTTCATAATTTCATCGCGTTGGCTCACCGCTTGCTCTGAAAGAAGTGTGTGGAGGCCAACACGATGAACAACACCCGGTTGCTCGCGCTCTCGATCCTGATGGCAGCACCTCTTTCGGGTTGTGGTGGCGAGCAGGTTCATCAGGGCAAGACCGACCCCTCGATCCAGATCGCCTGGGTGGGCGACGCGGACCTCGAGGTCACGAGCGCACGGGTCAAGGTGTCGGTCCGGCGCGGGCTGCGCGGCGTCAACCGCAAGGGCGCGGTGTACAGCGACGGAACGCAGGTCGCGCTGCAGCTCGCAAACGGCACCATCTGCCACATCGATCAGCAGGGCTCGCTGGGCGTGACCGGCTGCCAGGGCCAGCTCTGTCTCGAGCAGGCGGATCTCGACATGTTCGAGGCGCTCGGCACCGAGCTCGAAGCGGCGGGAGACACCGAGGCCGCGCAGAAGATCGGGGCGCTGGCGGAGCTCACCACCGGCTGCCGACCCGCGGCGCAGTCATCGTGCGCCGACGGCAGCGAGAGCTGCGAGGGCGATGACGCCGGCATCGAGGGGGAGACCGACCTCGCCCAGGCGAGCGCGAGCCGCTGCTGGCAGGCGCGCAACAACGCCTATGGCTCGAACGGCGGCAACAACTGGGTGCACACGCGGTACCAGAGCGGCATCAGCATCAGCTGGTCTGGCATCAAGGCCAAGTACTCCGAGGCGGACGTCCAGATCGGCCCCAAGGCCGGCACCTGCAACGGCCGCTGTGGCAAGGGCTGCGACTGGAGCTGGGCGGGCACGAAGTACACGCAGGCGTGCAGCGATCACGACCGGTGCGTGGGCGATCGCGGCTACCTCAACCTGTGGTGCGACAAGGCCTTCATCCCGACACTCTGGGACACCGCGGCCGCCGAGAATTGCTTCTGACCGCGGCTGCCTTCCCCGGGTAAGATCGGCGGGCCGGCGAAAAAGGGCCTGGCCACCTCACTTCCACCCCGATCCACCCCGTGTCCCGTCCTCGCCACGCCGTCGCCTCGTCGGCCGCCATCACGGGCGGCGCGCCAGCGCCTCTTCGCGATGCCGTCGTCGCCCTCACCGACACGCGCCTGCGCTGCGAGGCGGGCCCGGCGGACACCACCGCGTTCTGCTCGGGCGTGCTCATCTCCCCGCGGGTGGTGCTGACGGCCGCGCATTGCGTGGAAGGCCGCACCCCCGCGTCGATCGAGGTCTTCTTCGGCCCGGCCCTGGGGATCCCGGGCGCGAGCGGCAGCTTCGCCGCCGTGGTCGACCTCTCGCTGCCCGCCGACCGTGACCGGGAGGGCAGCGACCTCGCGCTCCTGCGGCTAGGCGGGCCCGCGCCGGTTCTGCCGCTGCCGCTCGACGCCGGCCCGCCCGAGGGTCGCGTGGGACAGACGGCGCTCGTCGTGGGATACGGCGAGCCGGCGCCAGCGGGCCAGGCGCCGGGTGAAAAACGCGAGGGGACGGTCCAGATCGGCGCGGCCGGCGCGACGCTGCGCGTGCTGCCTGGGCCGGGACTGCCCTGCCGTGGAGACTCGGGCGGGCCGCTCCTGGTGGAAGGCGGCGCCCAGGTGATCGGCGTCGTCGCGCGCGCGGACGCCACGTGCGCGTCCTGGGCCGACGTCACCCGCACGGACATGCACGCCGCGCGCATCGCGTCGTACCTGGCCGCCTCCGAGAACGCCCCCGCCGCGCCCGAGCTGCAGGCCGAGACCGGCAGCTGCGAGCCCTGCGCGGACGGCGCGTGCGCGCAGGCGTTGTCGTGCCAGACCCAGCCGTCAGGAGGCCGCATGTGTGGCCGTGCGGGGCTGCCCGCCGGGCGTCTTGGCGCGGCGTGCACGACCCACGGGAGCTGCGGGGCGGATGCGTGCCTGGCGTTCGCGTCGGGCGCGGGGCGCGCCTGCTTCTGCTACGTGCCCTGCGCCGCCGCGGATCGCTGCGCCGCGGGCTCACCGCTGCCGGCCCTGTCCGGGCACCGATGCGCCGGGGACGGCTGCGCGTCGGTGCCTTCCGAGGGAGCCCCGGTGCTGCCGCTCGCGATCGTCGCCCTCGTGCTGGGCAGAAGGCGCCGCCTCGCGGCGTTGC
>JAHFDS010000659.1 GCA_023248855.1 Myxococcales bacterium
GCCTCGAGGTGGCCGAGCCACGCGGCCGGCGCGATGAGGTCCCCCCAGAGCGTGACCGCGGCGATGCGGCCGGCCTCGAGCTGCACGCTCGCCTCGAGCCGGCCGATCGACACGCGCCGCGCGACGGGGCGGCCCTGGGCGCGGCCAAGGGCGTCCTCCGGCGCGGGCCCTTCCGGCGCCGCCCCGGCCACCTCGAGCGGGCGCGATATCACATGCGCATACCCGGATATGATCGCCCCGGCCACCCGGGCCGCGGGCGCGTCGAGAGCGCCCCACGGCTCCTCGTCGTCCCTGGGCACCCCGATCCCTGGAAACACCGGTGCCCGCTCCGCGCCGACAATCGCCTCGAACAGCACCGCCCCCGACTCCACGCCATCCTGGGACACCAGCGCCACAGCGCGCGCGCCGACGCGCACGCTGTCCCGTCCGAGGTAGCGCGCCGGGGTCCCGAGCTGGCCGAGCCCCGCGAGGAGCCCCCGCACGTGGCGATTGATGACGCGCTCGGGACCGAAGCGATCGCGGTCGGCCAGCGCGTCGGCAGAGGGCAGGGCCAGCGCGACGCCGATCGATCCGCGCCCCACGAGGGCGGCTCGCCCGCCGCCGAGCCGGCGCGTCACGCGTGTCCCCGAGGGCACCGCCAGGAGCGTCGCCGTGGTGCGCTGATGCCGGCCGAGCAGCACCGCTTCGCCCTCGAGTGGCGCCACGAGCAACCCCGGCTCGCCCGCGCTGGCCTGGCCGAGCAGACCCGCCTCGGCCCGCACGAAGGCGCACGCGTCGAGGCTGTCCGGGCGGTAGAGCCGCACGCTTCATCGTACCCGACGGCGGCGATCGAGCGAGCGCGACGTCGGGCCTTGGCCGTGCGCCGCCTTGGTTGCGGCTGGAAGGCCGCGCTACGATGGCGCATGCCCAGCGCGCCCGAAGAGCTACGCCTCGAGGTGCCGGGCCTCGGGCTCGCGGCGCGCGCGCAGGGTCCGGCAGGCGGGCGTCGGGTGCTCGCGCTCCACGGCTGGCTCGACAGCGCCGCGAGCTTCGACCGCCTGGCGCCGCTCTTGCCCGAGCTGCGCATCGTGGCGCTGGATCTTCCGGGCCACGGCCGCTCCGACCACCGCCCGGCTGGCGCGCGCTATCATTTCGTGGACTGGCCGCTCGACGTGGCCGCCACGGCCGGCGCCCTCGGCTGGGAGCGCTTCTCGCTCCTCGGCCACTCGATGGGCGCGGGGATCGCGAGCCTCCTCGCGGCCACGCTCGGGGATCGGGTCGAGCGCTTGGTGCTCCTCGACGGCCTTGCCCCGGGGATGACCGAGCCCGAAGACGCGCCGGCCCGGCTCGCGGCCGCGATCGCGGAGCACCTCGCGCCCGCGCCGCCCGCGCGCCGCTACGCTTCGTTCGAGGAGGCGGCGCTGCGCTTCTCCCGTGCCAGGAGCGAGCTGTCTGCCGAGGGGGCGGCGGCGCTCGCGTCCCGGGCGATCCGCGTGGACGCCGATGGCGCGGCCTTTTCCGCAGATCCGCGCCTCCGCGGAACCTCGCCGCTGCGCCTTTCGCGCGCCCACGTCGAGGCGTTCCTGTCCCGCATCCGGTGCCCCGCGCTGCTCGTGCGGCCGGCCGCCGGCATGCCCATCGGCGAAGGCACGTGGTCGGCGCTGACCGCGCTCGTTCCGGGCCTCGAGGTCGCGCACGTCCCGGGCGGCCACCACGCCCACCTCGACGATCCGGCGCCCACCGCGGCCGCCGTGCGCGCCTTCTTCGCGCGCTGATCTACTCGCCCGAAAGCGCCAGGCGGAACGGGTAGCTCACCACCGACACGCCCTGGGACGACGGGAAGTCCCAGCGCTGCACCGCCTCGGCGATGCAGCCGCCGATCGCCGTCGACGCGAACGACGACTGCGCCGCGTGCGAGCTGGCGACGCGACCGTCCGCGAGGATCGTGAACTCGACGACCACGCGGCCGTGATCGATCGATCGATCGCGCTCCACCGCGCGCTCGAAGCAGAACTTCACCTCGTTGACGTGCTTTCGGATGGTGCGCCGGATGAGGTCCTTGTCGAGCCCGCCGCTCAGGCGGTCGACGAATCCTGGCAGCACCTCGGGCCCCGTGGGCTTGTGCGCGGCCCACGCCACCTGGGGCCCGCGACGGCCGCCCCTCGGCCCCGTGTCGTACCCGCCGAGCTCGAAGCCCGGTCCGCCGCGTCCCGGCCCCGCGCCTGCAAGCCGCCCCCTGGCCCCGAACGCATCGCCTCCGTCGCCGAGGCCTTCGGCCCTGGTGTGCCCGCCCATGCCATCGAGCGCCGCCTGCGCCTCGTCACTGAGCGCGCTGCCACGCCTGAACAGCGACCCGAGGTTCGTGCCCTCCTGCTTCTGCAGGAGGCCGAGGATGCCCGCGCTGTGTGGATCGTAGATCGGCACCGGACGGGCGCCGCGGCCGGGCGCCGACTTGCCGGGCGAGCCTCCGGTGGGCCCGGGCTTGCCCGCCCCGCCCTTGCCCCCCTCGGAGGCGTCGCGTTTTCCGCCGGCTGACGCCGTGGTGGGGGGGCCGGACTTCCTGAGGATCTCGTCCACGTTGATCGGGATGGTGCGCGTGGGCAGCGACAGTCGCGCCCTGCCCATCGTGTCGCCGGTCAGCATCGCAGCGCTAGGCGGCACGAGGAAGAGGATGCCGATCAGCATCGCGTGCGCGACCGCGGAGCCGCCCGTGAAGGCGCGCAAGCCCGGGCCGAAGCTGAAGAGCGGCGCCGCATGCCGCCTCGGCGCGGGCACCGACGCGACCAGGAAGCGCGCCGGGCCGACATCGACCGCGTAGCGAACGCCCCGCGCGATGCGCGTGCGTGTCGGCCCTTCGCGCATCGCCGGCGGCCCCCCCTGCGGCCAGGCCACCACGCGTCCGCCCGCGGGGACGATGAGGACCGGCTCGGGGTCGATCTCGACCAGCGGCACGGAATCGTCCACGCCCGAAAGCGCGAAGTCCCCGCCCGTGCCGAGCTCGAAGCGAGGTGACACCCGCGCCTGCGCCCGGCGACCGAGGGCGATCGCGGAGAACACGATGGCGGCGGCGAGCACGGCGAAGGCGATCGGATCGAGCGCGACCGGGAGCCGCTCGCCGCGCCCCGCC
>JAHFDS010000660.1 GCA_023248855.1 Myxococcales bacterium
AGCGGGCGCCGGCCGGACGCCGGCGGCGAGCGGCGACGCCGAGGGCTCGGCTCTCACGGACGCCGGCGGCGCGGGCTCGGGTGCCCGGAAAGGAGGCGAAATGGCCTCCTTCGGCGCGGCTGGCGCAGGCGCCGCGGGTGCGGGCACGAGCTGGAGCACGATGTGGACGCGCCGAGACTCCGCGGATGCGATCTGCATCACACGCACGTCGGGGGCGTGGCCCTCCAGCGTGGTCGTCAGGGTTTGGTGGCCCAGCGGCAGCCAGATCACGCGCGGGGGCACGACGAGCTCGTCGGGCGCGAACCCGGAGATCTGCACCATGGCGCCCGGCGGCTCCGCCAGGATCTCGATCGGTGCGAACTGGCCGCGGCGCAGCAGCCTGAGCGTGGTGTTCAGGTTGAGCTGCGCCCACGCTTGGACCTCGCCGGCCGCCGCGCGGGAGCGACAGCGGTCGAGGAAGAAGAACGCCTGCGCCGCTCGACCGAGGCGGCGGTAGGCGAGGCCGATGTTGCAGTCGTGCTCGGCGCGCGGAAAGCGCGCCTCGGCCGCCTTGAACCGCTCGATGGCCTCGGCGTAGTGGCCGGCCATGCCGAGCCGGTTGCCGTCGCGGGTGAGCGCGTCCGCTTGCCGCTTGGCGTCAGCCGGTTCCGCGCTCACGCGCCCCGTGTTCACCAGGATCCCGAGGATCCCGATGGCGAGGGCCCGTGGCCCCGACGCCGCCAGCATGAGAAGATCGTAACCTGGCGCGCGCACCGGGTGGATGCGGAAGTGTGCGCGAACAGGCGGTGAAGACGATGGCACGATTGCCCTGGCCGCTGCCGGCTCCGCGCGAGCTCGGCTGGACGCTCAAGCCGATGGAAAGCGCCCGGACCTCCATGGACCGGCTGCCGGACGGGCACCTCGAGCTCCGCATCGAGCACTCCGTGGTGCGCGGCATCACGACCGAGATGCTCGCGTGGTGGTTCCAGATGTTCGACGGCGAGACCAGCTACCGGAGCCAGCGCATCGCGGCGTACCTGCTGTGGCATCCGCTCGATCACGTGAGCCTGAGCGTGACGAGGGACCGAGCCGGGCGCGTCGCGCCCTCGCAGCGCATCCACATCCGTGAGGTGTTCGGGCGCGATCCCCGCTTCGCCGTCGACCAGGTCGTCACCATCCACCGCTGGGACACGGGTGGGATCGGCTTCCATCTCGACCACCTCGGGCACCGCGTCTTCAGCCTCGACCACACGTTCGAGGACCTCGGCAGCGGCGTGCGCTACCGGTCGCACGCGCGGATCGGGGCCGCGCGCGGCCCCTTGCGGCCGCTCCTCAACCGTCTTTTCGTGCCACGCCTGTTCGGCGAGGAGAAGGCCCGCGCGTGGCTCCGCCACAACGTGGAGGAGGTCGGTTGCTTCGAGGAGTTCCTGCCCGAGATTTACGCGCAGCGTCCGAAGCCGTGAGGGCCTCAGGCCGGGACCGGGACCTTGCGTAGCGCCTCGTCGACCAGCGCGCTGCTGGTCGTGCCGTCGGAGGCCCCGAGCCGGTGCGAGAGCACGTCGGCGGCCAGCGCCTTGACGTCCTCGGCGGCCACGAAGCCGCGCCCGTCGAGCATCGCGCGCGCCTGCGCCGCGCGGACGAGCTGGATGGTCGAGCGCGGCGACACCGGTCGAATGTTGCGCACGTCTCGCCGCAGCGCCTCGATGAGCGACACCGCGTAGCGCTTGAGCTCGTCGGAGACGAACACGAGCGGCACGCTACGCTGCCAGCCGAGGAAGTCGTCGCGCGACGCGACCGGCGACAGGTCGGCCACCACGGGGTCCGCGCCGAGGTGCACGTCGAGCATGCGCGCCTCGGCCTCGGGCGCCGGGTAGCCCATCGCGAGCTGCATCATGAAGCGGTCGATCTGCGCCGCGGGCAGCGGGTACGTGCCCTCGTCCTCGAGCGGGTTCATGGTCGCGATGACGACGAACGGCGGCTCGATCGGGTGGGTCGTCCCCTCGATGGTGACCTGCCTTTCCTCCATCACCTCGAGCAGCGCCGACTGCGTCTTCGGCGTGGCGCGGTTGATCTCGTCGGCCAGGAGCACGTGCGAGAACACCGGCCCCGCCTGGAACTCGAAGGCCTTGTGGCGCAGGTTGAACACGTTGCCGCCGAGCACGTCCATCGGCAGCAGGTCCGGCGTGAACTGGATGCGCCGGAAGCGACATCCAAACGACGCCGCGAGCGCGCGCGCCAGCATGGTCTTGCCGACGCCGGGCACGTCGCGCAGCAGCACGTGGCCACGCGCGGCGAACGCGATGAGCACGCGGCGGATGACGTCGTCCTTGCCGACGATGACGCGACGGGCGTTCTCGAGCACACGCTCGAACTGCGCACGCTGCAGGGCGAACTCGGTCCCCGGGGAAGACGCGGAGTCGGCCATGACGGAAGCGTAGCTCACCAAAGGACCCACATCCTCACCTCGGCACCTCCTCGATCCACACGCGGGCGCGCAGCCAGCGCCCGAAGCGCACGATCCACGAGGCGCCGTGGTCGCGCTGGCGGCCGAGGTGCGCGTCCACGTCGGCCCCGGGGATGCCCCAGACGGCGGCAAAGGCGCGCACCACGCGCAGCTCGCTCCGGTCGGCGACACCGTCGATCGACGCGAGCTCCACCATGCGCTCGATGAGGCGCGCCCGGCCAGCGGGCGGAACCAGGTGCGCGATCTCGAGCGGGCGGTGCACCCGCAGCTCCTCGACCGAGAGCGGCGGCCAGCCCTCCTCGGCGGTCACGCGCTCGAAGAACGCGCGCTCGGCGGGGTGGAGCTCACCGTCCGCGGCCATCACCGAGGCGAGCGCCCGGCTGCAGGCAGCGGTGTCGTACGAAAGGGGCTCGGGTCCGGCCAGCGGCGGCGGCAGCGTCACGCGCGTCGAGCCTCCGCGCGCACCGCCGAACACCTCGTCGAAGCCATCGAGCGTCGTCTCGATGCGCTCCCCGGCCTCGAGGCGGGCGAGCAGCGACGCGGGCGTCGCGCCGAGCAGCGAGGTCGCCCAGAAGGCCGCGGTGGGCTCGCCAGCCTCGGCGGCCCAGCGCGCCACCGCCGCTTCCACCTCGGCGGTCGTCTCCGGGATGGCGGGCCCCTC
>JAHFDS010000238.1 GCA_023248855.1 Myxococcales bacterium
CGCAAGTCGCCCCCAGCGACTCGCGAAGACACCAAGACCGGGGCTGTAGCTCAGCTGGGAGAGCGCCTGAATGGCATTCAGGAGGTCAGCGGTTCGATCCCGCTCAGCTCCACGAAATCATAGGATTTTCTGGAACCACCGTAACAACGAAACAAGGCTTTTCGCCGATATCGTTGTTACGCTCTCGGCGGATCGAGGTTTCGCGGCCTTGCCCCGCAGCTCTCCGCGGATCTCCTGAACGCTTCAAGTGCCTCGCCCTCCCGTGACCACCTGGGGCGCCGCCCGCCGCTTCGCCCCGGCGGGTCCGCAGCAGGCCGGCGTGCTGCTGGACCGCAGCTGGACCAGCGATGCACAGCCACCCACCAACAGCGCCCAACAGACGAGGAGTTGGGCCCATCTTGCCCTCCTCCTACCCCGTTGCGGCTCACGTGGTGGGCCGCTCGAATCGGCCTCTGATTTGCGAATACCTCGGCAGAATGCGCACTCATCGAGGACGAGTCTGCGACCTCGTCAGGAACGCATCCACCGCCGCGTAGGTCGCGAACCCGAGCGCCGCGATCCCAGTCAGCGGCGTCGGCGCTGCGCCGCGGCTGAATACAGGCCCTGCGCGTCCACCCGGAGGGAGCCCCCGAGCACGGGTGTGTCACGGACGACCTCGAACCCGTCGAGCATATGCGAATCGCCGGCCCACAACTGCACATTGCTCGACATGTCCATCATGCCAGCGATCGCGACATCGCCGTCCAGCTGACTGGCCGCAGGCAGCCGGGCGAAGGAGCGACCTGGATCGAGCTGGAGGGCCGCCGCGATTGGCGCCTCGCTCTGTGCCACGAGCACCACGCGTCACGCACCGTCCGGTGCGAATCGTCGGTGCGCGGCGTGATCTCGGCGAGTAGCGCCGTGTGTCGGCCCCGGGTCCCGATCAGCCCACGATTGCTCTCAATCGATAGGACCTCGCTGCGGCCGTTGTCGTGGCCGATCGTGATCGCCTTGCCGAGCCGCTTCCCCAGCCAACGCAGCAGCCGTGGTCGATCCGTGATGCCCGCGAGCAGCACCGCCGGGGTCGCGGACTGGTCAGGCCGATACACCCGGCCCACGCGCTCGTCGATGACCACCGCCAGGCCCCGCCGTCGGATCGACGCCGATCTCGGCCCATCCGTCCCCTGTCGCCGGATCGAAACCAAGAATGGCGCGTCGCTGTTGCGAGTCCCTCAGCCACGCCAGACCGGGCGCATCGTCGCTCACGGCGCGCATCGCGAACAGGCTCGCAAGCTGCCCCGGCAGGTCGCGTGTCTCGAAAGCCACGAACCCAAGTGTTGTGTCCGCCGCCAGCTCTGCCTCGATGGGGGGTCTGCCGACCGCTGGCGTGGCTCGCCGAGGCCGCTTCAGCCAGCCGATCGCGAGCGTCGCTCCAACGATCAGCATCCGTGCGGCGACAAGCCCGCCGAAGAATGTCAAAAACCGCCCCTCGCCTCTCCAGGTTTCTCGCGACTCTCGCATCCGCACCGCAACGCCTCAGGAGTGAAAGACCCATGACTGATCCCCTACTTCATGACCAACAATCGGATGCGCACAGTGCCACGACTGCCAGAGCCAGCCCACGCAGACGCTTCATTGAACTGAATGTGGTCCCTTCATTTTCCCGGACGGCACCCCTTGGCAGATGGAGGCGATGAACCCCAGTAGTAGGACTTGTCACGAGCGCTCTTACTCTACTGTCGCGGTGCGCTCGAGGGAGCGCACGAGCCACTCCTCGAGCGCGGCGACCTGCCGTGCCGCAAGCGTCCGTTCTCCTGATCGAAGGGTGAGGCGGGCACTGGTGCCGCGCCTCAGTAGAAATTGAAAATCAATTTCAATTTCTACTGTGCCGGCCTGAGGCCCCCGAAGTCAAGCCCGAAGGTGCCGCTCAAGGCGGTGGTGGTATGGCGTTCGCCAGCGCGTCGGCGATGGCCAGCCAGCGTGTGTGCTCGGTCAGGCCCTCGACCAGGGCAGGGCGGATCCCCGGAAGGCCGGTCGTGGCACCTGCGAGCTGCCCTGCGATCGCGCCCGTCGTGTCGTCGTCGATGCGCAGCGAGACGGCGCGCAGGATCGCGTCGTCGAAGCCACTGGCGCCGAGCCACGCCCACAGGGCTCCGAGCGTGGTCGGCGCCGCCCAGGACGTGTAGCGGCTCGAGCGCCCCTTGAGCGAGAAGCGGCGCCGGCCGAGCCCGATCAGCCAGGGCCGCACCGCCGTCGTGGGCCGGCCGAGCCACGCGGGAAGCTCGAGCAGCCAGCCCGCGAGCGCCGGATCGTCCTGCGCCACCAGCGGCGCGATCGCGCTGAGCAACGAGGGTGCGACGGCACCGGTCGACCCGAGCGCCGTGGCCGCTGCGATGGCGGTGGCGCTGGCCAGGGCGCGCGGGTGCGTGTGCGTGATGCGTGAGAGCGCGGCGGCCGCCGCCGGGATCTGTTCGACGCTGCGCTGCAGCAGAAGGCCGATCGGCGCCGCCCGCATGGCCGCGCCATTGCCGGCGCTCGGCACGCCCGCCTGGTCCCAGGGTGTACCACGCGCGAGCGCGCGCACCGCGCGCCGGGTGGCCGCACCCGCGCCGAACACCGCGGGCCACGCCGCGAGGATGCGCCGGGCCACGTCCGCCGGATCCGCGGTGCCGAGGGCCGCGAGCGATTCGGCCACCGCCATCGACAGCACGGTGTCGTCGGACACGGTGCCCGCCGGGCGCAGCCAGGATGATATATACGTATATGCAGATAAATCTGTCACCGGCAGCGCGCGCCGCAGCGTGAGCGCTCGCCACTGGGTGACGAGGCCCACCGCATCGCCGATCGCGCCGCCGAGCAAGCAGCCGCGAACGCGTTCCCGCACCGTCGTCGCGAGCATGCCGCATGCTACCGTCGCGCCATGCTGCTTGCGCGCTTCGAGCTCGCGGCCCGTGGCTCGACCGTGGGGGCCGAGGTGCGCGGCGGCGTCACGACGTTCCTGACGATGGCGTACATCCTGTTCGCCAACCCGGCCATCCTCGCCGCCGCGGGGGTGCCCGCGCCCGCCGCCACCGCCGCGACGGCGCTCGCGGCCGGCGTCACCTGCATCCTGATGGGCCTTCTTGCGAATTTCCCGCTCGCGCTGGCGAGCGGCATGGGCCTCAATGCGCTGGTCGCGTTCCAGGTCGCCGGCCAGGTCGGCGGCTGGCGTACCGCGATGGGCATCATCGTGCTCGAGGGCGCCATCGTCCTCGCCCTGGTCGCGACCGGGCTGCGCGAGACGGTGCTCGATGCCATCCCGCGGGACCTCAAGCGGGCGATCGCGGGCGGGATTGGCCTCTTCATCGCCTTCATTGGCCTCGTGCAGGCGCGCCTCGTGGTCGTGCCCGCGGGCACGATCGCCGGGCTCTCGAAGGACCCCTCGGCGGTCCTGCCACCGGTGTCGTTCGGCTCCCTGCGCGCGCCCGAGCCGCTGATCGCGCTTGCCGGCCTGCTCTTGTGTGCGGTCCTGGTGGCGCGCCGTGTGCGTGGCGCGATCCTCTTCGGCATCCTCGGGGCCACCGCGCTGGCGCTGGCCACGGGCGTCGCGCGCTGGCCGACACGGCTCGCGGCGCCGAGCTTTTCGACGTTGCTCGAGGCGGATGTCCGCGGCGCCTTGCGCCTTCAGTACCTGCCGCTCGTGCTCTCGTTCCTGATGGTCGATTTCTTCGACACCCTCGGCACGGCGAGCGCGGTCGCCGAGCAAGCGCACCTGGTCGACGCACGCGGCCGCATTCCGGGCGCGCGCCGCGTGCTGGCGGTGGATGCGGTCGGCGCGATCCTCGGAGGCCTCGCGGGCTGCAGCTCGGTGACCGCCTACATCGAGTCTGCGGCCGGCGTCGCCGAGGGCGCGCGTACGGGCCTCTCCACCGTCGTGGTGGGCGTGCTGTTCCTCGCGTGCGTGCTGGTGGCACCGCTCACCGGAGTCGTACCGGCCTGCGCCACCGCGCCGGCGCTCGTCATCGTGGGCCTGCACATGTTCGGCGAGCTCGCGCGCATCGACTTCACCGACCCGCTGGCCTCGATCCCGGCCTTCGTCACGGTGGTGACGCTGCCGCTGACGTATTCGATCTCGCACGGCATCGGCTACGGCTTCGTCACCTACGCTGTGCTCGCGCTCGCCACGGGCCGCGCGCGCGGCGTGCACCCGGTGGTCTGGGGCGTGGCGACGACGTTCGTGGCCTTCTTCGCGCTCGGGCGCTGACGCTCGCACGCGGTATCCTCCCGCGGTGTCCCGCCTCTTCGTGCTCCTGTTGGCGCTCCAGCCTGCTTGCGCGATGTTCCGCATCGGCGTTCCCGACTGGGCGAGCAAGGACGCGTACGCGCCGGGGCCCGATGGTCAGGCGCAGTCCTGGATCTGGCGCGCCCAGGGCGACCTCTGGCTGAAATACTTCTACGAGTCGGTGGTCGACGGCGCGCAGCGCGAGCTCGGCCGCGCCGAACAGCAGCTCGACATGATGAGGAAATCCTCGGCGAGCATCGCGGGTGAGCTCGGCGACCTCAAGCGATCGGGCGCGCGCTACGTCATCGCCGCGGACGACAACGGGCGCGTTGCCGTGCGTATTCTGCGTCCGGACGAGGGCGTCGCGGCCGGCCTGGGGCGGCTCGCGCTCGAGAAGCTCGGCGCCGGAGACGGCCGGCGCGAAGCGCTGCTCGACGCCGCGCTCGGTCAGCTCTCGGAGTTCGCGAGCCGGATCGAGCGCCTCGGCAAGCAGATCGCCTATCGCCAGTACGGCGCGGTCCTCACGTTGCGGAAGATCGCCGCGGGACAGCCGAGCGGGTTCGGCCTGCCCGACGGCGCGACGCCCCAGATGCTCGCCCAGGTGAGCCGCGTGCTCGTCGCGGCCCTGGAGCGCGATCTCGCGGCGCTGCGCGCGCTCTCGGTCGGTGCCATCGGCGTCTCGCTCGCCACGCGCGCAGCAAGCTTCGAGAACCCCTACTCGGCGGCCAACGTGGCCGCCGCCCTGGTCGCCGCCCTCGACGACGCGCGCGACGCGGACGCCCGGCGCAAGGGCTTCGTCGAGTACCCGCCGCCGCCAGAGGTCACGCAAGCCGCGCTCGTGGAGGCGGGTCCAATAGCCGAGCGGGTCGGCAAGAGCCCGGGCTACGCCGAGTGGCTCAGCGGCTCGCATGCGCAGCGCGAGCTCGGGGACTTCGGCAGCGAGCTCGCCGCCGCAGCCAAGGCGTTCAGCGCGATGTCGTCGATGTTCCTCGGTAGTGACCCGTGGGCCATCACGGAGCGCTCGGGCGGCGCGCTCGACTTCGTCGCGGCCGCGCGTAAGCTCGCCGAGCAATCGCCCGCCGGCAGCAAGGTGGGCGCGCTGTTCGCGCGCGGAGTCGAGCTCACGCGAGCCCGCGCGGACGGCGCGTTTCAGCTCGTGGCGAGCCCCGTCGAGGCCGACCAGCTGCAGCGCTCGTTGCCATCGCTCGCGCGCTGACGCCGCACGGTGCACCTGGTACGCTGCCGGGATGCGGATCGTGCCGGCGTGGTGCCTGGGCTTGCTCGTGTCCGCGAGCTGCGCCCAGGGCCCCAAGCAGGACTTCGACGACTTCCTGCGCCGCGCCGACCGCAGCCAGCACGACGGGGGGGCCGGCGCCGAGAGCCACTTCGAGGATCTGTCGGGCACGTGGCTCGTCAACAGCCTCCTCGCCGGCGGCATCAACCTCGCTCTGCGCATGCGATTCAAGGTCGATCCGGGCCCGGCGCCCGTGCACACGCACGTCAGCGTGTGGCTCGCGCGCCCGGACGGCGACCCGGCTCCCTACGCGGTCTCGTCGCTCGAGATCGACACGACGATCGACGAGAGCGGCCGCTTCATCTTGCGGGCCGACCCGCTGATCCTCGGCCCCCGCGAGCTGCCCGTGAACACGACCGTCAAGGCGATCGTGATCATGGACGTGCGCACGCGCTCGAAGGACGAGTGGTGCGGCGACGCCACCGGTTCGGTGGCCGAGCCGCTCGTGCTCGACCTCGCAGGCACCACGTTCTCGGCGCGGCGCGACGAGGGCGACACGCTCCTGCGCAAGGACGTCCCGCAGCGCTGCCCGGGGCAGGCGCCGGCGTCGGTCCCGGACGCGGGCGTGATGGATGCCGGCCGGCCGATGCCGCCGGACCTGTCGAGTGTGCCGAGCCGTCTGGCCGACCTCTCGGGTCACTGGATCCTGTCTTCGCGGCTGGCCGGGGCGCTCCCGCTCCAGCTCTGGGCGTCGCTCGCCTACGTCCCTTCCACGGCTCCCGGCGGGGGCGGCTCGCTCGACGGGGCGCTCCGCCGAGCGGTGGACGCGCCGGGCTCGCCGGCCCTGGTCACGTTCTCGACGCGCGTCGCCGCCGACGGACGCTTCGAGATCTGGGTGCCTTCGCTCGAGCTGCCGACGGCGGGCGGGGACGTGATCAAGGGACGGGTGCTGCTCGAAGGGGCGACGCAGTCTGCGGACGAGTTCTGTGGCGTCGGCGTGGGCGAGGTCAGCGCGCCGATCCAGATCGATCTCATGGGCACGACGTTCCGCGCGGCGCGCTGGACGCCGGGTACGCCGGTGCCGGTGGCACCGCCGGATCGCTGCGCACAGTAGCTCTACTGTGCCACTTCGTTCCGGCCGTGCTCGGACCGACAAGCCGGTCCGAGCGGGGTTGGCGAAGCCAAGCCTGCGATCCGCAAACGCTCACAGCGTGTGCGCCCGCGAAGCAAGTCGCGCCAACGCGATGGTCGAGTGCGTGCCATGCGGCGCCTGCCGCGAGAACCGGACCGGAACGTACATGGGTACTTGAGGACCGGAAGCGCAGCGGCAACGCAGCGGACGGGCCGGATCGTCGGTCCGTCGGTGTTCGAAGCGATGTCGCGCAGTCGAGGTAGGGCTACGAGAACATCGCGCGCCAGTAGGCGGCGATCTGGAGGCCGAGCGCGGCCAGGATCGTGAAGCGGATGACGCGCAGCGGGAACATGAGCGGCAGGTAGTGGCGCGCCGGGATGCCGAAGCCCGAGGCCAGCACGGACAGGACGACGACGGGGGGCACCCCGGTCAGCGCCGCCACCGCCGACAGGGCGAGGTAGCGCTTCTCGAGCCGCTCTCCGTAGCGCGCGCGGACGCGCTCCTCGCGCTCCCGCAGCCAGCGCCAGCGCGCCAGGACGGAGCCGCCGGCGAAGTAGAGCACCGTGTGCATGCCGAGCTGGCCGATCGCGCAGCAGAGTCCCACCACCAGCGGGTTCCAGGCCCGTTGCGAGCCGTAGACGATCGCGGTGCCCTCGGTGTTGACGAGCCAGAAGATCGAGCCCACGAACGACAGCGCGATGAGTCCGGCGATCTCCACTCGCGAAACAGCATAGCTGCGAATGGCAGGCCCGTCGCCCGGGAGTCGACTACCGTGGCGGGGTGCCGGATCTCACAGACCAAGCCCTGGCGATCGCCCTCGGGGACCGCGCGCCGGAGCAAGCCTTCGCGGCGCTCTTGGCGCTGTTCGGCGGGAGCGCCCCGGACCGCATCTGGGCGGAGCTCGGCAAGCTGCGCCTCGGCGAGGACGTGGCGGCGCTGCAGCGCTGGCTTGCGGAGCTGTGCCGCAAAGAGCCTCCGGGCGACGACGTGGTGGCGCTGTGGTTTGGCTTGTTCGAGGGCCAGGACGGCGAGAGCCGGCAGACCGGGGCCCTGCTCTATGTCGCAGGCGCCGACCAATTCGACCCGATGGATGACGACTGGCCGTGTGATCCGCGGTGGTTCCCCGAGGGGCGGTACGCCTCGCCCGCGGTGCTGTGGCGCGTGTCGACCGAGCTCGCGCGCGCGGGCCAGAAGGCCAAGAAGCTGGCCGGCCTCGCGTGCCTCGCGTGTGCGGCGTTGCTCGTGCGTGCGGCCGCGCCGGCCGTCGCGGCGTGCCTCGCCCCGCACGCACCGCGCGCCGTGGGCCTCGGCTGGGACGACGCGGGGGTCGTGCTCCTCGGGGCGCTCTCGCGGGACGGCTGGCAGGCGCTGGAGTGAGCCTCAGTCCTCGTCGTCGCCGGCCGGGTCCTCGCTGCGCGTCGGGCCGACGGCGGCGCCCGAAAGGCGCGAGGCCGCGGCCGCGATGGCGGCCTCGGACGCGTCGAGGTCGATGTCCACCGGCTGTCCGGTGATGCGCTCGAGCGCGCTCCGCGCCCAGTAGCGGAGGAGCGGGTACTTGCTGGCGAGCTGGCGCGCCAGGGCCGGTACCGCGGCCCGCTCCCGGCGCTCGCCGAGGAGCGCGATCGCGACGGCCTGCTCGTGCGGCTTTCCGAGCGCGAGCACGGGCAGGAGCGGTGGCGCGTCGAGGTCGCCGTACATCGGCCGGAGGCGCTCGGCGTCGTAGCGCTTGCCCCACAGGCGCTCCATCTGCTGGAGCGCCCAGCGTGTCGAGCGATCGGCGTGGCAGAGCGAGCACTCGAGCGGGCGGTCGCCGTAGACGCGCGCGGGATCGGTGGGCGAGCCGATGCGGTGGTAGCGCGTGAGCGCGTACGCGAGCCCCATGTTCTTCTTCGGCATGTGGCAGGCCACGCACGCGCCGGCCGCGCCCGCCGGCTCGTGGTGGGCGTGCGCGCGCTGCGCCGCGGCAGATCGGTACTTGTCGTGGCAGCGCAGGCAGATCGCGTTTGCGGCTGGCGTCTCGAGCGTCCGCTCCTTGCTGCGATCGTGCGTGTGCGGATCGTGGCAGTCGCTGCACGCCAGCTGGGTCGCGCAGCCGCCGAGGAGGAGGTCGCGCGCCTCCCCCGAGTTGATGTTGCTGCCGCCCGGCAGCCGCGTGCGCAGGCCGCCCTCCCAGGTGAAGGCGTAGCGCGAGAACAGCACCTGGTGGCAACGCGCGCAGGCTCGGTTGATGGCCTCCGCGCGCGTCGGAGGGCGTCCCTTCTGCGGGCCGATGCGCAGCAGATCGCTCTCGGGCAGGAAGCTCGGCAGGAGCGAGGAATTCTCGGCGTGCGCCTTGGAGCCGCCGTGGCAGGACTCGCAGCCGACGCCGAGCTCGACCAGGTGCTCGGGGCCGAGCCGCTCGCGCACGGCGACGATGGCGTCTCGGACCAGCGCGGGGCCTTCGGCGCGTGAGCGATCCGCGCCGAGCCGCGTCATCTCGTCGTCGAGGGCGCGCGCAAACGGCTTCCACTCGCGCACCTTGTACGACCAGCGCTGATGGCGGGGCAGGGCGCGATCGGGCACCTCGCCCTGGTAGGTCGGCGGGCGCGGGCCGGCCAGCGTGCCGAGGAGCGAGAGCAGGTAGGGCGCGGTGTTGTGACAGAGGATGCAGCTCCGCTGCCACACCGGCCCCGCCGAGAGCGCATCGCGCGGGCCCACCATGACCGAGTAGCCCTTGAGTCGCAGCCCCGAGGCGTAGACGAAGCTGACGGGCAGGATCTTCTCGACGCCCGGATCGAGCGCGCGGGCGTCCGGGGCGGCGCGCTCGACCTCGGTGCCGACGAAGTCCTCGCGCGTGCGGCCGCCGATGACGCGCGTGAGCCGGTAGACGTGCCGGCCGAAGCGGCGCGACTCGACCTCGACGAAGCGCGCGGCGCCGGCGGTCGACAGGCGCGCGGTGTCGCTCTGGAAGCGCCAGGTGCGGCCGTCGAAGGGGGCGCGCACCTCGGCGTGCTCGGCCGCGCGGGTCATCCGGCGCATGGGCGAGGCGGCCCACTCGGCGTAGGTGGCCGGGTGGCAGCGCTTGCACGCGCTCGATCCCGCGTAGTCGGAGAACAGGATGTTCGAGGCCACCCTGCGCTGGGCGACCTCGGCCGTCGGGGGCGCCACCGGCCTGGCGGTGGGCGGGGCCGTGCACCCGACGAGGAGCGCGAGGAGCGCGGCCGCCCATATATCCGTACATGCGGATGAATTCATCGCCGCGGGCGCATCGTACCCGCTCTATGCTCTGGGCGTGATCCGCCGCGTGCTCCTCGTCCTGCTGGTCGGCTCCTGCGGCGCGCCGCCGCCCCTGTCGCCGCCGCAGGCCACCGAGCAGGGCGTCATGCGCGCGCACTTCATCGACGTGGGGCAGGGCGACGCCACCCTGCTCGAGTTTCCATGCGGCGCCGTGCTGGTCGACACCGGTGGCGAGCAGAACGCCGAGCTCGACAGCGACGCCCTGCTCGTGGCCTACCTCGATCGCTTCTTCGCCGGACGGCCCGACCTGCGCTCCACGCTCTCGGCGCTCGTGCTCTCGCATCCGCACGCGGACCACACGCACGGCGTCGGGGCGGTGCTCGAGCGCTACGCCGTCAAGGCCTTCGTCGACGACGGCCTCACGACCGGCTCCGGCAGGGCTGGCGTGGCCGCGGTCCGCGCCTTTGCCGCGGCGCACCCGGGGACGCGCCTCCGCGAGGTCTCGAACGACGACATTGGCCCCGAGGGGATGACCGACGACGTCATCGATCCGGTGCGCTGCGACGGCGTGGACCCGCACCTCACGGCGCTGTGGGGTCGCGTCCCGGTCGATCCCGGCTGGAAGTCGGACGCCCACGGCCGCTCCTCGTTCGAAAACGCCAACAACCACAGCGTCGTGCTGCGCGTGGACTTCGGACGCGCGTCGTTCCTTCTGACCGGCGATCTCGAGGTGGCGGCCCAGGAGGCGATGGTCGCCAAGTACGGGCGTGGTCGCATGCTCGACGTGGACGTGCTCAAGGTCGCACATCACGGCTCCTACAACGGCACGACCGAGGCGCTGCTCGCGGCCTCGACGCCCGAGGTGGCGGTCATCCCGATGGGCCCGTCCGAGCGCCGCCACGCCTTTACCGCCTGGAAGTTCGGCCACCCACGCCGGGTGGCAGTCGAGCGCCTCGCGCGGGCCGTGCGTCGCCGGCGCCCACCCCTCGACGTCGAGGTCGCCGACGGCGTCTCCGCGTTTTCCGCGCTAAGGCTCGACGCGGCGGTCTACGCGACCGGCTGGGACGGCACGGTGATCGTCGAGGCCAACGCGAACGGGGAGCTCGCGGTGCGCACCTCCCGGGGCAAGCTCAACGATTGAACGGAGTCTCGTTGATCCAGTGGAAGCCAGGGGCGAGCTCGAGCGTCCGCCGGCGCTCCCGGTCCAGCTCGCCGGCCGAGAGCCGGCCCGAGCGCCGCATGATCGACAGGAGGTCGTACAGCTTGGCGTGCCACTCCGCGTCGGGCGGTCGCTCGTGCATCCGCCGCCAGAACCCACGCGGGTCGGGCAGGATCATCGCGAGGTGCGCGGCCTCGAGCGCCGAGAGCGCGCCCGGCTCCTTGCCGAACCAGGCACGCGCGCCCTCGCGCAGCCCGAAGATGCCGGGGCCAAGCTCGATCGCGTTCAGGTAGAGCTCGAGGATGCGCCGCTTCGGAACGACCTGCTCGAGGCGCCAGGTCAGGATCGCCTCCTCGAGCTTCCGCGCGAACGATCGCGTGTGCTCGAGGTAGAGGTTCTTGACCAGCTGCTGGCTGATCGTGCTGGCGCCGCGCTCGACCTTGCCGATGGTCAGATCGCGCACCATCGCGAGCCGGATGTACTCGAGGTCGAAGCCGTGGTGCGAGTAGAACCGCGCATCTTCGGCCGAGAGGAACGCGTTCGGGACGCGTCGTTCGAGCGGCTGCAGCGGCGTCCACGCCGGGTTGGCCGGCCCGAGCGGGAAGTCGCGCTCGCGTCCGCCTGGCTCGGTCACCCGGAAGGGCACGTGGTCGAGCAGCAGCCGCGGGATCTCGGCCTGGTCGGCGTCGCGCAGCGCCGAGCATCCCGACGCGTCCAGATCGAGCTCGACCGCGAGGGCCGACCAGTCGCGGGCGTCGAGGCGCACGCGGGCGTGGCCGCGAGCTCGACCCGAAAGGGCGAGGCCATCCAGCCGTGGCATCGCGGTGCGAGGCAGCGCCTCGAGCGCGTGTTGACAGGGTTGCTCGGGGAGCTCGGCCTTGAGGTCGGCGGTCGCCGGCGAGAGCGCCACGAAACCCTCGGCCCGGCCCGCGAGGCCGCCGATCGAGAGCGAGTGCGCGTTGAAGTCCACCCGAGGCGGCGACGTGCGCACCAGGCCGTCGAGCTGCACGCGCACCCCGGCCCCGTCGACCGGACGCTTGCCGACCAGCCGCTCGTGCGTGATGCGCAGTCCCGACAGCTCCACCTCCGCTTGCAGCGCCAGCGGGCGAGCCGGCTCGCCCGTCGCCAGCCCGCGCCGGGCGCGCAGGTGTCCCGAGATCCGCGCTGCGGCGAGGCCGAAGCCGCGCGGGACGGCGAGCGCATCGAGGCCCGCCAGGTCGAGCCCGAGCGCGGAGGCCTCGCCCTCGACCTCGCCGTCCTCGCCAATATATGCGTTTATGCGA
>JAHFDS010000239.1 GCA_023248855.1 Myxococcales bacterium
AGCCAGGCCCGGGATGTCGTAGTCCTTCGGATCACGCCTCTTCTTCTTCAGGTGGATTGACAGGATCTCCTCGCGCACGGCTGGCGTCGGGAGGTCCACGAAGAAGATCTCGTCGAAGCGCCCCTTCCGCAACAGCTCGGGAGGGAGCATGTCGATGCGGTTCGCCGTGGCGACGACAAACACGGGATCACGCTTCTCCTGCAGCCAGGTGAGCAGCGTGCCGACGACGCGCGCAGTGGTACCGCCATCCGTCTGGTCGGAGCTACCCATGCCCGCGAGCCCCTTCTCGATCTCGTCGATCCAGAGCACGCAGGGGGCGAGCGCCTGAGCAACCTGGAGCGCCGTGCGGATGTTCCCCTCGGACTGCCCGACGATGCCCCCGAAAACCTTGCCCATGTCGAACCGGAGCAGCGGAAACTGCCAGGTCGCCGCGACAGCCTTGGCCAGCAGGCTCTTTCCGCACCCCTGCACGCCCAGCAGCAACACGCCCTTCGGAGCGTCCAGTCCGAAGTCCCGCGCGCCCGCGCCAAACGCCCGCCCGCGCCGATCAAGCCACTCCTTGAGCTGGTCGAGACCACCCACGTCCGTCATGCGGGCATCGGTCTGGTAGTACTCCAGCACCTCGCTCTGCTTGATGATTCGCTCCTTCTCCTGTGCGACAAGCGGCACCGCCCCGTGGTCTAGGCGGCCGAGCTCGGCGGCAGCCTTGCCGAATGCCAGCCGGGCCTCCATCACCGTCAGGCCGCGCGCGGCGTCGAGGAGCGCCTCGTCGGCGGATGCGCGGACCCCGAGAGATGCTGCAGCGTCCTCTAACACAACCCGCAGATCCTCCATACCCGGCAGCTCCAACTCGATGGTCGGGATCTCCTTGCGAAGGTCCATCGGTAGGCCGGGTAGCGGTGTGGAAAGGACGATGATCTTCCGCGGCGAGGCAGGCATTCGGGCCACCTCCCGGAGCCAGCGAAGGATCGGGTGGTGTTCCTCCCGGAGGAAGGGTTGGAAGTCCTCCAGCAGCCAGACGCCGGGCTCATCGGCGCCGTGAACCTGCTTCAGCAGCTCCATCGGGTCGGTGACGGCGGCGTCCTCGACGCTAGTCTCGCCCCCCGCCTTGCACCGGAGCAGTCCGGTAGACTGGCTCCACACCCGCATCGGCAACTCAAGGGCGTTCGATAAGCCGATGACGTGCCCGCGCACGCGCTCCCACTCGTAGGAGGCAATGTGCAGCAGGGTCGCTCCGGCGCGGGAGAGGTGCAGCAGATGGTCGTAGGTCGTGGTCATAGGCTTCGGCCCCATAAAGTCATGTCTGCAACAGCCAGAGGTCAGTCACCAGCTTACTCGGGACACCGCATTCGCAGAGGGCTCTTGCAGAGTGACGCAGGTTGGGCCGGGCACTAGCGTTCCGACAGGGAGCGTGATCCCGGACCTCGCGCTCCAGACCACGATCGTCGAAGGCCTGCGGGCCCTCAAGCGCACGCCGGAGCGCATCGAGCAGCTCTTCGCGAACCTGCCGGTCAACATCCGGGTCCAGGTCCGGGACTTCCTGACCGGCACGCCGATCCACTTCAGCCACGGCTACCCCATGGAGACACCGCGGTTGCCCCACGTCATCCTCGTCCTCCGACGTGAGGATGAGGCCGCCGCACTTCTGGGCCAGGCCGTGGATGCTGGCCCCCTCGCCGAGGAGGAGTTCCTGCTTCG
This sequence comes from Myxococcales bacterium, assembly GCA_023248855.1. Lineage (GTDB taxonomy): Bacteria > Myxococcota_A > Polyangia > JAHFDS01 > JAHFDS01 > JAHFDS01. The sequence goes on from JAHFDS010000239.1 coordinate 1,699, forward strand.
CCAGGCGGACCTCGGGGCGACGCGCCCGCCCGAGCGTCTTGAGCCCACGACCGGCGACGAGCTCGTCAGCGCCCGCGCCGAGGCCTTTCCCGATGAGCTCGTGCCTCTCCTCTATGGCGAGCGCGAGCTACTCGAGAGCGCGGGCCGCATCGAGCGGTTGCTCTACGACGCCGAGGTGCGCACGCAGGACTACTTCGCCACGGCGTTCCTGCACCACGTGCTCAAGGCGATCCTCATCGAGGCGGTGCCGAAGCTCGAGGCCTGGGGCATCCACGACCTCGTCCTCTCCGGTTCGGACGTCCAACACACGGGCCAGGAGTATCCGCACCCGGTCTTCAGCCGCACGCTGACCCTCGCCTTCCAGCACGCGTTCGGCATCCATGAGCGCAGGGAGCCCCTGCGCGCGATCGCCGGTGGAGTCACCGCGTCGTTGCCCGGCGCACCCGCGGCCACGCTCAGCTGGCGCGTGACCATTCCATAGGAGCCCCGATGCCAGAGAAGCGTCCCCAGGACATGACCCGCGAGGAGTTGCTCGGCGCCGCGCGCCTTCGACCGGCCCCCGGACGAGGTGCAGAGGACGCTGTCGCGCCCTACCTGACACCCACAGGTCGCGTGACCATCGACCAGTACCTCGCGCTCCGCGAGGTTCCCGCGCATCGCCGGGCCGCGCGCCGCGCGTTCGCCGGCAGCACGCGCATCGCGACGGTGGACGAGTTCGACCGGCTGTTCGCTGGCGTCGCCGGCGTGCCGGCCACGGGCGCGAGCCAATAGGAGACGACGATGGCGCTCTTCTTCCGAGCCTCGAACGGTCGCATCATCATCCACCCTGGCGGCGTCACCGTGGTCGACGCGTCGGGCGGGCTGCAGCCCAGCATCTCGCTGACCGGCATCGTGGGCATCCTTGGTGCGGCCCAGGGCGGCGAGCCCTGGGTGCATCCGGATGGCGTCCAGCGAGGGCCGATCGTCCAGATCGACGACCCGAACGACGGTCGCGCGATCTTCGGCGAGGGCCCGCTCGCCGACGCCATCAAGCTGCTCTTCAACCCCTCGGGCGATCCGCGCATCGTCAGCGGTGCGTTCCGAGTCCTGGCGATCAAGCTCAACCGTTCCACGCGGTCGGTCGCGGATCTGCTGCTCGATCACGCCGGCAGAGCGCCCGTGCTCGTGCCGGAGCCCCCACCGCTCGGTCCGTTCACGCGGCCGAATCCGCTCGGCATCCCGCGCCCCGGCGCGCTGCCGACACCCGTCCCGACGGGCTTTCTCCGCGTGTGGTCGAAGGACTGGGGCCCGGACACCGACAACATCCGCGTGGCCCTGGTCAGCGACGCGCAGCCGCCGGTCGTGCCCGCGGGCGCCCCGGCCGGCTCCCCTCCGAGCCAGTTCCTGCCGCTGACGTCCTTCTACCTCGAGACCACGTTCAGGAACCTGCGAGAGGACTCGCCGGTCTTCCACCTACCGTACTACCGGCCGCTGCCGTCCGGCGGCTTCGAGCTCGACCCTGGGGACTCCGTCCTGACCGTGCACTTCGAGCCACCCGCGGGCGGCGCACCGGTGGCCGACCTCCGCATCGGCGTCGCGACGGCGGCCCAGGTCGATGGGAGCCGGATCGCGACCACGATGACGTTCACGTCGCCCACCCTGTTCGCGGACGACACTCGGTATCCCGCGAACACGCTGACCGTGCGCTCGCAGGCGACCGCGGGAAGCGCGCCCTTGCCGGCGGGGACGATCGTCGCCGCCACCTACCGCCAGCTGTTCGCCCTGGTCGGCCCGCTTGTCCAGACGGGCGGATACACGTTCGTGCCCACGAACCCGGCCATGAACCTCGACCGGCCGTGGACCTCGCTCGACGCGTTGCCCGATGCGCCAGCTCCGGCCGACACCGATCCCGACACCACTGGTGCCTTCTTGCTCGCCCCACCGGCCGGCCAGCCACCCAAGGTGGACGTCGCGCTGACCGCCTTCGTCGCCCAGCTCGCGGACTGGATCAACTCCTCGAGCCGCCTCATCGCGGCCGAGCCGCATCTCGATCGCGTGCTGCTCTCCCGCGACCCTGCAGACCCGATGTACCTGGCCCGCGTGCTCGCGGGGGAAGACGGCCTGCATCACGCGAACGATGCGAGCTGGTACCTGCAGGACTTCGAGGACGCCCTCGACGCGCTTCTCCAGGTGCGCGCCAACGAGATCGTGCCCCTGATCTCCGACCCCGCCGACGTGCCCGCGACCGCCCGCGCGCCGGGCGACACCACGGGCGACCAGACCCTTCTCGCGCTCCACCTCGCCATGCGCGACCACTGCCGGATGGCCGAAGGCCCCTACAAGAGCGAGCGCAATGCCTTCGTGGCCTACGACGCCCCCTACGCTCGCCTGCGGCAGCACGCCTCCAAGCTCAGCGACCGCAACGTGTCCCTGTGCGGCCAAGGAGTCACGGTGCTCGACGCGCAGGGCAACATCACCGCGTTGCCCGCCTGGGCGATGGCCTGCATCGCCGCCGGGATGCAGGCGGGGGCGCCCATCGGCGAGCCCCTGACGTTCAAGTACGGCAACGTCCTCGGCATCTCGCAGGTGGCTAACACCTGGAGTCCGCGCTCGCTCAGCCAGTCGAACGCACTCCTGCAGGCCGGCGTCCTCTTCATGGAGCCCGTCGACGGCAAGGGCTTCCGCTTCGTTCGCGACCTCACCACCTACCTCTTCGACGCGAACCTCATCTTCACCGACCGCAACGTCAACTACGCGGTGAACACGGTGTCCTACGAGCTCCGCACCGACCTCGAGAACCGCTTCACGGGGCTCCGCGCGCTACCCGCCACCGTGGGCGCGATGCGCGAGGCCGCGGTGGCCAAGCTCGAGGCGCTGCGCGACGCCGGCGTCATCGTCGACTCGTTCGACGAGCAGACCAACCAGCCGCTCTACGCCTACCGCAACCTCGCAATCACGGTGCGCGGCGACGTCGCGCTCGTGCGTGTCACCGTGTCCCCGGTGACCGGCATCAACTACATCGAGATCACCGAGGTGCTGCAGCTCCCGGTGCTGAGGTCGTAAGAGCGCCCACCAGGCGATCCTGTATGCTCAGCGTGTGCTGGGCCATAGGACACATCAGACGGACCCGCGATGACGCTTGCCCACCTCGAAAAGAACCGTTCGTTGGGATCAGCCTCGATGCTGGTTGGCAAACAGCGCCTCCTCGGTGTGTTCGTTGTCGACGCAGGCGCGAACGGCGCATGGACGGAGGACAGCAGAGCGCGGGTCGAGCACCAACTCGCCTCCGCGCTCCGATGGCTCGAGAGCCAGGCCGCGGCACACAATGTCGCACTTGAATTTGAGCACGCCTGCGCGCCTGCAGAGGCTTCTGCTTGCACCTGCTCGACGAGGATCGACGAGCAGGATCCTGCCTCGGGGCCGCACCATTCGGGCTGGCAGAACCAAGTTGTCACAGACCTGCTCGGTGCCTCGAACAGCGTGTCCAGTGCTTGGAACAGCCTCTTTGAGAGGAACGGTCTAGGGACGCCAGTGACGGCGGGACGGTCAGTCCTCTTCTTCGTTCGTCGGTGGCATCCGTCGATCGCGTTTCCATTCCATCGGGGCGCTCATCCTGATTTCGAGAAGGAGCGTGGCATCATCTATGACATGGGTGGCCTTCAGGACGGCCAGCCGCATCTCGATTCGCAAATCGCGCACGAGATCTTGCACCTGTATGGGGCTATTGATCTCGCCGAGGAGAAGCTGCCAGCTGAGACACCGGAGCTGCGCCGGGCAATCCTGGCCAATACGGCTCCACAGGAAGTCATGAACAAGCCAACCCAAGCTCCGATCGCGTCCTATCTGGTGGGTGACCTGACAAGCTATCTTGTCGGGTGGCTTGATCGTCCTCCCAATTGGCTCCTCGCCTCGATGGCCAGCGCATGACGCGGCCCCCTTATCCCCTGTGCAGCTCAAGATGGTCGCCAGCATCGGTCGGGATGGGCGCACGAGCTGCCACGGCTCGCCGCCCTCGGGGGAGGGGCGCTGCGCGCGCCGCATTGATGAGCCAAGCACGTAGTCAGCGCGCGGTTTCGTGTGGCACGCCCGCTGAGCCTGCCAGGCGTACAATTGAGTCCCTCCAATGGCGAAGCGTCTCGATCGGATCGTGGTCGTGGATCTCGAGTCCACCTGCTGGGAGGGCAACCCGCCGGCCGGGCAGGAGAACGAGATCATCGAGGTTGGCGTGTGCACTCTCGTCGTGCACACCGGTGAGCGCGCCGATCGCGCGTCGATCCTGGTCAAGCCCGAGCGGTCGCAGGTCAGCGAGTTCTGCACGAAACTGACGACGCTCACCCAGGCCGACGTCGACGCCGGCATCGGCTTCCGCGAGGCCTGCCAGCGCCTGCAGAAGCAGTACGCGACCAAGGACCGCGTCTTCGCGAGCTACGGCGACTACGACCGGCGCCAGTTCGAGCGGCAGTGCACCGCGCGCGGCGTCGCGTATCCGTTCGGCCCCACCCACCTCAACGTGAAGAACCTGTTCGCTCTGCACCATCGGCTTGAGCACGAGGTCGGCATGGACGGAGCGCTCCGCATGATCGGGCTGCCGCTCGAGGGTACGCACCACCGCGGCGGCGACGACGCCTGGAACATCGCGGCCATCCTGGGCCGCCTGCTCGGAGGTGCCCGGTGACCCTGCCGAGGTACGCGCGGATGGAGCGCGAGCGTCGCTTCCTTGTGCGCGACGAGCGCTGGCCGGAGCCGGCCCCGCCGTACTCGCGCACGATCGAGGACCTCTACCTGGACTGCGGCCGGCTCCGCCTGCGCCGGATGGTGGACGCCGACAGCGGGTGCGTGATCTACAAGCTGAGCAAGAAGTACGGCCCCGAGTCGCCGGGCATCGAGCCCATCGTCACCACCATGCTGTCCGAGCAAGAGTACGCGGCGCTGGCTGTGTTGTCCGGGCGCCGGCTCGCGAAGACCCGCCACTACGACGACACCAGCGGGCGTATCTTCGGCATCGACGTGTTCGCCGGCGAGCTCGAGGGCCTGGTGCTCTGCGAGACCGAGGCGGATAGCGAGGTAGAGCTGCGCGCCATCGTGCCGCCCGACTACGCCGGTACCGAGGTCACGGCGGATCCGTTCTTCACGGGCGGAAGCCTCTCTCGGGCTCGACGCGACGAGCTCCTCGCGAAGCTCGGTCGCCAGTGACTTCGCCGGGCAAGAGATCCACGAAGCGAGCAAGTTCGGCCCGGATCGGCGCGTGCGGGTGTCGCAGCAATGCGGCCCTGTCGATCTCGATCTGCTCGGCGAGGTAGGTGAGCCGGTAGCTCTTGGCCAGGTTGTTCTCGATGACATCGGCCGGGATCACGCCGGCATCGCGCAGGTGGTCATACACCCGGGTCATGGCGGACCAGCTCGCGTCGGCATTGGAATCCAGCTGGTCGCGTTCCACCCAACCCTCCTCCAGCTGCCGACCGAGGCCCAGCTTGGCCATGATGACGTAGGGCTTCGCCGGCATGGCGATGTCGTGACCGTCCACCACCACGAGGCCCTTGCTGCAGTGCCAACGCGCGCTGATGATGAGCTTGCGGGGGCTGGTGCTCGCCGTCCCGGACGCGGGGGCGGCGATGGGGTTGGCCTCTGCCGTGCCCTCCCGAAGGCGCACGAGCTCGGCAGCGAGGCGCCTGACGCGCGCGTCCGAGTGATTCTCAATGCATCGCGGGTCGAGCGCGCCGAGGTCGACCGACGGGTGCAGGTGAAACCGTCCGTCCGGGCCGACCTCCGCCACGGACAGGCCCTTGGGCAGGTAGGGCGCGAGCTCCTCACAGAGCCGCTGCAGGGTTCGCTGTGGCTGCGTGCGCGCGCCGAGCACAGCGGGTAGCACGCCATCGCCCCGCAAGTGCCCCGCCATCAGGTGGAGGGCGAGGACGAAGGGCGGCGTCGAGAGGGGCACGCCCTTGTCGCCCACCTGGATCCCCGTTCGCTTCTTCATGGGTCGCCCGCCCAGGGACAGCGGGATCCCCTCCGCGCGGGGGCGCCCGACGGGGCTCGCTCCGCTCGAGGCCGCTTCACGATTCAACGCCGCGCAGTGGCAGTGGGCATCGCGGCCGCTCTGCCGAAGGGCCGTTCGGATCTTGGTGTCGAGCGGCGTCTTGTTCTCACCGAGCGGCTTCTTGATGAAGTCGTCGCCGCCGGTCTGGAGCATCCGGACCACCGCCTCGTGCTCCTTGACATGTCCGCTCATGAGCAGGATCTGCAGGTCGTGCTTGTCGTGCGTGTTGCGCCGCGGAAACTGCTGGCGGATGCGGCCCATCAGCGTCTCGCCGGCCTCGACGCGCGGGCGGATCGAGTCGCGCGTGGGCTTGATCTGGAGGTCGAGGAGCACGTAACAGAAGCCGCCGCGCTGGGCGAGCTCGCTGCCCTCCTCGAGCGACTCGGTGTGGACGCAGCGGTGTCCGAGCGAAGTCAGGATCTCGGTGATCTCCGCCGCCATCTCGGGCTCGTCCTCGACTACCAGGGCCACGTGCTGATCAGTCACGGCTGCGCCTCCTGCTTGCGTTGTGCCTGTTCGATGTTCAGCACGACCTTGACGGTGGTGCCCTCACCCTTGCGGCTCGAGAGGTCGATCGAACCGCCGTGCTCCTGCTCGATGATCTTCTGCGCCAGCGGCAGCCCGAACCCGGTACCGGTAGGCTTGACCGTGGCGAAAAGCTCGAAGGCCTCGCCCTGGACCTGCTCGCTCATGCCGCACCCGTGATCGGTGATGGTCACGACCACGTGCTCGGTGCCATCCGTCCTGGCCGCGATCGCGATCCTTCGTGCGCGATCCGTCCCATCGTAGGCTTCGACCGCGTTCTGCAGGACGTTCGAGAAGGCCTGCAGGAGCCTGTGCCGGTGGGCGTCGACCAGGATCGCCGGATCGACCTCGACCTCGAGCTCCAGCCCGCTGGCTCCGGAGCCGACGCGGTCGCGCAGCATCGCGACCGCCTCGTCGATCACGACGCGCAGGTTCTCGGCACAGAATTCGGGCGTCACGTCCTTCGTGAAGTCCCGGAGCGAGGTCATGATCGCCGAGAGCAGGCGCAGCCGTCTCTTGGCGCTCTCGACGTGGCCGAGGCAGGTCTCGGCGTTGATGCGGCTCCCACCAAGGGCGGTTTCCAGCCGTCGGAGCGAGGCGTCGAGCGGCGAGATCACCTTGATGAACTCGTGGAAGGCTTCGCGCACCATGATCTCCGTGTACTTCTCGGCGACCCGCAGCGCGGCCACGCGCGCGCTGGCGCCGTGGGTCGCCTCGAGCTCCGTCAGCTGGCGCCGAAGCAAGGTCTCGTGGCGCTCCTTGAGCAGATCGGTTCGCGTGAGCTCGCTCCGCCGCGCCAGCGTGCGCTGCGCCGCTTGAACGACCCACGGGTTGTCGTCCTCGAGCAACCGGGCAATCGCCATGTGGAAGGACTCGTGCCGCAGCTCGACCACCGCTTCGGCGACGGCCTTCCGCACCTCCCACTGCTCATGCACGGCCAGCTGGACGAGGCGGTCGCCGAGTTCCGCCTGCGAGGCCTCGGGGACAGTCCCCTCGCGGAGCAGGTCACCGGCTTGCTCGACCGCGTCCCAGATCGTGCGCCGGTCGTCACAGGACAGATCGCGCAGCACGTCGTCGACTCGCGCGGTCATCAGTTCCCGTACCTCTCGCCGCGGAGGCGGAAGGCTTCCTTGCCACCCTCGAGCAAAGTCTCGATCTGGTCCTTGACCTCGTCCACATCTCCCGTGTGTACGATCGAGCCGCGCTTGCCGTCGGAGGCCAGGACGAAGATGCGCTCGGCGTCGCCGAGCACGGGAATGTTCGGGTTATGGGTGATGAAGATGAGCTGGCGGCGGCCCTTGGTGGCGCGCAGGTTCTTGACCACCGTATCGTAGATGAAGGCGTTGTCGAGGTTGTCCTCGGGCTGGTCGATGAGGAGCGGCCGCTCGCTCTCCAGCATGAGGATCGAGAGGATGGTCGTGCAGCGCTGGCCCGTGGACAGGTCGGCCGAATCCTTGTACTCGGAGACGTCCTGCAGCTCGATGCGTGGCACGTCGTCGAGCTCCACCGTCTCGATGCGGTAGACGAGCTCCGGCGCGCGCAGGAGCTCGATGATGCGGCGGGCCCGCTCGGCGTCGAGCCCGGCCCGAGCGGCCAGGCGATCCGAGGCCTCGCGCTGGATCAGGTTCGCCAGATCTTCGGGGGCGACGCTCTGGATGATGCGGTCGAGGGTTTGCGTCATGTTGCGCAGGCCGGTGCCCTTGAGCGCGTCGGCGAGGATCGACCGGTAGGCCTCCCGATCGTTGGCTGGCGTGACGGAGACGCGGATCACCGGGTGGAGATCCGTCGTGAGGCGCTCGGCGATCTGCTTGCGCAGCTGGAAGCGCTGGTTGCGCAGTCCGGCCAGCGCATCGAGCGCGGTCCGGCGGTGCTCCTCCTTGCGCGCACGCTCCATCTGGCGAGCCCCTAGCTCCTTCCTCGCGGTGGTCACCACGACGTGCTGCTTCTGCAGGCGCGTGCGCTCCTGCGCACGGCTCTGTTCCTCGTTGAGCTGCGCCACGAACTGCCGGTATTCCTGCTCCTGCTGGGCATGCGCGACCGCCAGCTCCGCCTCCCGCCCGATCAGCTCGGCCACGCTCGTATCGACCGCCTGGCCCACCCGGGCCGCCATGTCCTCGAGCACCGCCATGAGCGTGTGGACCCGCGTGCCCACGGACTGGAGCAGCTCGGCGTTGGGTCCGCCGAACAGCTCGGCGTCGAAGCGCGAGGTGAGGCGCTGCGTCAGGCCGGAGGTCACGTTCCCGATCTCCGTCGTGGCCCGCCGCAGGTCGGAGCGAAGCAACTCGAGGGCCTTCCGCTCGCGCTCGCGCAGCGCCTTGTGCTCGTGGGCCCGGTTGATGGTTTCGGCCTCGGTCCCTGAGACCTCCTGCAGCGCCCGGAGCTTCTCCTCGATCGCCGAGGTCTCGGCGCTGGTCTCCTCGAGATCGGACAGATCGCGTCCCAGCTGCGCTAGCTCGATGGCGTTCTGCTCGAGCTCGGCGAGCAGCCGGCGCCGCTCGGCGTCGATTCGGCGGATCTCCTCGGCCTCGAATTTGTCGATGAGCTGGAGCTGGAAGGGCGCGCTCGTCGCTATCTCCTCGATCTCGCTCTGGCTGTAGATGTCGGCCTTGAAGATGTCGCGCTCGAGCGAGAGCGTGGTGACCGCGCCGTGCTCGCTCAGCACCTGGCAGGCGTCGTTCCACGGTCGCTCGACCCAGTAGCTTGCCCCATGCTTGGTGCGGACCTTGAGCCGGACCCGTCCGTTGCCCAGGTTGCTCTGGATGAGCTTGGCGCGTGCGGGAGAGAGGCGCGTCTCGGGCGAAAGCGCGTAGCGCATGAGCTCGAGCACCGTGGTCTTGCCCGTGCCGCGCCCGCCGATCAGGCAGTTGAGCCCATCGGCGAAATCGAGCTTCGCGCCCGCGAGGAACCCGCCGGTGAGCTCGAGGCCCAGGAGGATGTGGTGCGGCACGAGCGCCGGGGTGGTCTCGGTCCTGTCATGGCCGTTCGCCTTCGGTTGTCGCTTCGTCATGGTGTTCGACTCTAGGGGCCGGACAGACATGACCCTGTCCGGAAGGCCCGAACCCCTCGCAGTGATTCGGTTTCCTGTCGCGTTGGGCCGGGCGCTAGGAATCCGAAGGGCTGGCGGAGGACGGCCATGCCCGCACACGAGGGCGCGCAGCTCGCGCTCGACGACTACATGCCGCTCTACGACATCCCGGCGTCGTACCGCAAGGTCACGACGCTGCCGGAGCTCGCGGGGCTGATGGCGCGCTTGGCGAGGGCCGAGTGCGTCGCGATCGACACCGAGACGCGGCCCAGGCGCCGCGACCTGCCCGCGGATGGCCGGTCACGCCGGTACCATTCGCTCACGGCGTCGCTCAACCAGGCGATCGGGCTCTCCTTCAGCTTCTGCCTCGACGACAGCCCATCCGGGGGAGAGCACTACTACCTGCCGCTCCGGCACATGGCCAGCACGAAGCAGCTCGGCATCGAGCAGATCCGGTCCGCTCTCGATCATTTCTTGCGCAACGAGCGCATTGCCAAGGTCTTTCACCACGCGAAGTTCGACCTCAACGTGCTGCGTGCGGACGGGTTCGAGGTGTGTCCGCTGCCCGAGGACACGCTGATGCTCGCGAGCCTGCTCAACCTCTACGAGCTCCCGCGCGTGGACTCGCCCGTTCCCGCGAGCGTGCGCGCGGAGCAGTACCGCAAGGAGCGGCCTCCGCTCGGCCTCAAGGAACTGGCGCGTCGGCACCTCGACCCCGATGCCGCCCGGTTCGAGGGCGCCATCCGCGACTTTCGCGAGGGCTACGCCCGTCGCTACCGGCTCAAGAAGGCCGACGTCACCTACGACGCAGTGCCGGTCGACCTCATGGTGCCCTACGCGGCGAGCGACACACGGTGGACGCTCGAGCTCCTGCCGCTCCTCCAGAGCCACGCGGACGCGAGCGCCGCGCATCTCTACCAGACCGAGCGGTCGCTCATCGCGATCCTGGCCGACATGGAGTACCAGGGCGCGCGCGTCGATCGG
>JAHFDS010000240.1 GCA_023248855.1 Myxococcales bacterium
CCCCGACCGGGCAGAGCCCGGTCGGGCCCCCCTCCAGCGATTGCCAGCCGGGTGGCGTCCTCTGCGAGCGGCAGCGCCATCGGGTTGGGTCTCGCTCCGCTCGCACCTTGGGGTATGCGCCTTGGCGCATGAGCCTGCAGGTCGGCCCCCCTTCGTGCTGCTGGCGGTGCTTGCCGCTGCTAGAATCCGCCCATGAAGCGCATCGTCCTCGCCGGCCTCTGCGCCGCCTTCGCCGCGCTCACCGCCTCACCGTCGCAGGCGGCGGTGGTCGAGCGCATCGTGGCGGTGGTCAATGGCGAGATCATCCTCGAGAGCCAGCTCGAGGAGCGCGGCAAGGCCATGTTCGCGGAGGCGAAGAAGGACCCGGATCCGGCGGCACGCAAGCGGCGCGAGGCCTCGTTGCGCAAGGAGGTGCTCGACCACCTGGTGGACGAGGAGCTGCTCCAGCAGCAGGCGCGCGAGCTCAAGATCGTCGTCACGCCGCAGGACGTCGACCGGATGATCGATGACGTCAAGAAGCGCAACAACCTCGACGACACCACGCTCGTCGACGCGCTCGCCCAGCAGGGCATGGACCTCGTCGGCTACCGCGAGGTCGTCAAGAAGCAGATCACGCGCCTTCGCGTCCTCGACGTCGCGGTGCGCGCGCGTGTGTCGGTGACCGATGAGGACGTGCGCCGCTACTACGAGTCGAACCTCAAGCAGCTCGGTGCGGATCGCAAGGTGCGTGCGAGCCACATCTTCCTCGGCATCCCGCCGGAAGCGACCGCGGCCGAGGCCGACCAGATCCGCAAGCGAGCGCTCCAGCTCGTGCAGCGTGCCCGCAGTGGGGAGGACTTCGCCAAGCTCGCGCGCGAGAACAGCCAGGACACCGCAACCCGCAGCGAGGGTGGTGATCTCGGCTACTTCGGTCGCGGGATGCTGCCGCCTGCGGTGGAGGAGATCGTCTTTTCGATGGCGCCCGGCGAGGTGCGCGGGCCGGTGCGCGCCGAGCGCGGGTTCCACGTCATCAAGCTGGTCGATCGCAAGGACGAGAAGGCGCGGCCGTTCGAGGACGTCAAGGAGCAGATCCGCGAGCAGCTCATGCAGCAGGAGATGGAGAAGCACACGCGCTCGTGGCTCGCCGAGATGCGCCGCAAGGCGCACGTGAACATCCGGCTTTGATCCGATCGGCCGCTCGAGCGGCCGCATAGGGGATGCCGCGCATCCCCTCCCCGTTCGGACAAGTCCTCACGGGCCCCCACCCCTTGCGGCTTCGCTTCGCTCGCTTCCGCCTCGGCGGGAGCCGGCCTGTCGGAGACGGAACGGGCGCCCCGACAGCGGGCGGTTACCGCGAGGCTTTCGAGCCGCCGAGGCACTTCGGGGCGGCGTTCTCCACCTGGCTGCCCGCGGCCTCGAGCTCGGCGGGCGTCAGCGTCTTCATGGTCAGGGCGTGCACGCCGGCGCGCATTTCCTCGGCGAGGAGCGTGTAGACGCGCCGCTGGCGGTCGAGCCGGGACAAGCCCTCGAAGGCGTCCGCGACCACGATGAGGTTGAAGTGCGTCTCCGAGCCCGGCGCGACGGCGTGCAGGTGGCTCTCGTTGTGAAGGCGCATGCGCACGGGCTCGAGGCCGGCGAGGAGCTTGTCTTCGATTCGACGCTGCAACGACATGGGTTCCCCAGAGTGTACCTGGTGGACCGTGCCGCGGCCCGCGTGATGCCTCGACGTCGTCGGGCACCGGGCGCATCATCCGCGCATGCGCGTCTTCGTCGCCGGGGCCACCGGGGCCACCGGTACCGTCTTCGTTCCCGAGGCCACTCGATCCGGCTTCGAGCTCCTCCTCCACGTGCGTCCGCAGACGGCGGTACGCTCGCCCCTCGCCCAGGATCCGCGCGCGCGCGTCTTCGAGCTCAACGACCTGGCCGCCCTGGCCGACGCGATGGCGGGTTGTGATGCGGTGATCTCGTTCGTGGGGACGATGCGGGACCGCTTCACGGCGGGCGACACCTACGCCTCGAGCGACGTCGGATCGGCCCGGGCCCTCGTGGAGGGCGCGCGCCGCGCGGGCGTGCCACGCCTCTTGCTCCTGAGCTCGGTGGGTGCGGGCGGCGCGGGCGCCTATCTCAGGATGAAGGGCGAATGCGAGGCGATCGTGCGCGACTCGGGCCTGCGCTACTCCATCTTCAGGCCTTCGGTGCTGGTCACGCCCGAGGGCGCGCAGGCCGGCAGCCATGGGTCGCGTCGGGCACCGCCGGCGTTCGGGGGATTGCTCGGCGCGCTCGGTGCGCTGCCGGGCCTCGGCGCCTTCGCCGAGGACTACAAGCCCATTCCGCTCGACGTGCTGGCGCGTGCGTTCCTCAAGGTGCTCGAGTGGCCGAAGGACGGTGCGGTGCTCACGGGCCGCGACCTGTGGCGGCTGGGGGGATGAGGAGGGGCGGGCGCCCAGGGAGAGAACCGGACGCCCGCCCGAGAGAAGGGGTCAGCCGCCGGGGGTGGAGGTTCCGCCGCCCGTGTTGCCGCTGCTGGAGCCGCCCATCGCGCAGTCGTTGCCGCAGCAGAACAGCGGGCAGCAGTCCGGGCCGACGCCCGCCACGACCGGGTTCGCACAGGTGGGCGCCGCGCAGGTGCGGCCCATCGTGGCGTTACAGACGGGCTGGCAGTCGAGCTTCGGGCAGCAGCTCGCAGGATCGAAGCCGACGGGCACGGCCGCGGTGCCGGGCGGACACGCCGGCGGGGGCGCGCAGCTCGGCCCGCCGCCGGACGGACCCCCGGTCGGGATCGTGCGGCAGCCCATCGGATCCTGCGGCACGCACTCCCCGGCGCAGCCGCCGGACATGCCGGTCCGGTCATCCCAGCAGTGCAGGCGGCACTCCAGCCCCGGGCCGCACTCCGAGTCGGCCTGGCAGCCGGTCTGACCGTCGTAGGCGCACTTGCCGTAGCACACCGCCGGGCACACGCCGCCCATCGGGTCGTTGCAGCCGGGACCTGGCAGGCACGCCGAGACATCGCACTTGCCGTTCGGGCCGCACTGGGCGTCGCTTGTGCACTCGCCGCTCGGCGGAGGCGCGATGGGCTCGCACGTGCACGGATAGCCGCAGATGTTCTGCCCGAAGCACGAGAGCACCTCGTTCGGTCCGCAGGTCGGATACGTGCAGCCGCAGTAGCCGCCCATGCCGCCGCCGGCGCCGCCGCCCGGGAGCACCGGTCCGCCCGGGTAGCCGGGACCCGAGCCGCCGCCGGACATGCCACCGGGGAACGTCGGATCATTCGCCACGCCGCCGTCGGTGGGTGACGGAGCCGTGGGGATGCAGCACTCGGGCGGGTACATGCCGTCGTTCGGCCCACGGCAGTTGCCGCCCTGGTCGACCCAGGCGCCAAAGCAGCGATCCGGCCTCGGATCGGGCACCGGCGTCGGCACCGGCGCGTCACACGGGCACTGCCAGATCGGGCAGCACTTCTCGTCCTCGCCCACGTTGACCGGCTGGACGCCGAAGCCGCAGTAGGGCAGCGAAGCCGGGCACGCGACCGCCTGGCGCGGATCGCACATCGGGGGCGGGCCGCCGCCGCCGCCGCTCCAGCCGCCGGTGCCGCCGCCGGCGCCGCCGGTACCGCCGGGCATGCAGCGATACAGCGCGCAGCACTGCTCGTCCGAGCCGATCCAGAGGTTCGTCCCCGGCGGGCACAGCGGCGCCGGCCAGCCATTGCAGCCGATCGCGGCCGCACCGGCCGGGCACACGCTCTGGCACGAGTAATGGGGGCAGCAGCCGCTGTCGAAGTCGATCACGGGCTCTTGCCCGCCGTCGCAGCGGATGACGTCGATGGCGGGACACTCTGCTTGCTTGGCCTGGTCGCCGCTACAGTAGGCCGGCGGCTGATTGCGCACGCGGGCGGTGCCCTGGCCGGTCTCCCCGGCGCTGCCCCCGCGGTCCGCGCCGCAGCCTGCCATCGCCAAGATTCCGAGCGCCGTCGCCCATGTTGCTCGTTTCATCGGGGTCTCCTCTCGCGAGCCTGTTTGTCTAGCTCGCTGAGCAACCTCGGTGCCAGCCACTTCTTGCTGTTATTTCAATCGATTGCGCGGCCCTGCACTGTGTCCTCGACGACACAGGGGTGTATGGGCGCACACACGGGCTACCAGCGCGGGTCGGAGGCGAGCAGCGCGTCGGCCTCGTCCACGGGGATGGCCTTGGCGAACAGGAAGCCCTGCGCGGAGTCGCAGCGCAGCGCGCGCAGGTGCTGCAGCTGGGCCTCGGTCTCGACGCCCTCGGCGACCGCGGCGAGGTTGAGCGAGTGCGCGAGCGTGATGATGGTGCGAACGATCTCGGTGCTCTGGCGGTCGGTCACGAGATTCGCGACGAACGTGCGATCGATCTTGAGCGCGCTGATCGGGAACTGGTGCAGGTACGCCAGCGACGAGTAGCCCGTGCCGAAGTCATCCACCGAGATCCGGATCCCGAGCGCACGCAGCTGAAGGAGCATGCGGGCTGCGGCGCGGGCGTCTTTCATGAGGGAGCTCTCGGTGAGCTCCATCGTGATGGCGTCGGGCGCGAGGCCCGTCTCGCGCACGGTGCGCTCGACGTCGGAGACGAGCTCCTTTCGACCGAACTGCTGCCCGGAGAGGTTGACGCTCATCGTCACGCCCGGGCTGTGCAGGCGCAAGCGCTGCAGCGCCGCGCAGGAGTGCTTGAGCACGGCCTGACCGAGCGGGATGATGAGGCCGCTCTCCTCCGCCACCGGGATGAACTTCACCGGCGGCACCATGCCGCGATCGGGGTGCAGCCAGCGCGACAGCGCCTCGAACGCGACGATGCGCCCGGTGCCGAGGTCGATGATGGGCTGGTACCAGGTCTCGAGCCTGTCCTCGGCGATGGCGTTGCGCAGGTCGGTCTCGAGCGCGACGCGGGCCATCTGCTTGCCGAGCTCGTGGCTCGAGGTGTCCCCGTCGTCGATGGTGCCGCTCTCGGCGCGATCGATGACCTCCAGGCGCTGCAGCCAGGCCTCGCCGCCGGCGCGGCCCGCGCCGAGCACGCGCACCCGCTCGCGTGCGCGATGGGCCAAAGATGGCGGCAGGACCCCCTCGGCCTCGCGGTCCTCGAGCAGCGTGAGCGCCTCGTGGAACAGGCGCGCGGCCTCGTCCTGTGCGCTCGCCCGCGCCAGGAGCTCCACGATCTCGAAGGCGCTCGTGAAGCGGTCGCGCAGCGAGGAGGCGCGATCGGCGAGCCACTTGCGCCCGGACTCCAGGATGAGGAGCGTGGGGCTGCCGGCCTGCGGCTCGAGCTTGGTCATCGGCGCGGCGTCGAAGTCCGTCACGGTGGGCAGCGCCGAAGGGATCTGCGGCGTCAGGTTCCACACGTCGGAGATGCGGATCTCCACGGTCGCCGCGGGCACCGCGGTGGTGCGCGTCTGGGCCGGCGCCCTGGCGGTCGCGCTGCGCAGGGCGAACTCGTTCCGGCCGACGCGGAACCAGTCGCCGGAGCAAAGGAGGTGCTTGCCGCTGATCGGCGTGCCGTTGACGTGGACGCCGTTTCTGCTGCCGAGGTCCTCGATCCACACGCGGTCGGGCTCCACGAGCAACCGCGCGTGGCGGCGGGACGCCACGGGGTCGTCGATGCAGACGTCGCACACCGGGTCCCTTCCGATGACGAGCGTCGAGCCCGTCGGCAGATGGAAGTCACTGGCGTGGTAGCGGAGGACGAAGCGCGTCATGAACGCGGGGGAATCATACCGCTTGCCGGCCCGGCTTGCCCAGCGCGCCTGACAACTTGAGTTTGCCGGGACCTCGGCCGATGCTTGCGCCACATGAGATGGATCCTCGGGGGAGGGCTCGGGCTCTTGTCGGTCGCCGGGTGCGGCGATCCGGTCAAGGACCGGCCCGCGAAGTGGTCCTACATCAGCGCGGCCATCATCGAGCCATCGTGCTCGACCGTGAGCTGTCACTCCAAGCTGGGCCGCGCCCAGGGGCTCGAGCTCGAGTCGAAGGACGGTGCCTACATGGCGCTCGTCGGAGGCGGGTTCGTCGTCCCTGGTGAGCCCGACCAGTCGAAGCTGATGTTCCTCCTGCGCGGCAAGGAGGTGGACCGGCGCATGCCCCCGGACGTGCCGATGTCGGACCCTGACATCGCCCTCGTCGAACGCTGGATCCTGGAAGGGGCGAAGGCCGAATGATCCGCCTGGTCGGCTCCTTCGCGGCCCTCCTCGTCGTCGCGTTCTCGGCGCGCGGCGCGCTGGCCTACCCGCAGTTCCAGCTCTCGGCCGACGGCGCGCAGCGCTGCAACCAGTGCCACTTCTCGCCCTCGGGCGGGACGCTCATCAACGGCTACGGGCGCAGCCAGACCGGCGACACGCTGGCCGCGGGCGGCAACGGCGGCCTCCTCCATGGCAAGCTCACGTTACCCGAGTGGCTGGCGCTCGGCGGCGACCTGCGCGGCGCGTTCGTGGCCAGCGACGTGGGCGAGACCGAGGGCCCGCAGGTCGCGCTGTTCCCGATGCAGGGCGACGCATACCTGCACGCCGGCGGTGGCGGCGTCTCCTTCAACGCCACCGTCGGGCTGCGCGGCTCGGCGCGCGGGGACCGCGCGAGCTACCCGGAGCGCACCACGTCGCGCGAGCACTACCTCATGTGGCAGAGCGGCAACGGCGAGGGTGCGTACGTGCGCGCGGGCCGCTTCCTCCTGCCCTACGGGCTGAGGCTGGTGGAGCACGTGACCTATGTGCGGCGCTTCCTCGGCCAGAACCTGCTCGAGGAGCCGTACGCGCTCTCGGGCGGCTACATCAAGAACGACTGGGAGCTGCACGTCTCGGCGTTCACGCCGTTTGTGATCGCGCCGGTCGGGCAGCGTGGGTCGGGCGGCGTCGTCTACTACGAGAACCGACTGTCCGATAGCGCCATCCTCGGCGGGCAGGCGCGGGTGTCGATCGCGGGCGAGCAGCGCACGTTCCAGGGGGGGCTGGTCGGCAAGTACTTCCTCGAAAAGCCCAAGCTCCTGACGATGGGGGAGCTGGACGTCGTGCGCCAGCAGTTCCCCAAGGTGCCCGGAGGCGCCGGGCGCAGCCAGCTGGTGTCCTACCTCGGTGTCTTCTGGGTGCCGCTCGGAGGCTACTTCGGAGGGCTGGCGTGGGAGCGCTACGACGAGGACCTGGCGGTGCGCGACGTCGCGCGCGATTCCTTCTCGGTGCAGGCGCACTGGTGGCCGGTCGCGCACCTCGAGCTCCTGCTGTACGGGCGAGCGCAGTTCAACGGCGGCGGCGACGCGGGCGATCCCGCGAAGATGGTCATGCTGCAGATCCACTACTGGCTGTGACGATCATGGCGAGACTTCACCAAGGGATCCTGGCGGCCGGCATGCTCGTGGTCCTCGGTTGCGCGCCGGACGTGCCGGCGCAGCCGACCTGGACCAAGGACGTGCGGCCGATCTTGCTCGCGAACTGCGTGCGCTGCCACGGCGAAGAGCCGTCCGGCGGCGCCCCCACGGGCTTTCGGCTCGACCGCTACGAGGACAGCGACGCGCGCGGCGTCAGGACGATGGCGCGCTACCTCGCGCACCGCGCTGGCGATCTCGGCCAGATGCCGCCGAATGGCCCCGCCCTGTCCGATCGCCAGCGCGACATCCTCAAGAAGTGGTACGCGGCCAAGGCGCCGCGCGGAGACGGCAACGCGCTGCCGGTGCTGCAGGTGATCAAGGCCCCGGCCCAGACCGCCGACGACCAGGCGACGCTCACCTACCAGATCGGCGATGGCGATCGCGATGCCGGGTACGGTGAGCTCGTCGCCGTCCAGGGCACGACGACGCTCTCCGTTGCGACGCTGCCGCCGGGTCGTCACGACGTCACCTGGGATACCGGCCAGGTCTCGCCCGGGACGTATCTGCTGACCGCGACCATCCGTGATGCGCAGCAGGACGCCGCGCGCGCGCCTGTCGAGCAGAAGGTGGAGCTCGGCACGATCGTGGTCGCGCACCCGAGCGGCAACACGGCGCCGCGGGTCAGCGTGGTCGGTCCCTTCCGTGACCAGATCCTCACGGACGCCATGAGCCCGGTGATGATCACGCTCCAGGTCGACGACGCCGACCCGGGCGACACCGTCAGCACCGTGGTGGTGGCGCGCCGCGGCAGCGAGACCGTGACCTTTCCGGCCGTGAGCGGCACCGGCGCCATGTCGCCGAAGATCATGTGGGACACGCGGAGCGTCAGCGAGGGCCCGAACTGGCACCTCGAGGCGACCGCGAGCGATTCGAAGGGCGCCAAGCGCACGTACAAGGGACCCGAGCTCGTGATCTCGCACCACACCACCTCGGTCACGTTCGACCAGGTGTCGGCCATCTTCACGGCGCGCTGCGTGCCGTGTCACGCCACCGACGCGAACATCATCGTCGAGTTCGATGCGGCGACCATCGACGGGTGGCTGGCGCCCATCTACCAGCGAGCCGTGCGCAAGCGCGAGATGCCGCCGCGGTCGGCCCTCGGCCTGTTCACGGACTACCAGTTCATCACCGAGGAGGAGCGCGCGCAGATCGCGAGCTGGATCCTCGGGGGAGCGCCACGACCATGAGGTGGATGTTGCACTGCACCATCCTGCTCGGTTCGCTCGCGGGGTGCGGCGGCGAGGACGTCGATCCTTCGGGTCTGCCGGCCATCGCGGGCTACCAGAGCTGGCCGAGCCGAACCGTCAAGGGCGAGGTGGCGGGTCACGGCGACACGGTGCGCGTGATCTACGCCAACGACGTGGCGCGGACGTACGCCCACGCCGGGCGCTACCCTGTCGGCTCCGTGCTGGTCAAGGAAGTCCACGAGAACGACTACGACAAGCCTGGCAAGCTGCACGAGACGGTGGTGATGCGCAAGGTCACGGAGGACTTTCTGCCGTCCTCGCGTCCGCTCGACCGGGGCTGGCTGTTCACCCAGCTCGACGGCGGCAAGGAGATCAGAAAGCAGCTGTGCTGGGACAAGTGTCACCGGCAGGCGAAGTTCGACTACGCCTGGTTCGACTACGGAGAGTAGCGCCTCACGGGGACCAGCTGCGGCGCTGCAACATGCGCTCCGCCATGCGCTCGTCGATGAGCGCGAAGCGGTGCTCCTCCCGATCGTAGATGTGGAGATCGCCGGTCGCGATGTCCCACCACCAGGCGTGGATGCCGATGTCGTGGTGGACGACACGATCGCGGATCTGGGGGTAGCTCAGCACGTGGTCGATCTGCGTGAGCACGTTGGCCTGGGAGAGCTGGTCGTACTCGGGGAGCGCGGGATCGAGCGTCGTCATCCTGCGCAGGCGATCGAGGCTCGGGCGGGCGTGCTCGAGCCAGCCGGCGAGATGCGCCAGATCGGGGGAGGCAGGCAGCTGCTCGAGCAGGGCCTTCATGGCACCGCAGCGAGAATGCCCGCACACGATCACGTCGTCGACGTGCAGCACATGGAGCGCGAACTCGATGCACGCGGTCGCGGCGAAATCGCCGGTCGAGGCCCCATTCTCGTCGGCGCGGGGCACGAGGTTTCCGACCGTGCGCGAGACGAAGAGGTCGCCGGGCTCGGTGGACACCATGAGGTTCGGGACCACGCGGCTGTCCGAGCAGGTCATGAACAGCGTCTTGGGGGCCTGCCGCTCCGCCAGCGACTGCAGCCGAGGCAGGAGCGCGGGCAGCGCAGTCCGACGGAACTCGAGCAGCCCTCGGATCAGCTTCTCCACGCCCCCCGAGCCTAGCAGCTCCGGGGGATGCAAGGGCTTCGATGCTGCGCCGCGTCATTCGCGCTTGACCTGGCTCCGGACCCGGCGGACGCTCCCGGCGTGTCCACGCTGAAGCCGCTGGCCGATGGGATCTGGGTGGTCGCGGCACCGCTGTCGCTGATGGGCTTTCGCATCGGCGCCCGGATGACGCTGGTGCGGCTCGGCGACGGCTCGCTCGTGCTGCACTCGGCGGTGCCCATCGACGACGCGCTGGCGCGGGAGATCGACGCGCTGGGTCCGGTGCGCCACGTGATCGCGCCGAACACCTTCCATCACCTGTGGGCCAAGCCAGCGCTCGAGCGCTGGCCGGACGCGCGCAGCTGGGCCGCTCCCGGCCTCGAGAAGAAGCGCAAGGACCTGCGGATAGACGCGCGCTTCGACGAGGACGCGGCGTTGCCCTTTGCGCGCGAGCTCGAGCCCCTCACGATTCGCGGGTGCAAGCTCGGCGAGACCGTGCTCTTCCACGCGAGGACGCGGACCATCGTCTCGAGCGATCTCACGGAGAACTTCGTGCAGGTGGACCACCTGCCGACGCGGCTCTACCTCAAGGCCTCGGGCGTCTACGGCAAGCCAGGCTGGAGCCGCCTGCTGCGCTGGCTGTACGACGACAAGAAGCTGGCCCGGCAGAGCGTCGATCGACTGCTACGCTGGGACTTCGATCGGGTGGTGCTCGCGCATGGCGAGCCGCTCTCGTCGGGCGGCCGCGCCGCGATCGAACAGACCTTTCGATTCCTCGGATGACGTCCGGGACGCGAACGCCAGGAGCCCCCATGACCAAGACCAAGACGAGCTCAGGCAACTTCTTCGAGGACTTCCGCGTCGGGCAGGCGATCGATCACGCCACGCCCAGGACCGTGACCGAGGGCGACGTCGCGCTCTACACCGCGCTCTACGGCCCCCGCTTTGCCGTGCAGTCGTCCGACGAGCTCGCGCGCAGGCTGGGCTTTCCGCGTGCGCCCGTGGACGATCTGCTCGCGTTCCACCTGGTCTTCGGCAAGACCGTGCCTGACGTGTCGCTCAATGCGGTGGCGAACCTCGGCTACGCCGACGGCGTCTTCGGGGTCCCGGTCTATCCGGGCGACACGCTCTCGACGCATTCGACCGTGATCGGCCTCAAGGAGAACTCGAACGGGAAGACGGGCGTCGTGTGGGTGCGATCGGTGGGCGCGAACCAGCGCGGCGAGGTCGTCCTGTCGTACGCGCGCTGGGTGATGGTGCAAAAGCGCGACGCCTCGGCGCCCGCGCCGGCGGCGGTGACCCCCGAGCTGCCGCGGGCGGTGCCGGTCGAGCGCCTCTCGGTGCCGGAGGGTATGCGCCTTGGCGAGTATGATTTCACGGCGGGCGGTGCGCCGCACAAGTGGGGGGACTACGCGGTGGGCGAGCGCATCGACCACGTGGACGGGATGACGCTCGAGGAATCGGAGCACCAGCTCGCGACGCGGCTCTACCAGAACACGGCCAAGGTTCACTTCGACCAGCGGCTCGCGGATCAGGGCCGGTTCAAGCGGCGCCTGGTGTACGGCGGCCACGTGATCAGCCTGGCGCGGGGGCTCTCGTTCAATGGTCTGTCCAACGCGTTCCGTATCGCGGCGCTCCACGCGGGCGCCCACGCGAACCCCACCTTTGCGGGGGACACCCTCTACGCGTGGAGCGAGGTGCTCGAGCGGCAGGAGATCCCGGGGCGGAAGGACGTGGGGGCGCTGCGGCTGCGCCTGGTGGCGGTCAAGAACGAGCCCGCCGCGCGCTTTCCGTACAAGAACGCCGAGGGCAAGTACGAGGACGCCGTCGTGCTCGATCTCGACTACACGGCGCTCGTGCCCCGGTAGTCGCGGTCAGGGGGACGGGGCCCACAGCCGTGATCGTAGCGCGGCACGCAGGGCGAACGCCACGCGGAGGAACTGCACGAGCACGGCGATCGCGAGCGGCAAGAGGATCAGCGCCAGCACCAGGACCAGGCCCGACGGAGCCTTCGACGCAAGGAGCAGCGCGGCGCTTCCGACCAGGCCCGTGACGGCGAGGAGTGGCGCGGTGCCGGCCGCGCGCTCTGCGGCCTCCGTGAGGGCGAGCGCCTCCGCCAGCGCGCCGAGCGTCCGCAGGAGCGCGATGCCGGCGCCCACGCCGAGCGCCAGGCCGAGGGCGCCGAGGATCGGCAGCGCCTTCATCGCGAAGAACGCGGCGGAGACGTCGCCGCCTAGCGCCTGCGCGGTGATGATCGTGCTGGCGACGTCGAGCAGGAGCCCCGTCGCCATCGCGGCCACCGCGAGGCCCGCCGGTCCGCGCGCGCGCTCGGCCGGCGCGCTGCTCAGCCGGTACACGCCGGCCAGCATCGCGAGCGCCGCGAGGCCCGACAGGATCGCCAGGAACACGACGCCGGTGCGCACGCCGGCGAGGTCCGAGACGTCCTTCGCGTCGCGCGCGCCGAGCATCACGAGCCACGACAGGAGCGCGAGCGCCACGCGCGCGCCGGCCGCCCCGAGGTAGGTCCCGAGCGCGCCGAACACACTCTCCCAGCCGCGATCGAGCGGTGTGTCGCCTGCGGC
>JAHFDS010000661.1 GCA_023248855.1 Myxococcales bacterium
CCAATGCATTGAAGGAGAAGGCCTTCGCGAAGGTCGTTCCGGCGGTGGTGAACACCGAGCCGTCGGCCCCGAAGACGTCAGGGAGGCGACGCTCGGCCGAGGCCATCTGGAAAGGCTACAATGTGCTGCGCCATCCCAAGCCGGACACCGCGGTACTCTTGGTCGACGACGTGCTCACACATGGCGATAGCGTGAGCGCGATGGACAGGGCGCTCGGCTTCCCGAAGAAGATCGGCGTCATTGTCGTCGGACTCACGGATAGCCAGCCGGTGGCTGACTGCTTCGCCACTCGACGCTTTCGTGTCGAGTACGATGAGCTTGATCCCTTCTCGAAGGCGCGCTGGGTCAACGAAGGCTAGGACTGGGCTCCCCCGTGCCGATCTGCACGGTGCGCATCGCCACGGGCCGGCGAGGCGTGGCGGACTGGGTCAGGTGCCCCGACCACGACCGCGATCGCGCACGAGCTCCAGGTGGAACCCCAGAGCGCTGGCCAGCTTGAGGACCGTGGCCAGGGTCGGGTTCGCCCGCTTGGCAGAGAAGAGGCGCCTCACGATCTCCGGTCGAGCAGCAACCTGGCGCGCCACGTCCGCCTTGGTGAGGGCACCAAACGCGCGCGCCTCATCCAGTGCACGCACCAGCGCGTCCGTCGAATCGATCCGAGCACGCTCTGCCTTGTAGGCGCTGGCGAACCGCGGAGCCTGCATCCGACCGTCGAAGTAGTGGTCGAAGGGAGTCTTCTTCCTCTTGGTCTTCCTGGTCACCGGCACCAACGTAACATAAATGTTACGCTCCGACCCGCCAGCACCAAAGTTGAACCCTCAACGCGCGAGTGCCGCGCGCCCGGTGCTGATCTGCACGAGCCGCTCGCCGGCTGCCTCCATCGTGTGCGCCGGGCACTGCGGGCGGTAGCCGCAGTGGTCGCAGAAGCGCGAGACGACCGGCTGCGGGTCGGCGGTGCGGGCGAGCTCGGCGGCCTGGTTGATCCAGCGGACGAACCAGGTGCGCATGGCGCCACGGATCTGCTCGGCGGTGGCCGGCGGGGCCCAGACGACCTCGGCGGCGCCGACGAAGTGGATCGCGGGCCAGACCTTGCGCAGGTCCTGGAAGTGGGCGAGCGCGAGGATGGCGTAGCTGCGCAACTGCTCGGAGTGCCACTTGAGGTCCTTCTTCTTGCTCGTCTTGTGGTCGACGATCGCGATGCGGCCGTCCTCCAGCACGAAGCCGAGGTCGAGGGCACCGCGGAAGAAGGTCGCGTCGTCGGAGAAGCCGGCGGGCTCGAGGTTCTCGTCGAGACCGAGGCGCTCTTCGCAGAGCTCGCGGGCGATCGCCGTCCGCGCGCGGAACTCCGCGATGGTCTCCGCGAACCTCCGGATGCCGGCCAGGAACGGGATCATGCCGGTGAGCTCGTCTGATGAGAGGTCGTGCTCCAGCCGTGCGGCCTCGAGCGCCGCCTCGATGGTCTCCCCGCGCTCGACGTGCTCGAGCACGCTGTGCGCCGCGGTGCCCACACGCGTAGGGAGCGTGGTGACCTCGGGGAGGTGGTCGCGGTACTTGAGCTTCCACGCCAGGGGGCAGGTCTTGGCCAGCTTGGCCTTCGACACCGACCAGGGAGCCAGGGCACGAGCGGCTTCGGAAAACGTCTCGGTCATCTCGTCACCTCTTGCGCTCACCCTACCGGCCGGACGGACATGACCTCGCCCACGCCGCGGGAATTCCGAGCAAAGTCGCGGGCCCAGCGTAGTTGCTGGATGCGCGCGTTCGCGCCACGGGCGAAGGCGTCGTCGCGCTCGAAGCCGAGGAATCGACGGCGCAGCCGGA
The DNA here is from genome assembly GCA_023248855.1 of Myxococcales bacterium. Taxonomy (GTDB): domain Bacteria; phylum Myxococcota_A; class Polyangia; order JAHFDS01; family JAHFDS01; genus JAHFDS01. The sequence continues at coordinate 1,819 of JAHFDS010000661.1, forward strand.
GGCACGCCTCGGCGGTCGTGCCCGAGCCCGTGAACGGGTCGAGCACCAGGTCGCCGGGGCGCGTGGCCATCAGCAGCATGCGCTCGACGAGCTCGACCGGCTTCTGCGTCGGGTGGGAGCGCGCGGTCGGCGGCGTGTAGGGCCAGACGTTGTCGGCCTGGCGACCGGCCAGGCGCTTCATGAGCGCGTAGTCGAAGTGCCAGCCCGTGTCCGAGGGCGACGCCCAGATCGCGTAGAGCGTGCGCTCGTAGAGCACGCGGTGCGAGACCGAGAAGCCGCCGGTCTTCACGAGGACGATGGTGTTCAGGATGCGCGCGCCGGCGCGTTGCAGCCTGCTGCCCAGGTCGAACAGGTTGTGCCAGCTGCCGAACACGAACAGCGTGCCGCTCGGGCGGAGCACGCGGAGCGCCTCGGCGAGCCAGGGGCCGTTGTCAATGTGGTCCCAGTCCATGTCGATGCAGCGCGCGAGCCGCCCCGCACGGAACATGCGACCGCCGTTGCCGAGGTTGAAGGGCGGGTCGGCGATCAGGCAGTCCACGCTCGCGTCATCGAGCGCGCGCATGCCGTCGACGCAATCCGCGCAGTGGGTGCGGCCGAGCTCCGCCGGACTGGTCATGCCGCCTCGGATGCGCCTGTCGAGTGCCGCTCGCCGAGGACCGCGGCGCGCAGCTTCTGGAGCGCGGCGACCTCGAGGTCCCGGACCTCGTCCCAGGACAATCCGAGGATGGTCGCGACCTCCTCGAGGGTGTGCGGGCCGTCGTCGGCGGCGTCGAGCGCACACGAGTAGACGAACGGCGCCCCGCGGCTCTCGGGCGCCAGGTGGTAGCGGCAGTCCGGGAACGGACACGGGCGCGGGAGCGCCTCGCAGTCGGCGCGGACGCGGGGGCGCGGCGCGCTCGAGTCGGTCCAGACGGGCAGGTGAACGGGGGCGCTCTTCATGGTCGCTCCTCGATGTGGGTGATGTCCTGACCGCGGTAGACGACGCGGATGGCGCGCTCGCGCTCGTAGGTCTTGAGGCGGCGGAAGCTGTGCCGGGCGAGGTAGCGGTGCGTCAGGTCCGCGAAGTCGATGACCGTGAGCTCGGCCGCACGCTTGCCCGTGCGCATGCCGCGGCCGATTCGCTGGATCGTCTGGATCTCGCTCTTGCCGCCGCCGGCCAGCAGCAGGGCATCGATGTTCGGCAGGTCGATGGCCTCGTCGAGGATCTCGGTGGCGATGAGGCAGCGCAGCGCCCCGGCCCGGTAGCGGTCGAGGGCCTCTGCGCGCTGC
>JAHFDS010000662.1 GCA_023248855.1 Myxococcales bacterium
GCGGAACGGCGGGCGCGGGTGGCGAGGCCGGCAGTGCGGGCGGTATCGCGGGCGCGGGCGGTGGGGGCCCGGGCGGGGCCGGAGCCCGCCCGGATGCGGGCGTCCCGACGGACGGAGGCAACGGCGTCATCTGCGGCACCGGCACGACGCCGCTGCGCTGCCAGACCGGTCAGGTCTGCTGCGTCATGGGGACGACCCCTTCCTGCGTGGCGCCCGGTGCCTGCATGGGCTCGACGCTCTCCTGCGCGCGGCAGGCCGACTGCGCGAGCGGCATGCAGTGCTGCGCCACCCTGGCGGGCACCATGCTGACCACGAGCTGCCAGCCGTCGTGCGCGGCCAGCCAGGGTGTCGCGTGCCAGACCAACGGCGATTGCGGCACCGGCACCTGCGCGACCATCCCGACCTTCGCGGCGGGCTTCTGTCGCGCGGCGGGCGGCGCCTGCACGAGCAGCGCGATGTGCAACGGAGGCGCCTGCTGCACGACCCTCGGGGGCGGCCTGTGCCGTGCGAGCGGCCCGTGCGGCTTCGGCGAGACGGCCGTCTGCGCGTCGGCCAGTGCCTGCCCGCCCTCGGCCGCGTTCTGCTGCAACGTGCCGTTCATCGGCAACATCTGCACCCCCACGACCAGCATCGGCGGCATCACGCTGCAGTGCCTGGGAGGCGGTGGCATGGGGGGAGGCGGCGGCATGAGCGGTGGCGGTGGTGTGGGCGGCGCCGGCGCGGGCGGCGCCGGCGCGGGAGGCGCCGGCGGCTGAGGTGCCACGCGTGTCGAACCCCGAGCTCCGCCTGCGAGCGCTCGACATGGGCGACACGCTCGACTTCCTGCGCGTGCTTTGGGCGGTCGAGCACGGGCTCGAGTCGCGCTCCAAGCTGATGCGCAAGACGCTCGGGATCACCGGGCCGCAGCGGCTGGCGTTGCGTGTGCTGGGCCGGCATCCAGACATCACGGCCACGGAGCTCGCCTCGGCGCTCCACCTGCATCCGAGCACCATCAGCGGAGTGCTCTCGAGGCTGCAGCAGCAAGGCTTCATCTCCCGGGGCAGCGCGCGCGGAGACGGCCGGCGCGCGGTGCTGCGGCTCACCGCCAAGGGGCGTCAGATCGACGAGCTGAGCGCAGGCACGGTCGAGGCAGCGGTGCGCAGCGTGCTCGGTCGGCTCCCCGACGCGAAGGTCGCCGCGGCGCGCGAGGTGCTCGTCGCGCTCGCGGAGGCCCTCCTGCCGCACTCGCTGCCCTGACGCCGCGCCTACCAGCCGCAACCGCGCGCGTAGAGCGTCGCACCGGCCGCCTGGTACTCGTCGAACCAGTAGCCCCAGAAGTTGTGGGCTCGCATCACGAAATCCGCGACCTCCGGATCCGCGGCCGCCGCTTCCTGCATCCACGCCGCGTCGAGGTCGATGAGCCCCGTCGCGTTGCCAAGGCCCGGAATGCGCGTGGAGAGCCGATGGACGCGTGGCCCCTCGGCCCATCGATCCGCCGGGTCCATCATCGGCAGGGAGCTCGGCTGATTCGACCACGCCTCGATGAAGGTGATCTCGCCCTGGTCGTTGAACGTGAACTCCTCGTAGATGGGACAGGGCCCCTTTTCGTACTGGAAGGACACGTAGCAGCGCGCGAACGGCTGCACCCGGAAGGCTCGGCAGTCGCGGACCGGCACCGTCGAGGGATCCGCCCGCAGCGCGACCGGGTCGGTGGCGAGGATGAGCTCCCGGGTGTGGCCGGTGAGCTTGAGCCACGGCGGCCACTCCCAGCGCTCGACCTGCACCGAGTACGCGGGCACGCTGGCGCGGTCCGCGCTGGTGTCGAAGGTGTCGAAGTACTTCAGCCCCTGTTCGACGTAGTGCTCGGGAGGCTGCTGCGGCGACAGGGCGGTCGACCGCGCGCCGGGCCCGGCGTCGGGCGGCGCCGCCTTGGGGCCGGCCGAATCTCCGCAGGCGCTCGCCAGCAGGGGAGAAAGGAGCAGGACGAGACCGGGGCCTTGGGCTCGCATGACGCGCTCCATTGGGCCACATCCGGGCGGTCGGGTGGTCTAAGTTCCGGGCCGAACCATGGCTGCCGACGACCGGACGCGGGCGGAGATCACCCGCCGTCGAACCTTCGCGATCATCTCGCACCCCGACGCTGGCAAGACCACGTTGACCGAGAAGCTGCTCCTGTACGGGGGCGCGATCCACCTGGCCGGCTCGGTCAAGCAGCGGGGCGGCGCGCGGCAGACCACGAGCGACTGGATGGACCTCGAGCGGCAGCGCGGCATCTCGATCACGACCAGTGTGCTGCAGTTCGAGTACCGCGGCCGCCGCGTGAACATCCTCGACACGCCCGGGCACAACGACTTCAGCGAGGACACGTATCGCACGCTGTCGGCGACCGACTGCGCGGTCATGCTCATCGACAGCGTCAAGGGCGTCGAGCCGCAGACGATCAAGCTGTTCCAGGTCTGCCGCATGCGGCAGATCCCCATCGTCACGTTCATCAACAAGCTCGATCGCCCCGGGCGCGAGCCGCTCGATCTGCTGGACGAGATCGAGCGGGTGCTCGGCATCCCGTGCAGCCCGGCCACCTGGCCCATCGGCTCGGGGCCCACGTTCGAGGGCGTCTACGATCGCTGGGGCAAGCGCATCCTGCGCTTCGAGCGCGCGGCGCGCGGCGCGCGGCAGGCCCCGATGGAGGTGGTCGAGCTCGCCGATCCGGCGTTCCGGGCGTCGATCGGAGAGCGCCACCACGACACGTTGATCGAGGAGCTCGCGTTGCTCGACGGTGCGTCGAGCCACTTCGACCGCGACCGGTTCCTCGCGGGGCAGCTCACGCCGGTCTTCTTCGGCAGCGCCATGACGAACTTCGGCGTGGAGCCGTTTCTCGAGGAGTTCGTGGACCTGGCGCCGGCCCCGCGCGCGCGTCAGACCTCGGCGCGCGTGTTGCCGCCCGACGATCCGGAGTTCACGGCGTTCGTGTTCAAGATCCAGGCGAACATGGACAAGAACCACCGCGATCGCATCGCGTTCGCGCGCATCTGCTCGGGGCGCTTCGCGCGCGGCATGGAGGTCCGGCACGTGCGGACCGGCAAGCAACTGTC
>JAHFDS010000663.1 GCA_023248855.1 Myxococcales bacterium
TTCAGCCGCCGCGACGACGTGGCCGACCGCACCCCCGCGGGCCTCGGGCCACCGCTCGACCGCCTCGAGCGCCACCACGACCTCGGCGCCCACTGGCGCCCGCGCGGCTGCTACGTCCGTGGCGCCGCGCCGGTGCGTCAGCACCCGGGAAGGCAGCTCGCCGATCATGCTGGTGGCTCCGCGGTGCGTCTTGCTCAGTCGTCGTCGCCGACGATTTCAGCGCCCGACAGGTCGATCTCGTTGGTCTCGCTCGACAGAGGCTGACGCTCGGCATCGCGCGCGTGGACCTCGACGCGGGCTCCCCTGACCTCGGGAAAGCCCTGGTCCTCGCCTGCGCTGTCCCCCTCGCCTTCGACCCCGATCGGAGTGCCCGCACCCGGGGACCCGTTGGTGGCGAGGGTCGCCACCCGGCCCGCATGGCCGTTCTCGGCTCCGCGGCGTACCCGGAACCGCTCGATGGCGGCGCACAGGTCCTTGTACGGAATCATGCCGATTACCTTAGCGGATCGGCAGGCGGATCTCCATTGGCTTGTCCTCGCGCAGGATCTCGAGGACGAGCTCGCGCGCGCGGCGCAAGGATTGCCAGACCTCGAAGAACACCTCGGGGCGTTCGATTGACCGGCGGTTCACGCGCACAAGGATGTCGCCCGGCCCGACGACCCCCTCGAGCAGCGGGTCGAGGGCGACGATGCGCCAGCCGAGGAACTTGCCCTCGCGCAGGACCGCCTTGCGATCGACACGCTGGAGAAAACGCGCCGGACCCGCGTCGAGCACGGCATCGAGCTCGGCCCGCGACAGGGCGTCCCTGGCCGTGCGCCGCGGTGCGATGGGCAGGGGCGCACCGAGCTCGGTGGGCTCGGCCTTCACGCCCCCCGGGTGCGCGAGGTCGGCTGGGGCCTCCCCGACGGGCTCGGCCGCGGGCTGATGCGCGCACGCCGTCGCGAGCGCACCGAACAGCAGCACCCCTCTCACAGGATCGCCTCGACGAGCGCCAGCAGCTCGCGCAGCACGGCGTCGGGCTCCTGGCTGCCGTCCACCAGGGCCACGCGCTCGCCCTCTTCGCCGAGGCGCACGAACACGCGCTCGTAATGCTCGGCCACGCGCCTTTGCACCGGCAGATCGTCGTAGCGCTCGATCGCACGGCCTGCGCGCGCGCGGCGCAGCGCCGCCGTCTCGGCCGGGACCCGCAGCAGGATCGCCAGATCCGCGGCCCGGGCGCGCTCGTTGATGCGCTCGACGAACTGGCCGTCGGTCTCGGTGGCCTGGTAGGCGAGCGAGGAGTGGTAGTAGCGATCCGACACCACGACCGCTCCGCGCTGCAGCGCCGGGACGATCTCGCGCGCGAGGTGGTCGGCCCGATCGGCGGCAAACAGCAGCGCCATCGTCGTCCCATCGACCGGGGCATGCGCGCCGCCGAGGATCTTGCGCAGGAGCTGCCCCGCCGGGCCGGTCGACGGCTCGCGCGTCCCGTGCGCGTCGTGGCCCCGCATCATGAGCTCGGCCACCAGACGCGCGGTCTGCGTCGTGGTACCCGCACCGTCGATGCCCTCGATGACGACGAAGCGACCGGACACGGCGAGTCGGAGGTTAGCGCGAAGTCCACATCGGCGACCAGTCAGGACCCAGGACAGTGGCCAGCGGCGGCCGGCAAATCCTGCTGGTGGGGGAGCTCCCCCCAGGGCTCGGGGGTGAAGTCCGCAATTGCGGGCTGAAGTCCGCGGACTGCCGTAGGGAGTACGCGGCGGATCCGTGGATCGACGCTTGCTAGGAGAGGCCTGCGTGAGGCTCGCCCTGCTCGTGTCGCTCGCGGCCATCGCCTGCAGCCCGGCGACCCTCGATCTGTCGCACGGACACGGCGAGAACGCCCCCGGTCTCCAGACCGGCTACGAGGTCACCCCCGCCAGCGCCTATGACCCCGCCCAGACGGCCACGGCCGCCGCAGACTACGAGGCCCGCGCGGCTCAGCTGGTCTACCTGTCGTTCGACGGCGAGAAGATCATCGGATGCAGCAACCACTGCTCCGACGCGGCGACGAATCGATCTTGGGTGCTCGGCGAGACCAAGAGCGTGCCGGCCTTCGATCACACCCCCTATGGCAAGGACCGCGCGGCGGTCATCGCCGATCTCGTGGCGCGCGTGCGCACGCTCTACCAGGCGTTCAACGTCGAGTTCACGACCACACGGCCGAGGAGCGGCGCCTACACCATGATCGTCGTGGGGGGCGACTCGGCGCTCATGACCAGCAAGCAGAAGGTCGTCTCGAGCTCGCCAGCCGACTGCGGCAACAAGAACCGGAGCGACATCGGATTCGTCTTCGCGAATGCATTTGCGCTGGGGGTGGACCCCCTGGCCGTCAACGTCGCGCACGAGACCGGGCATACGCTGGGTCTGGCGCACGTCGATCGCGCCGGGGACGTCATGTACAAGTACCTGCAGGCGCCGGCCACGTTCTCGGCCGAGGCGTTGCCGGTGGTCGCGGCCGACGGCGTCTGTCCCGGCACCGCCATGCAGAACGCGCTCGAGGTGCTGCGCCGCAACGTGGGCGTGCCGCTATTGACCTCGGCACCCGCCGACACGACCGTCGTGCCGAAGACCGACTTCGATCCACCCGCCATCGACGTGCTCTCGCCGATGCCCAACACGGTGTTCCCGCAGTACACCGAGGTCTCGATCGACGTCGCCGTCGCGGACCAGAGCTCGCTCGCGACGGTGGAGCTGGTCTGGTTGTGGAACGGCTCGCGTAAGCTCGCCACCTCGTCCAGCGGCAATCGCTACCAGTTCCGGCTGCTGGTCGGCCAAGGCGAGCGGCAGTTCCAGATCGTGGCGCGCGACGCGGCCGGCAACGAGCGCACCACCCCCGCGACCTTCATCTACTTCGAGTAGCCGGTCCGCGCGAGTCAGGGCAGCGGCTCGACGCGCTCGCGCGGAGGCGTGGGGGTCTCGGCGCGGCCGGCCCGTCTCCACAGGAAGACGCACAACGCCAGGAGGGCCCCGAGGCCTCCGTAGAAGCCGAGCCGGCGCGAGCGGGGCAGCGCGAGGCGGGGCGCCGCAGCCACCGGGTGCAG
>JAHFDS010000241.1 GCA_023248855.1 Myxococcales bacterium
GGCACGGGAGGCGCGGGCGCGGGAGGCGCGGGCGCGGGAGGCGCGGGCACAGGCGGAGCGGGCGGCATGGCCTGCGGCCAGACCAATCAACCCTGCTGTGTGGGCTCGACGTGCACGGGTAGCAACCTGTGCCAGGGCGGCACCTGCCACCATTGCGGCCTCAATGGCGAGCCGTGCTGCCTGGCACCGATGGTCGATTGCACGCAGGGCATCTGCTTGCCGACCGGCTGCACGCTGGGCGGCGGCTGACGACACCGCACGCGCGCGCTACCCAGTGGTAACGGAATCCGTCCAGGGTGACGGCCACGTTCCTTGCCCAGCCAGCCTGGGCGTCGTCAGCGTCAGCGTCAGCGTTGCCCCATAGGCCCGGTTGCTGCAACTGGGCTCGACGTGAAGCCGGCAGGAGCTCCCCGGACAATGGCCATGACGCGCGCGGTCATCGCCTGGTCGTTGCTCCTTTGGCCCGCGGGCCTCGCCGCTGCGCCCGCGGCCGCCGAGGACCCGGAGGCCGACGACGAGGGCGAGGTCGACCTGCACGCCTTCGTCAGTCAGGGCTTCATGGTCTCGACAGCCAACAACTACCTCGCGAAATCCGACCGCGGCAGCTTCGAGCTCACCGAGGTGGCGCTCAATGCCAGCCGGCACTTCGGCAGCCGCCTGCGCGTCGCGCTGCAGCTGTTCGCGCGCGAGCTCGGGCCGCTCGGCAATTACCGCCCGCGCTTCGACTGGTTCCTGCTCGATTACCGCCACACCGACTGGCTGGGCCTGCGCGCCGGTCACCTCAAGGTCCCGTTTGGCCTTTACAACGACAGCTCCGACTACGACCCCGCGCGCGTGCAGATCCTCCTGCCCCAGTCCGTCTACCCCACCACCTCGCGCGACTACCTGCTCGCAATGACCGGCGTGGAGGTCTACGGCCACGTGCCGCTCGGCGCGCTGGGCGTCTTCGACTATGGCCTCTACGGTGGCACGACCGGCGTCGACCTCACCGACTCCGCCTCGAGCTCGACCATGACCATCACCAGCGCCGACGTCCCGTACACCGCGGGGGGCCGGCTGCTGTGGGAGCCGATCGAGGGGCTGCGCGTGGGCGGCAGCCTGTTCGCCACCAAGATCGACCTGCAGACGACCACGGCGGGCATGCCGGGCAGCTTCCATTTGCCGGCGGAGCTCTGGATGGCGTCCGCCGAGTACGTGCGCGGGGGCCTCAAGCTGGCGAGCGAGTACGGCCGCTGGTACGTCGATCTCGAGAGCAACGTCCCGGCGGTGCCCAGCTCGCACACCGTGAGCGAGCGCTTCTACGCCTCGGGCTCGTGCGAGCCCCTCGCCTGGCTGTCGACCGGCCTCTACTACGCGGGTGAGTTCCGCGACGTCGAGCACCGGACCGGCGCGCGGGACCGGTACCGGCACGACGTGGCCGCTTCGGTGCGGCTCGACCTCCACCCGCACTGGCTGCTCAAGCTCGAGGCGCACTACCTCATCGGTACCGCCGATCTCACGCCCGCGCTCAACGACAATCACCCTCCGGCCCAGCTCGAGAAGCACTGGGGCTTCTTCCTCGTCAAGACCACCGCGTACTTCTGACCATGGCCGACCCACGCGCGCGCGCCGTCGCCCTCGTCTTCGCGGCCCTGGCCGCGATCGCGACTCCCGTCCCCTCGGCCGGGGCACGCGGGGACTCGTTCCGCGTCATCGTCCACCCGAAGAACCCCGTGCATGACATCGAGCGCGCCGAGCTGGCGCGGGTGTTCCTCAAGAAGGTCACGCGGTGGCCCGACGAGACCACCGCCCGGCCGGTCGACCTGCGCCAGAACGCGGAGGCGCGCCGCGAGTTCAGCGAAGCCGTGCTCGGTCGCTCGGTGGGCGCCGTGCGCAGCTACTGGCAGCAGGCCATCTTCGCCGGGCGCGACACCCCGCCGCCGGAGCTCGATTCCGACGAGGCGGTGGTCAAGTACGTGCTGGCCAACCGGGGCGCGGTCGGCTACGTGTCGCCGCGCGCGGAGCTGCACGGCGCGACGGTGGTGGTGGTGCATTGATGCGCTGGACGCTGCGCGGACGCCTTCGCCTCATCCTCGGCCTGACGGGCGCCTGCCTCGGGGCGCTGGCGCTGCTCGACGTCGCGATGGAACGGCAGGTCGAGCACCAGCTCGTCACGATCGAGCAGAGCTACCTGCCGCTGTCCGAGCTCGGCCCGGCCGTCGAGTCCCAGCTCGGCACCCTGCGCCACGCCCTGCAGGACGCTGTGGCCGCCGAGGACGCCGAGGAGCTCGCGGCGACGGCAGCCCGGCGCGACCGCCTGCTCGCCGAGCTCGATCACGCTCCGCCGGTGGTGGACCCCGCCGCGCTGCGCACGACCCGCGCCCTGCTCGTGACGTGGTACGAGCACGCGCGCGCGGTCTCCGAGGGTCTGCTCTCGGGGGGGCTCGGCGAGCAAGGCGTCACCCGCGTGGCGGCGATGCAGGCCGAGCAGGCGCGCCTCGGCCGGGCGGTGCGCGACACCTTCAGCCTCGACCGCCGCAAGCTGACGGCGGCCTTCGAGGCCACCCGCCACGCGCGCACGACCGCCTTCGACGTCCGCCTGAGCGTGCACATAGCGCTGCTCCTGGGGGTCGCGCTGCTCTCGATCGGCATCGGCCGGCGCGCCGTGCGCTCGCTGCACGATCTCACCGAGGGCTTCTCGCGCCTGGGCCGCGGCGACTTCGACGACCCGGTGCAGGTCTCTGGCGAGGACGAGCTGTCGGAGATCGCCCAGCAGGCGAACCGGATGGCGGCCGAGCTGCGCGAGCTCGACGCGGGCCTGCGGGAAAAACAGCGCGAGCTCGAGCATGCGAACAGCGAGCTCGAGGCCTTCTCGTACTCGGTCTCGCACGACCTGCGCGCGCCGCTGCGGGCCATCGATGGCTTCTCGCAGGCGCTGCTCGAGGACCTCGGCGACCGGCTCGACGCGACCGGCGGCCACCACCTGACGCGCGTGCGCGCTGGGGCCCAGCGGATGGGCCAGCTGATCGACGACCTCCTGGCGCTCTCGCGCGTGACCCGCGCCGGCGTCAAGCGCGAGTCGGTGGACCTGTCCGCCCTTTCGGCGCTCGTCGTGGCCGAGCTCGAGCGGGCGCACCCTGAGCGCAAGGTCGCGGTCACGATCGCCGAGGGTCTGCGCGCCAGCGGAGACGCGCGCATGCTCCGCATCGTGCTCGACAACCTGCTCGGCAACGCGTGGAAGTTCACGGCGCGCACCGCCGCGCCGCGCATCGAGGTGGGCGGCGACGGTAGGGAGCTCTTCGTGCGCGACAACGGCGCGGGCTTCGACATGGCCTTCGCAGGCAAGCTCTTTGCGCCGTTTCAGCGCCTGCACTCGACCGAGGAGTTCGCCGGCACGGGCATCGGGCTCGCGACCGTCCAGCGCATCATCCATCGCCACGGCGGGACGGTGCGTGCCGACAGCGCCCCCGGCCAGGGCGCCACGTTTCGCTTCACGCTGCCGAGCGCCGAGGAGCCCAAATGAGCACGCACCCCATCCTGCTGGTCGAGGACAACCCGGATGACGTGGAGCTCACGCTGCGCGCCTTCGAGCGCAACAAGATCACCAACGAGGTCGTGGTCGCCTCCGACGGGGTGGCGGCCCTCGATTACCTGTTCGCGCGCGGCGCCTACGCGGGCAAGGACCCGGGCCTTCCCCAGGTGGTGCTGCTCGATCTCAACCTGCCCAAGCTGAGCGGCCTCGAGGTGCTGCAGCAGGTGCGGGCCAGCGAGCGCACGCGCCTGCTTCCGGTCGTCATCCTGACGTCCTCCACCGAGGAGCAGGACCTCGCGCGCGGCTATGGCCTGGGCGCCAACAGCTACGTCCGAAAGCCCGTGGACTTCGCGGCCTTCGTCGAGGCGGCGCGGCAGCTCGGCCTGTACTGGCTCCTGCTCAACGAGCCGCCCCCGCAGTGTCGGTAGCCTCCCCGCAATACCGCCTCACGAGCGCCATCAGCTCGAGGAAGCGAACGGGCTTGGGCAGCGCGTCGTCGGGCGCCAGCTCCCCGAGCAGCGTGCTCATCCGGTCCACCGCGCTCATGATGACGGTCGGGATCGTGCTGAGCGCCGGATCTGTGCGCTGCTTGGCCCTGAACTGGCGTCCGTTCATGACCGGCATGTTGAGATCGAGCAGGATGAGGCAGGGCCGCAGCTGGCCGAGCAGCGCCAGCGCCTCGACGCCGTCGCCCGCCGAGGCCACGCTGTAGCCGGCGTCGACCAGGATCTCCGACAGCACCTCGCGGATGTCGACATCGTCGTCCACCACCAGCACGGAGACGCTGCGCGGCTCACCCACGGCTCGTCTCCTCCGCCGGCGCCCCGGTGGGCAGCTCCACGGTGAACGTGGTTCCGGCCCCCGCGGCGCTCTCGACGCGGATCGTGCCGCCGTGCGCCTCCACCACCTGGCGCACGATCCAGAGGCCAATGCCGAAGCCTCCGTAGTGCTGCGACGGCACCGCGCGCTCGAAGCGCTCGAAGATCCGTGTCTGCGCCTCCGGAGCGATGCCGATGCCGTGATCGCGCACCACGAGCCGCGCGCGGCCCTGATGCTGCGCCACGCGGATCGCCACCGGCCGGCCCGCGCCAAACTTGAGCGCGTTCGACAGGAGGTTCACGGCCACCGCCTCGAGCGCGACCGGGTCCCACTGGCCGATCGCCGGGTCGGCCTCGACCGAGACGGCCGAGCCGGCGCGCCGGACCAGCTCCTGGGACCGCGCGAGCACGGCGCGCACGACCTTGGCGAGATCGACGCGCTCGGGCGCGAGCGCCAGCCGCCCCGCCGTGATGCGCGTGACGTCGAGCAGCTGGTTGATGAGCGTGGTCAAGCGATCCACCTGGCGCTCGGCCCCGGCGAGCCGGCTCTGGAGCTTGTTCCACCGGGGCTCGCCGGGCTGGCCCGAGAGCAGCTCGAGCGCGCTCGCGAGCTGCAGGCCTAGCGCGGTGATCGGCGTCTTGAGCTCGTGCGACGCGATCGACAGGAACTCGTCGCGCGCCTTGACGGCTTCGCGCAGGCCCTCCTCGGCGCGCCAGCGGTCCGTCAGGTCCTGCACGATCGCGACGGCGTTCGCCGGGGCTGTGTCCCCGACCACGCCGGTCACGGTGCTGCTCAACCAGACCGTGGCGCCATCCGGGCGCACCCACGGGTGCTCGTGGACCAGGCTGCGCTCCCCCGCCGCGATGCGCGCGAAGGCCTGTCCTTCGCCGAGCTCGGTCGCGGTCATGCCGAGCAGGGTCGGCATCGGTAGGCCGAGGATGTCGCACAGGCGCTGGTTGGCCGCGGTCACGCGGCCCGAGAGCTCAGCTTGCAGCATGCCCACCGCCATCTGGTGGAAGACGACCGAGAAGCTACGCTCGCTCTCCGCCACCTTGCGCAGGGCCTCGAGCCGCTCGCGATGCACACGCGCCTCGCGCAGCTCCCGCTCGATGGCCGGCACGAGCCGCGCGAGCCGCCCCTTGATCAGGAAGTCGTGGGCGCCCGCCTTGAGCGCCTCCACCGCGGTCTCCTCCCCGATCGTCCCCGAGACCAGGATGAACGGGATGTCCACGCCGCTCTCCCGGTGGATCTGCAGGCCGACCATCGCGCTGAACGATGGCATCGAGTAGTCGGACAGCACGAGATCGAAGGTCCCCTCGGCCAGCGCGCGCCGCATCGCGTCGGCCGTCTGTACGCGCTCGTACGACACGTCGTAGCCGCCGCGACGCAGCTCCATCAGCAGCAGCTCGGCGTCATCGATGGAGTCCTCGACGATGAGGACCCGCAGCGGACGCGTCACGGCGTGGCCGCCGTGATGCGCTTGGCCGGGGGCTGCGGTGGCATTATCGCTGTGCACAAGCCTCCCTCTTCAGGAGTGGTGACACCCGATCCTGCAATCGGCAAGCCGACCCGCCAGCACAGGCTCACTCCGTGTTGGTGGCTGCACCCGGCGAAATCGCTATCTCCATTACGAAAACGATTTACGCCGTTACGTATTCGTTGCGCTCGCAATGCCATCCCTCCCGAGAGCCCTCCACCAGTAACACGTATCGCTCGCTGCCGGCGCACGCCTGCGTAAAGTCCACAATGCTCCTTCTTCGCCGCAAATGCTGCGTCCTAAGACCGTGGGCCGTCGAATCCGGTAACGCCCGCATGCGGATCGGGTAACATCAAAGGCAATGCTGGAGCTCCTGGTCATCGACGATGAGGAAGACCAGCTGGATGTCTTCTCGGCGTTGCTCGGAGAGGCCGGGCATCACGTCCACACGGCGCGCGATGCCGCCGAGGCGCTGGCGAAGGCGCGGCAGTCCCCGATCGATGTCGTGATCGCCGACCTCGTGTTACCCGATCAGGACGGCGTCTCCCTGTTGCGCTCCTTGCACCGGCGCCTGCCCGCGGCGGATCTCTATCTCATGAGCGGCCACGCGCAGCCCCATCACACCGAAGCCGCCCGCGGTGCGGGCGCCAGGGCCACGCTCACCAAGCCCATCGATTTCGAGCAGCTGGTGGCCGATCTCGCACGCATCGCCCTTGGCCGCGGCGGCAGCGAGGAAGGCCCCGCGGCGTTCCTGGTCGGCGAGGCGCCCGTGACTCGGCAGCTGCGGGCGCACATCGCGCGCATCGCGCGCTCGTCGGCGTCCGTCTTGATCCTGGGCGAGACCGGCACCGGCAAGGACGTCGCCGCGCGCCTGCTGCACGCGCAGAGCCCGCGCGCCGCGCATCCCTTCGTCATCGTCAACTGCGCGGGTCTGCCCGACACCCTGCTCGAGTCCGAGCTGTTCGGCCACGTACGCGGCTCGTTCACCGGGGCGTTGCGCGACCGCATCGGTCGCTTCGCGGCCGCTCACCGCGGCACGCTGTTCCTCGATGAGGTCGGCGAGCTGTCGGCGGCGGCCCAGGCCAAGCTCCTGCGCGTGCTCGAGACGCGCTCGTTCGAGCCGCTCGGCGCCAATCGCTCGGTCGAGGTCGACGTGCGGGTGCTGGCCGCCACCCATCGCGACCTGCGGGCGGAAGTGGCCGCCGGGCGCTTCCGCGAGGACCTGTTCTACCGGCTCCAGGTGGTCACGATGTCCGTGCCGCCCCTGCGCGTGCGCCGCGAGGACATCCCGCTGCTCGCGCAGCACTTCATCCGCCAGCACGCCCGCCCCACGCCGTCGGGGCTCCGAGAGGCGCCGCTGCTCTCGGAGGCGGCCTCGGCGCGCCTCCTGGCGCACGACTACCCGGGCAACGTGCGCGAGCTGGCGCACGCCATCGAGCACGCCCTCGCACTGTGCGACGGCGCCAAGATCGATTGCGAGCACCTGCCCGAGGCGATCGCCTCGCGCCAGCCGGCTGCCCCGCCACCCGACGAGGGGGTGGGGCCGCTCGACGCCGCCCTGCGGACCTTCGAGCGGGCCTACCTGGCCCGCGCGCTGGAGCTCTGTGATGGGCGGCGCGCCGAGACCGCGCGGCGCCTTGGCATCTCGCGCAAGAACCTGTGGGAGCGCATCCGACGTCACGGGCTGTGATCCGTGCCTGACCTGGCACAGAGATTGATTGTAACGACGTCATGGGTCGAGCGGTGAACACGGAAGACGCGCCCTTCGAGCTGGCACGCTGGATCGAGTCCATCTGCTCACCCGCGCAGGCGCAGCCGGTAGACGCGGTCTACCGCACGGTGCGTGACGCCGTCAGCGCGTTGATGCCTGACGACTTCCGCGTCTCCACGGTAGGCCTGTGTCCGCGCGCCGGCAGCCTCGGCCTCGACGTCTGGGTCGCGGCCGCCGCGGAGCCGAGCGTCGAGGGCATCGCGATCGACCTGGCGCGCTACCCGGAGATGCTCGAGGCCGCTGCCCGCCACGACCTCGTGTGGATCGAGGACCCGGGCGCCGACCCGCTTCTGGCGCGGACGCGCGAGCGATTGCCCGCCGAGGTGCGCGCCATCGGCGCGATCCCGCTGTGGGGCCTCGAGCGCGTGATGGGGTTTCTGCACCTGCGTTCCGAGCGCGACCATTGCCCCTCGGCGCTCGAGCGCGGCCAGCTGCGCGCGCTCGCGTTCGCCGCGGGCTGGGTGCTGGCGGCCACCGACCGCGAGCCGGCGCCGGTGGAGTCGGACATGGCGGGTGCGTTCGATCCGAGCCACCGCTTGCGTGCGGTCGAGGCCGAGGCCCGGCGCCTTCGTCGGCTCGTGCGCCTCAAGGACGACGTCATCGCGATGTGCGTGCACGACCTGCGCTCGCCGCTCAGCATCGTCGTGGGCCACCTCGACGTGCTGGAGCGCGGTCTGCGCGGCCCGCCGCTCGGGCCCTTGCAGCGCGAGAGCTCGGCCAAGATCCGGAAGCAGGTGGACCGGCTGCTCGGCTTGGTCGACGATCTCCTGTCGGTCAAGGAGTTCGGGATCGACGTCCTTGGCGTCAACCCGACGCTCGGCGATCTCGGCCCGTGGCTCGGTGAGCTGATCGAAGAGCAGCGGGTGTCCTTCGTCGAGCACCAGGTGAGCCTCGAGCTCGACCTGCCGGCCGAGCTGCCGGGCGTGCGGTTCGACTCGAGGCAGCTCGGCAAGGTGCTGCTGAACGTGCTCGGCAACGCGCTCAAGTTCACCCCGCCGGGGGGCGAGGTGCGCGTCAGCGCGGCAGCGGCCGACGCGCAGGTCACGCTCTCGGTGCGTGACACCGGGCCCGGCATCCCCCCCGCCGAGCTCGAGCGCGTGTTCGAGCCGTACCGTCGCTCGGGCGTGACCCGCGCGCGCGGCACCGGCCTCGGGCTCGCCATCTGTCGCGAGATCATCGATCGCCACGGCGGGCTGATCTGGGGTGAGAGCCAGCTCGATCGCGGCACCACGATCCGCTTCTCCCTGCCGATCGAGCCGGCGCGCGGCGTGGCCCGGAATACCCCGGTCGCCACGCCCGCGCGCATCCTGGTCGCCGAGGACGATCCCGATCTGCTCGAGACGCTCGCCGCCACGCTCGAGGAGCGCGGCTACACGGTGGACCGCGCGAGCGACGGCGGCGAGGCGATCCGGGTCGCCCGCCAGACGCCGCCCGAGCTGCTCCTGCTCGACATCGGCCTGCCCACCCTGAGCGGCTTCGAGATCGCCGAGCGCCTGCACCAGGAGTCCCGGTTCCTCGACCTGCCGGTCCTGTTTCTGACCGGGTCTCCCTCGCTCGACGATCGCGTGCGCGGGCTGCGGGTCGGCGTCGACTTCCTGGTCAAGCCCTTCTTGCCCGAGGATCTCACGGCCCGGGTCGCGCGCGCGATCGAGACCTCGCGCGAGCGCCGCGCGAACCGCGAGGCCGCGCTGCTCGACGACCTCACGCAGGTCGGCAACCACCGTCACTTCAGAGAGCGCATCCTGCCCGAGGTGGTGACCCGCCTGCGCGGCGGCGAGAGCGCGGCGCTGGTCCTCATCGATGTCGACTGCCTCAAGATCCTGAACGATCGCTTCGGGCACGATCAGGGCAGCCGGGTGCTCGAGCGCCTCGGCGCCGCGTTGCGGCGGGAGACGCGACGGCACGACCTCGTGGCGCGCTATGGCGGCGACGAGTTCGTGGTGCTCATGCCCGGCGCCGACGCCCTGAGCGCGCGCGAGCTGGTGGCGCGCGTCGTCGGGCGGTTCAATGCCTGGGTCGAGCCGCTCGGCGAGGAGCGCCTGCGGCCGAGCTTTTCGGCCGGCCTCTCGGTCACCCGGACGGACGATGTCGACGATCCCGAGGCGCTGTTCCGCCGCGCCGACGCCGACCTGCTCGAGCAGAAGCGGGCGCGCGTCGCGGTCGTCACGGCGGCGGCAGGAAGCTCGCAATCACTGCCATCAGGGCGTCGAAGCCCACCGGTTTGACCAGGCAATGAGCCACGCCGAGCGCGGCGGCGGCCTGCCTGGCGTCCGCTGCGCCCGAGAGGATCACCACGGGCACCGCGGCGAGCTCGGGGCGCGAGCGTTGCGCCTGCCGGAAGGCCCAGCCATCCATCACCGGCATCATGAGGTCGAGCAGCACCACCGAAAAGGGCGCCTTCTCGAGCAGCGCCAGCGCCTCGGCGCCGTTTCTCGCGCCCACGGCCTCGAGACCTTGCGTCTCGAGCAGCGTGATGAGGTCCTGCCGGATGTCTTCGTCGTCCTCGGCGACGAGGATCCGGGGCCGCTGGATCATGATTTCCTTGCTCCGATCTCTACTCCTGGTGCGGCGCCTGCGCCACCTCTGAACGGAGCAGCCCAAATGCTCAGGATCCAGAAATTGGACAGACAGCGCCAGGAGGTCCGGTGCGGACTGCCTGAAGAATCAGCATATTACGTCTGATTCGGGTCGGCTCCAGTTTTGCATTCTCAGTCCTGATCAGGAAGGTGCTGAGGGCTGCTCACAGCCCCCCGCCCCACGAAACGGCAAACCCCGGGCGACCGGGGGACGCAAAGCCCACGGGACTCACCGAGTCGGCCGGGTTGTCGAAAGGAGGCGGATCGATGCCCACGAGAATCGCGAGAGCATGGGCGGCAGCGTTCGGGCTCAGCCTGCTCCTCGGCTCGCAGAGCGCGCAGGCGGCGGCACCCGACGCTGCAAACGGCCTCTTCTTCATCCACGGTACGGGCAACTACTCAGCGCCCACCAGCGCCGCGGGCGCGTTCCAGGCCTCCGGCGGCACCGCCATCAGCAGCTACTGGACCGCGACGTCGCTCGGCAAGATGGCGACCTATCCCGTCGACACCAGCTACCAGTGGTCCTACGGCGTGGCCGGCTACTGTGGCGACACCTGCGCGGCCCTGAATTCTGCGTGCTCCTGCTACAGCGGCGCCAACAACACCGTGCCGAAGTACGTGGCCGACCAGCTCTACACCTATTACTGGTCTGGCAATGGAGGCCAGATCTATAACGTCGTGCTCCTGACGCATTCCAATGGCTCCAACGTGGCGCGCTACTGGATGGCGCACGGCTCGGAGACCTTCTACTCGAACGCCCGAGCCATGGACATCTCCTACTCCAGCCTGCTCTCGGTCGTGCAGAAGACGGTGTTCCTGGCGCCGGACAGCACGGGCACACCGCTTGCGGACAAGATCACCCAGTCCGGGTCACTCTCGAACCTCGCCAATGACGTGATCGGTGCCTTCAGCGTCAGCAATTCCGGCGCGGTCGCGCAGCAGGTGCAGAGCAACATGGCCACCTACAACAGCAACGGCACCTACGCCAATGGCACGAGCCCCGGCGGCCTCGCCACCGACGTGGTGCGCGGGACCAAGGTCTACGCGGCCATCTGGTCGAGCGACGCGTACTGCGGCAGCTACGCCATCACGGCGGGTCTCAAGGCGTGCGCGCTCTACGGCTGGGGATCCATCTGGGCCGACACGGACGGCTTCATCGGCACGGACAGCTCCGGGGCGGTGGGCAACGTCATCTCCAGCGACGCTCGGCTCAATCACAACCAGTCGCGCCGGTCGTGCCACAACGCCAACGTCACCATTCGCAACAGCGTGCACGGCGCGATGAACAACACGTTCGACGCCATTCCCTCCGACTACGCCGTCTCGCCGGCCGAGCAGGCGTGCAACGCCAGCTGGCAAGGCTGGCTCAGCGCGTCCAAGTGGTCGCCTGGCTGCACGGCCGCGATGCAAGGCGACACGGCCACCGACTTCGATTGCCAGGCGGCCTATGGCGGCGACAATGGGTACAACCTGTCGGCGTACGACAACCCCAGCACCGTGTCGGCGTACTTCGCCGCCTCGAACTACCACAATGGCGGCGTTCGCAGCTGTTCCACGGACGCCGATTGTACGGGTGGCCAGAGCTGCGTCTCGGGCACCTGCATGGGCTGCAGCGACAGCTGGCAAGGCGACGGGTACTGCGACTTCTGCCTCCTGGCGCGGTACGGGCACGACTCGGCGCCTGGGAGCACGGCCAACGACGACTGCGTGAACCTGGGCGCCGGCACGCAGAACCATTGCTCCGACCTCGAATGGTACGACACGACCGCGAGCTACAGCTTCTCGAACGGTTACTGGGGCTATTACAACTACCTCGCCAATCACTAGTGCTGTCCGCCAATGGTTGGATGGCATTTGAGCTCGGAGCAGCCTTCGCCTGCCAGCTGGCCGCAGCACTCGCGCACGCGGAGCGTGCGCAAGACAAACACCTGGGGC
>JAHFDS010000242.1 GCA_023248855.1 Myxococcales bacterium
GCCGTGCCGGGACAGACGCTGAACATGCACCGGATCACGGTCGAGGGCGAGTTCGGCCGCCTCGCGATCGAGGTCGAGAACGTCCCCTCGGAGAACCCGCGCACCGGCAAGCTCTCCTACTTCTCGACGATCGCGCTGCTGCGGGATCTGACCGCTCCCCTCCGCGTCGGCACCTGAGCTTCGCGAATCCCCTTCTGCAGAACGACATCGCCAACCGTCCCAGTCCCATCACTATTGCCTGCGTCGTGTGAATCGGGCGCTCCTTATCAGCCTCGGACTCGCTGAGCTGAGCTGAATCAGGGTGGGCGGGTGACGGGATTGAACCGCCGACACCGAGATTTTCAGGTCTCGACATCGGTCGCCTGCATCACCCGCCTTCTCAAGCACTTCGTACATTGCCGGCGCGTGGCAGACGTCGCGGTAAGTGACGGCCAGATGCGTCCTGTTACGCGGCGTGAGTGACAGTCTCGGTGACAGGGACGATCTCCCAACGAGGGTGCCACACGCAGTCCAGCTGGGGGCATGCTCACCATCGGGACAGCGCTAAACACCCGCCGGACGCAAGCCAGCGCCCCTCACCCGCGCAATGCACCCTTGCGCCGGGTGGCGCCGGCGTTATACATTCTTGCCTGATCGTATAACGACCAGGAGGTCGTCCTATGCCGGTCACCGTTTCCGAGAAGGGCTGGGTCGTCATTCCGGCCGACCTTCGGAAGAAGTACCATCTGCATCCAGGCGCTGTCGTCTCCGTCGTCGATTACGGGGGCGTCCTCGCCCTCGTCCCGGCGATGGCCAGGCCCGTCCGGCAGGCCGCTGGAATGCTGAAGGGGCGGACATCTCTCACTCGCGCGCTGCTCACCGAGCATCGGAGAGCGCGCGCGCGTGGCCGGTAGCCCTCCGGCCTACGTCCTCGACAGCTTCGCGCTTCTGGCGTACCTCGAGGGAGAGGCGGGGATGCCGCGAGTCCGATCGGTACTCCAGGGCGCAGAGGCGAAGCGCCACACCGTGTGTCTGTCACTGATCAACCTCGGCGAGGCACTCTACATCACGGAGCGCGAGCGCGGCCTCGTCGCTGCCCGTCGCACTCTGGGGGCGGTCGATGAGCTTCCTCTTGAGATCGTGCCGGTCTCACGCGCGACGGTGCTGGCCGCGGCGCACATTAAGGCCCGCTTTCCGATCTCGTACGCCGATGCCTTCGCCGTCGTGGCCGCGCGGGACCGCGGGGGTGTCGTGATGACGGGAGACCCGGAGTTTAGGCCGCTCGCCGACGCCGGTCTCGTCGCCGTCGAATGGTTGCCCCGACGACGCTCCTGATGGGTTCTCGGTCGCCTGGACAGGACGCGGCGCGGCTCCGTGTGGCCGTCGCTCCCTCGGGCGCGCTGCTCGTCGATACGGCCGGGGCCGACGCCGACGAGAGCGGCGACGGCCTGACCCCCGTTATCCGGGCCCGCGTCATCGCCGCCTTCAGGCGCGGGCCGGGCCATGGCCTGCTCCACCTGGGCACCGCCGAGCTGGACGTGTCGCTGGCTCCGGCACTGGCTTTTCTGCGCGACCTCGGCCGCGCCTTCGCCACCCGGCTGCGCTCGACGCCCGACCTGGAAGATCTGCGCGAGCGCGCCGAGGTCGACTGCCCGGCAGACGAGCGCGCCCGGCTGGCCAGCGCGGTCCCGCCCATGCCGGGCAGCGAGTATGTCGACGTCGACTGGGTCACCGCGCGCTGGACCGAGATCGGCCGCGCCTTCTCCGAGGAGATTCGCGGCCACCGGGGTGCTGTCGCTGAGTGGCTGCAAGCGCGTCACCCGTCGTGGCACCTCGTTGGCCGGGTGTGCCTGCACTTGGCGGAAAACCGCGGCGATGATGAGCATCCCTTCGCGTTCCTCGCCACCTATGCGGTCCGCGCCGGCGCCGCCGGCAAGGTGCAGCACCGCCCGCTCGCCCGTGCCCTCGAGGAATCGTCGGCGCGTGGTGACCGGCACGCGCTCCTCCACCTCCTCGTGCCCCTGCAGCGCGCGGCCAAGAACAGCGAGTGGCTGGCCGGTCTGGTCGACTCGGGCGCGATCTACCAGCCGCTCGCCTGGACACCCGCCGAGGCCCACCGCTTCCTGCGTGAGATTCCGGCCTTCGAGGCGGCCGGGCTGGTCGTGCGCGTCCCCGACTGGTGGCGCGCGCGCCACCCGGCTCGGCCAGAGGTCACCGTGCGCCTCGGCGAGAAGAGACCGGGCCTGCTGGGCATGGAGGCCCTCCTCGACTTCTCGGTCGACGTCACGCTGGGCAACGAGAAGCTGTCCGCCGCCGAGCTGCGCGCCCTCCTGGCCTCGGCCGACGGGTTGGTGCGGGTGCGTGGCCAGTGGGTCGAGCTCGACCGCGAGCGGCTGCGGGAGCTCCTGGACCATTGGGAGCGTGTGCGGCACGGCGCCGGCGCGAGCGGTCTGTCGTTCCTTGACGGCATGCGTTTGCTCGCCGGGGCCTCGGAGTTGGGGCGCGCCGACGGCGCGCTCGCCGGCGGCGGGGGCTGGTTGCGCGTCGAGGCTGGCGCATGGCTTGCCCAGACTCTGGCCGGGCTCCGTGGGCCCGAGGAGTTGGCCGGAGCCGATCCCGGTTCTGACCTGCACGGCACGCTGCGCCCCTACCAGAAGACTGGCGTGTCGTGGCTGTGGTTTGCCTCGTCACTCACGCTGGGCGTATGCCTGGCCGACGACATGGGCCTCGGCAAGACGATCCAGGTGCTGGGGCTGTTGCTCCTGCACAAGCGGCGCCGCAGACGCGGCGAGCCGCCGCATATCCTGGTCGTGCCTGCCTCGCTCGTGGCCAACTGGCAAGCCGAGCTCGAGCGCTTCGCCCCTTCCTTGGCGGTGCTCGTGGCCCACCCCTCGGCCATGCCCGCGCGCGAGATCGCGGAGATGGGGGGCGCCGAGCTCACCGTGGACCTCGTCATCACGACGTATGGCACGCTCGCGCGCATCGACGCACTGCGGGCTCGCGACTGGTCGCTGGCCATTCTTGATGAGGCTCAAGCAATCAAGAACCCCGGCGCCAGGCAGACACAAGCGGTCAAGGCCCTGCGCGCGCGTGCCCGCGTCGCGCTTACCGGCACGCCGGTGGAGAATCGCCTCGGCGACCTATGGTCGATCTTCGACTTCTTGAACCCGGGCCTGCTCGGCTCGGCGAGCCAGTTCGGGGCGTTCGTGAAACGATTGGCCGACCGCGCCGAGGAGCCGTACGCGCCGCTGCGCCGCCTGGTCCAGCCCTATCTCTTGCGCCGGCTCAAGACCGACCGCTCGGTCGTGGCCGACCTGCCCGACAAGACCGAGGTCAAGGCGTTCTGCCTGCTATCGCGCCCGCAGGCGGCGCTCTATCAGAAGGCCGTTCAGGAGCTGGAAGGTGTGCTCGCCGGCCTCCGGCAGGGCATCGAGCGGCGCGGGCTGGTCTTGGCCCACCTCATGCGGTTCAAGCAAATCTGCAATCACCCGTCGCAGTGGCTCGGCGACGGCGCGTGGGACGAGGCGGGAAGCGGCAAACTGGCCCGGTTGCGCGAGATCACCGAGGCGATCGCCGCCAAGCAGGAGAAGGCGCTGGTGTTCACCCAGTTCCGCGAAGCCACCGACCCGCTGGCGGCGTTCCTGGCGAGCGTGTTCGGGCGCCCGGGGCTCATCCTTCACGGCCAGACGCCGGTCAAGGATCGCGGCGAGCTCGTGCGGCGTTTCCAGGAGGACCCGGCGGTGGGGTTCTTCGTGCTGTCCGTGAAGGCGGGCGGCATCGGGCTTAACCTGACCGCCGCCGCTCATGTCGTGCACTTCGACCGCTGGTGGAACCCCGCCGTCGAGAACCAGGCGACCGATCGCGCCTATCGCATCGGGCAGCACCGGAACGTGCTCGTGCACAAGCTGGTGTGCCGCGGCACGGTCGAGGAGCGGATAGATCAGCTCATCGAAGACAAGCAGTCGCTGGCGCGCGGGCTGCTCGAGGGCGGCGGCGAGGCGCTTCTCACCGAGATGAGCAACGAGGAGCTGATGGCGATGGTGGCGCTCGATCTCGGTCGGGCGACCGCCGAGGCGTGAACGCCTGGCGCGAATGAGGAGACGCGATGGCTTGGTACAGCGACGGTGGCTGGAGCTTTCGCCCGTACGTCTCGGTGGCGGAGAAGAAGGCGCGCGCGGCCAAGGCGATCGCCAGGGTTGCCAAGAAGCGGGGACGGGCTGCCGAGCCGGTCGTGATCCAGCGTCGCGGGCGAGGCATCGCGACCAGCTTCTGGGGTAAGGCCTGGTGCGAGAACCTCGAGCGCTACATGGACCTCGCCAACCGATTGCCGCGCGGGCGCACCTACGTGCGCAACGGCGCGGTCGTGGATCTGGCGATCACGAGGGGCAAGGTCGAGGCGTTCGTCGCGGGGAGCGAGCTGTACATGGTGAAAGTCCACATCGCCAAAATGAAGCGGCGGCGCTGGCGCCGCGTCGTGACCCGCTGCACGGGCCGGATCGGGTCCCTGGTGGGGCTCCTCCGCGGGGAGGTGTCCGCCGAGGTGCTGGCGGTCCTGGCCGACACCAAGGAGGGGCTGTTCCCTGAGCCGCGCGAGATCACGATGGAGTGCTCGTGCCCGGACTGGGCGGGTATGTGCAAGCACGTGGCCGCAGTGCTGTACGGCGTGGGCGCTCGCCTCGACGCGAGGCCCGAGCTGTTCTTCACCCTGCGCCAGGTCGACCAGACCGAGTTGCTGAGCTCGGCCACGTCCGGCGCCATCTTGCGATCCGGCGTGGCCGCCGGGAAGCGGATCGGCGCCGAAAAGCTGGCCGAGGTGTTCGGAATCGAGATCGAGGCGGAGCCGCCTGCCCCCACGAGCGCCAGGCAGCAGAGACGAACGCGACCCGACCCGCCCGGAAAGCGCGCTGGAACACGGTCCCGGACGGCGGGGACCGGGCGACGCGAGCCGGCAGCAACGTCGAGGCACCGCGGTGTGTCGCGTACGGTGAAGTGGCGTCCACAGCCTCACCGGTAGCTGCCGTCGCTGATGCCGGGGCGTGGGTCGACGTGAAGCGCGATGTCGGCCATCTCGCTGAGGCTCAGCGCAGTGACCGCCCTGAACTCGCTGCACTCCACGATGTCGGGTGGCACGTATCGCTCGAGACGGTGGCGGCATCTGTCACTCCCTCCGCGCGAGGGAACAGAGTGGTGATGGGCAGGGACGGGATTGAACCGCCGACACCAGAATTTTCAGTCCTGCGTTCGACGGCTAGTGCGCTTGGGTGGCCTCCAGGTAGCGCTCGGCTTCCAGCGCGGCCATGCACCCCGTCCCCGCAGCGGTCACCGCCTGGCGGTAGACATGATCCTGGACGTCACCGGCCGCGAAGACGCCCGGCACGCTCGTCTCGGTCGTCCCGGGCTTCACCTTGATGTAGTCGTTCGGCAGCAGCTCCAGCTGGCCGCGGAAGATCCCCGTGTTCGGCTGATGGCCGATCGCGATGAAGAGGCCGTCCACCGGACGCTCCACGCGCTCCCCCGTCTTGAGGTTCTGCAGACGCACTCCGGTGACTTTGCCCTTCGCGACGTCCATGACGTCGTCCACGGCGCTGTCCCAGACGAACTCGATCTTCGGGTTCTTGAAGGCGCGCTCCTGCATGATCTTGGAGGCGCGCAGCGCGTCGCGGCGGTGGACCACGTCGACCTTGCGGCCGAGCCGCGAGAGGTAGAGCGCCTCCTCCATCGCCGAGTCTCCGCCGCCGACCACCATGATGTTCTGGTCCTTGAAGAAGAATCCGTCGCAGGTCGCACACGTCGAGACGCCACGCCCCATAAGCTCCGCCTCGGCCGGCAGCCCCAGAAGCTTCGGCGTGGCCCCCGTGGCGATGATGATCGTGTGCGCTTCGTGCGTCGTGTCGCCGACGCGGACGACGAACGGGCGGCGAGAGAAGTCCACGCCGGTGACATCCTCGGCGATCACCTCAGTGCCGAACCGCTCGGCCTGCTTCTTCATCGTCTCCATCAGCTCGGGCCCCTGGATACCCTCCACGAACCCCGGGTAGTTCTCGACCAGCGTGGTGAGCATGAGCTGGCCACCCCACTGCACGCCCGTGAACATGAGCGGCGTGAGGTTGGCGCGGGCCGCGTAAACGGCCGCGGTGTAGCCGGCCGGGCCCGACCCGATGATGATGACCCTGCGCGTTGTCGCCATCAGCCCTCTCCCCTCTCCTGGCGCTTTAGATGCCGAGGTGCCGCTCCATGATTCACGCGCTGACCTTCAGGATGGAGGCCAGCTCGCCCAGATCGCGGATTTCGTACGTGGGCGGCGCGATTCCAGGCTGTAGCGGCTCGGCCTCGCGGTTGACCCACGCCGCGTCCATGCCGATGCGTTGGGCCCCGAGCACGTCCATGTCCAAGCGGTCGCCGACGAACAGCGCGTCCTCAGGCCCGACGGCGAGGCGGCGGAGCGCCGCGTCGAAGATCTCGCGCTTCGGCTTGCGCCACCCGACCGCGTCAGAGATCACGACCGCGTCGAAGAGCTCCGCGACGCCCGCGCGCTGCAGGATGTCGAGCGCCGTCGGCGTGTAATCGAAGTTCGAGACGACCGCGAGCCGGTAGCGTTCGGCGAGCCGTCGCAGCAGCGGGCCGTGGTGAGCCGGGAGCTCGGCAGCGCGCCCGAGGGCGCCGCGGTGAGCGTCGATCAGCGCCTGCGTGAGGCCGCGCGGGAGCGTGGCCTCGTCCAACCCGAGCCGGCGGAAGAAATGCGCGAACCGGACGGGCGCCGGCACCTCACGGCAGTCGATCGCCCGCAGCCGCTCGGCCTCACGCCAGCTCTCGACGAGCGCCTCGTAGCAGGCCTCGAGGGCAACCTGGGGCGCGTGAGCCCTGAGGATCGCGTGGAGGTGGCCCGCGGTGGAGCGCACCGTCCGCCCGTCCACCTGGATCTCCGGCAGCCGCTCGCGGTCGAAGCGCACCAGCGTGTCGAAAAGGTCGAAGAGGACCGCGGCGTACGCCATCAGAGCGGCTTCCGGTCCGCGTACCCCTCGTCGAGACCGTGCCAGTGGCGGATCTCCCGCTCGCCGTACTTCCAGCACAGGTTGACCTCGCGGCCGTCGCGCAGGTGCGGGAAGTCCACGAGGCCGAGCCCGAGGTCCTTCGGGGTGCCGCCGAGCTCCACGATCTTTTCGAGCCTGTCCTGCATCCGCTGGGTCAGCTGCTTGATCAGCTCGGTGTCGGCGCGCCACCGAGCCCGGTCGATGACGCCACCACCGGCAAGCGCGATCCGCTTCTGTTCGGCCTCCCGCCTTTCGCGCAGTGCGGTCGCCTCCGTGTGGGCCGTCATCACCTCACGCATGGCCCGTGCCAGCACCGGGATCAGCGCCTCCACCTCGCGCGGCGTGAAGTAGCGGTCAGCCACGGATCTCCCTCTCGACGAAGATGGCGTGCACCTCTTTCGGCCCGTGGACGCCGCGCGTGAGCGTCAGCTCGATGTCCGCAGTGCGGCTCGGGCCGGTGATGAAGGTGATGACTGCGCCGCGGTCCTCCGTCTCACCGTCCGCGTGCCAGAGCTCGAGGAAGACGCCGACCTGCGCGAGCGACTCGACGAGCGCGGTGCGGTCGAAGACCGCGATGTGATAGGCCGGCAAGAGCGACGTCGAGCGCGGGCGCCCCGCGCCGGAGCGGAGGACCAAAGTTCCCGTCTCGCCGATCGCGAGATCCACGCCCGTCAGGCCAAGCTCGGCCGACGCGACGAGGCGCCGCAGTCGCGCGCGCTCGGTCGGGCTCGCGGCCTCCCCAGGCGGCATCGGAATGGGGGTGAGCCCACGGGCGGCGAGCGCTTGGGCGAGGTCGCCGCCGAGCTGGGACGGGTGCCAGCTCACGAGCCGGCGTACCTCGCGGTCGCGGGCGATGCCGGCCACGACCCGGGGCACCTCCGCGAGCGTTGGCACGCGGTGGAAGACGCCGCCGACCTTCTCGAACTCGCGGCGAAAGCGCTCGAGCGCCTCGGGCCAGCGCTCCGCGAGCTCCCCCCTGATCGCCTCTGCTTCCGCGCGGGGATTCTCGGGCCGATGGGCTGGCGCCGCGGGAAAGAGGCCGCGCGTCTTGCCCATCTCGGCGCGGATCCGCGCCATGAACTCCGCCCGCGTGGTCACGGTGGCGCCTCCCTCTCCAGCTCCTTCCACCGCTCGTGGAACGTCCGCACCGCCACCGCGGGGAGATCGCGGGTCCGCGTCCAGGCGCCGAAGAAGAGCGGGAGGCTCCGGATCGCTCCGTCGCGGACGAAAGGCCGTTGGAGCAGCCGTGCGAGCGGCGCGACGAGCCGGTAGAGCGCCGGGTGCGTCAGGAGCCGCGCGAACGCCTTGAACACGACGCGTTCGGTCCAGGGCGCGATCCGCGTGTCGTCTGCCTCACGTCGGAGCTCGATGAGCATGCGCGGGATGTCGATCCGCACCGGACACGCCTCCGCGCACGCCCCGCAGAGCGAGGAGGCGTGCGCCAGCTCCTTCACCGCGGCCGGGCCGCTGAGCATCGCCGTGAGAAGGATCCCGATGGGCCCCGGGTAGGTATGGCCGTAGGCGTGGCCGCCGATCTGGCGGTAGACGGGGCAGACGTTGAGGCACGCGCCGCAGCGGAGACAGTAGAGCGCCTCGCGGAGCGGTCCCGCGAGCTGGTTGATCCGACCGTTGTCCAGCAGCACGAGGTGGAACTCCTCCGGCCCCTCGAGCTCCCCCGCGCGCCGCGGCCCCTGGACGAACGTCGTGTAGACGGAGAGCTTCTGGCCCGTCGCGCTCTTCGCGAGAATCGCCAGGAACACCATGAGGTCGGTCATCGAGGGCACGACCTTCTCGACGCCCATCACCGCGACGTGGACGCGCGGGAGCGAGGTCACCATTCGGCCGTTGCCCTCGTTGGTCACGAGGACGACGGTGCCGGTGTCGGCGATGGCGAAGTTCGCGCCCGTGATGCCCAGGTCGGCCTGGAGGAACTTCTCCCGCAGCTCGCCCCGGGCGATCTTCGTGAGCGCCTCGGGATCGGCCTCGACCTTGCGCCGGAGCTCCTTGGCGAAGAGCTCGGCCACCTGGCCCTTGGTCTTGTGGATCGCCGGCGCGATGATGTGCGACGGCCGCTCGTGGGCGAGCTGGATGATGTACTCGCCCAGGTCCGTCTCGACCGGCGTGATCCCCGCCTGCTCGAGCGCCTCGTTGAGATGGATCTCCTCGGTGGCCATCGACTTCGACTTCACCGCCATTCGCGCGCCCGCGCGCCGGCCGATCTCGAGGATGACGCTGCGGGCCTCGGCGGGCGTCGAGGCGAAGTGAACGTGACCGCCGAGGCGCTCGACGTTGTCGATCAGCTCCTCGAGGTAGCGATCGAGGTGCTGGAGCGTCGCCTCCTTGATCTCCCGCGCTCGGTCGCGGAGCTTCTCCCCTTCAGGGAAGTCGCCGAATGCCTCGCGTTGGAGTCCGATGAACTTCGTCGTCGCGATGGTCAGCGCTTCCTGGAGAAACGCATCCTTCATCGCGCTGGCGGCGCGCTGACGGAACGGGACCGAGAGGTCGGCCTGGCTCACACCGGGCCGCCGTCGAGGAGCTCCGCGAGGTGCACGGCGCGCACGCGCGAGCCCCGGCGCCGGAGGCCGCCCCCCATCTGCATGAGGCACCCCGCGTCGCACGCGACCAGGCACGCCGCGCCGGTCGCCTCGACGTTCTCGAGCTTCTTCGCGAGGATCTGGGAGGACACCTCCGGCAGGCGAACCGCGAACGAGCCGCCGAAGCCGCAGCACTCGTCGGCGCCCGGCAGCTCGACGAACTCGACGCCCTCGAGGTTTCGCAGGATCTCCCGCGGGCTCTCGGCCTCGTGGAGTCCCCTCAGCAAGTGACACGAGTCGTGGTAAGTGACGCGCCCGCCGACGGTCGCCCGGAACCCGCGTCGGCCGAGCACCTTGACGAGGAACTGCGAGAGCTCGTAGGTCCTCCCCGCCAGGCGCAGCGCGTCCTTTTTCAGCGCTGGATCCTGCATGAGGCCCGGGTACTCGTGCTTGACCATCCACGCGCACGAGCCCGACGGAACGACGACGTTGTCGGCATTGCGGAAGACGGCCACAGTGCGGGCCGCGACCGCCCGCGCGTCGGCGTGGTAGCCGGAGTTGAAGAGGGGGAGCCCGCAGCAGGTCTGGCCCGGCGGGAACTCGACGGTCGCCCCGAGGCGCCGGAGGAGCCGGACAATACTGACGCCCACCTCAGGGAAGAAAAGGTCGCCCAGGCAGGTCACCATGAGCGACACGCGCGGTGCGGTCATGCGTGCGGGGGGGGCGGAGGCGTGACGACGACGAGAGCGACGAGGGGCGCCGAGCCGTCGTTGACGAGACCGTGCTCCACGCCCGCCCGGGCGACCACCGCCTCCCCGGCCTCGACGACCTGCTCGTCGGCGCCCACGCGGAAGCGGCCGCGGCCCTCCAGCACGTAGTAGATCTTGTCCTGATCGGCGTGGCTGTGCGGCTTCTGGGTCTGGCCGGGCGCCACGCAGTAGAGGTCGAGCTGGGCGCGCTCCGTCGTGGCGAGCGCGATCTTCGCCATCTTGTCGGACTGGAACTTCACGTGGTCCTTAACCCGGATACGCATCGGCCGCCCTCGCCAGCAACTCTACGGGATGGACGACGGTGACGTCCAGACCGCGCACGCGACAGCCCTGAGCGATCTGCATGAGGCAGCCGGGATTCCCCGTCGCGACGACCGTGGCGCCCGTCTCGGCAATCCGGGCCACCTTCAGCTCCAGGAGCTCGCCCGCGACCGCTGGCTCGAGGATGCTGTACACCCCGGCGCTGCCGCAGCAGAGGTCGCTCTCCGCCAATTCCACGAGCCTGAGGCCGGGGATCCGCTGGAGGAGTTGCCGCGGCTCCCGCCGGACCCCTTGGGCGTGAGCCAGGTGGCAGGGATCGTGATAGGTCACGGTCAGCTCGAGCCTGCCGAGCGGCAACTCGGCCTCCACGAGCATTTCCGTCACGTCGCGCGTCCGCGCGGCGAGTCCCCGCGCCTCCGGCACCCAGTGGCCGTACTCCTTCATCGCCGAGCCGCAGCCCGCCGCGTTGGTGACGACCCACTCGAGGTCGTCACCGAACGTCGCCACGAGCCGACGCGCGCGGGCGCGGAAGTCGTCGGTCTTCCCCGCGTGGAGCTCGAGGGCGCCGCAGCACCCCTGGGTGCGCGGGACGACGACCTCCCAACCCGTGAGCGTGAGCAAGCGCGCCGTGTCGCGGTTGACGCCCGGGTAGAGGTGGCCCTGCACGCACCCGGTCAGGAGCCCGACGCGGCCGCGCCGTCGCCCGCGCGCGGGGATCAGCTCGGGGAGCGGCTCGGCGCGCGGCACGTCGCCGAGCAGTCCCTCCATCGCGCGGAGCCGCGGGAAGTGCCGGAGCGCGCCCGTGGACCGCACCAGGCGCTGGAGCCCCGACCGCTGATAGAGGCGCAGGAGCCCGAGCGCCGCGCCGGCGCGCCCGGGCTCGGGGAACACCGAATAGATGAAGCGCTCCAGGAGGCGGCGCCGGGGCCGCGGACCGTGGCGTCGGAGCTGGGCGCGCGTCGCCTCGAGAAGCGAGCCGAAGCGGACGCCGGAGGGACACGCCGTCTCGCACGCTCGGCAGCCGAGACAGAGGTCGAGGTGACGGGCGAAGGTCTCGGTCAGCTCGATGCGTCCCTCGGCGGCGGCCCGCATCAGGTAGATCCGGCCGCGCGGCGAGTCCATCTCCTCGCCCAGCACCCTGTACGTCGGACACTGTGGCAGGCAGATGCCGCAGTGGACGCATTTGCGCAGCTCGTCGAGGTCGGGCGCGTCGGGAGGGGCGAACGCCGAAGACGCCATCAGAGTCCGCCGACGAAGCGTCCGGGGTTGAGCACCCGCTTGGCGTCGAACTCCTCCTTGAGAGCGCGCATCAGGGCGAAGGCGCCGGGCTCGACCGGTCCCCATGGATCGACGACGGCACGCATCGCAGCAGGCGCGCGGTTGATGATCACGCTGCCGCCGACCGGCGCGACGAGCTCGCGCAGGCGCTCGACGATCACCCTGACGGCGTGAAGTTCCACCGCCGGGAACGCGACGCGCAGGCTTCCGAGCACGC
>JAHFDS010000664.1 GCA_023248855.1 Myxococcales bacterium
TGTCCCGCACGGCCGTCGCGAGGGCGACGCGCGCCTCGGCAGGGGCGCCGCGCACGAGGCCGAGGACCAGCGATGCCGCCTCGGCCTCCGGCAGGCCCCCGAGCTCGATCCGCACCGCGTCGGCCGGCAGCCTCGGCTGGCGGCCGTCGGGTCGCTCCGTGAGCACGAGGAGGACGGGCGAGCCCTCGAGCGCGCCGACGAGCCCCTCGAGGAGGTCGAAGCTGTCGTCGTCCGCCCAGTGCAGATCGTCGATGAGGACGACGAGCGGCGTGTCGCGCGCGAGCCAGCGGAAGAGCGCCACCAGGCACTGCCGGAGCCGCGTGCGGAGCTCGTGCGGATCGATGAGGGCCTCGGCCGAGGTGGCCTCCTGCTCGGGCACGGCGAGGACGGGGAACGCGCGGCCGAGTAGCGCCCGCGCCCCCGGCGGGAGCCGCTCGAGCGCGCCGCGTGAGGCGTCCGCGAGCACGACGGCGACGCGGTCCATGAGCTCGTCGAACGCCTTGTAGGGCACCGACTCCTGCTGGTGGCACACCGACAAGAGGACGAGGCACTCGCGGCGCGACAGGCGGATGCGGTCGAGGAAGTGGCGCACCAGCGCCGACTTGCCGATGCCACCCTCGCCCACCACGAGCGCCACCCTCGCCCGGCCGGCGCAGGTCTCCGCGAGGCACGCCTCGAGCGCGGCCAGCTCCGGGCCGCGACCCGAGAAGGGCAGGCCCGCCGGGCCGGCCCCGTCAGGCGGCCGCCCGAGCTCGAGCGCCAGCGATCGTGCGGACGGCCGCGCCGCGGGCTCGCGCGACAGGAGCGCGAGGCACATGCGGTCGAGATCGGCCGGGACCTCGGGGTCGAGCGCCCGCGGCGGGATGAGGGGGTCCGTCTGCTTGGCATGGACGAGGACGGCGGCGGGCCCGTCGAACGGCAGCCGGCCCGTCAGCGCCTCGTAGAGCACCACGCCGAGGGCGTACTGGTCGGCGGCCGGCGTGATGGCGCCGCCCGCGAGCTGTTCCGGGGCCGCGTAGGCCACGGTGCCCCACGGCTTCGGCCGGTCCCCCGCGCCGAGGTCCGCCGCGACGCCGAAGTCGAGCAGGACGAGCCGCCCGTCCGACGTCACCATCATGTTCGTCGGCTTGAGGTCGAGGTGCACGCGCCCGAGCCCGTGCAGCCACGCCAGCACGTCCACGAGCTGACCGAACGCGCCGCGCAGCCGCAGCTCGTCGAGGCGGCCCGACGGCTCCCCCCTCTGGTGCACGCCGCCCTGGTCAGGCGTCGTACGGTCCTCCGGTGTCGACGACGGCGCCTCGCGGCGCACCCAGCGCAGGAAGTCGACTCCGCGCACGAACTCCATCGTGAAGAACCACTGCCCGCAGTCGGAGAACAGCTCGCCGAGCTGGATCAGGTTCGGGTGGCTGAGGTCCGCAATCACGCGGAATTCCCGCTTGAAATGGTAGAGCGCGTCGGCGTCCATCAGCGGCAGCCGCTTGATCGCGACCTCGGCACCGAGGTCGCGGTCGAACGCCTCGAGCACCTCGCCCATGCCTCCCGCGCCGAGCATCCCCCGGAGCTCGAAGCGCGCGTTGCCCTCGAACCGCAGGGCGCCGGAGTCCGTCGACGGTGCGAGCGGTGTCATTGCGCCGGCGTTCGGTCGCCCCGGGCGACGGGCAGGAACATGAAGGCGACGCGATCCGGCCTCCGGAACCCCGGCGCCAGGAGCCTGGCGTCGAGGGCGGCCAACTCGTCGGGGCTACGGAGCTCGGTGCGGCGCCGCTCGAGGCCGAACGCGGAGGTGCTGTTCCGCGTCATCTGGAAGCGCAGCAGGTGCGCCGGCGTCGCGAGGACGAAGTCGTGCTCCATGCGCTCGAAGGCCCGCTCGGTGTTGCGGCAGCAGAGGTCCGCGCGGACGTCCTTCATCATATCTTGGAATCGAATCAGCACACGGCCGCGCACGTCGCCTACTCCCGAGCGCTCCGTGGGCGCGAGGCTGATCCTCACGCTCGAGACAGATCAGCTCTCCATCGGTACTGAGCCATCTGCGCGATACCTTGTCGCGCGGCTCTTCTGAGCGCGCTGCTCGTCGACCTGGCGCTCGACTGGCGGATCATCGTGCGCGCCCTCGGCGATCTGCGCGCCCTCGCCGGTGGCGCGGCGGCGCGCGGCGAGGGGCTGCTCGCCCTGCTCGCGCCCGGCTCGGCCGACGCCAACGTGCTCGGCGGCGCCATCGTTTCGAACGCCAACGCTCAGCTGGTGCCCGATTGTTCCCACCACTTCTCCCACCACTTCGAGGAACCGAGCGGGACGGTCAGGTCGCGCCCGGAAACGCTAACGCCCTGAAACGAAACGGGCCGAAACGGTGGGTCCCTCGTCGGGGGCGTCTTGGGAAGCTGACGCTCTACCAACTGAGCTAAACCCGCAAGTCCTTGGGATGTTAGTTGGTTTCTCCTTTCCGTCAAGCGCCATGAGGGGCTGAAAGTGGCCGGTCCCCACCTCGGTCCCCACCTGGAGCGTGGTTGTCGTCGTCTTCGCCGAGTGGAACCAGCGTCAGCACCGCGCGAACGGCCTGCCGCTGCTCGTCGAGCCCGATGTGCGAGTAGTGCGACTGCATCTCGACCGTCACGTGGCCGGTCAGCGACCGCACGACCCCGTCGTCAGGATCGGCGTAGTTGCCAGGTTGAACAGCCGCCACCTTGGATCCTGGATGAGATGGTGGGGAAGGACGACAAGCGTTAGTCCGGCGGCCACCATGCCCAGGAAGGCGTAGAGCATCAGGTGAACGAGGAGGCGTCCCTTCTCGGGGAGATGCCAGAGCAGCAACGCGGCGGCGCAGATGAACGCCAGGACGAACTCGGCGGCGATCTGGAGCAGCAGCTCGCCCGCCCACCTGCCGAGATCGTGCAGCACCGTCGTGAGGATAGCGCCCGTTCCGGGATCACGCCGCCCCGGCTACTGCCTCGGATCTGCGTGCGCCCTGCTCAGAGCACGTGCAGGTCGTCCACCTCGATCTCGGGCGGGTTGCCCTCGATGATCGTCAACTCCAGAGACAGATCGGATCGTCCCTCCTC
>JAHFDS010000243.1 GCA_023248855.1 Myxococcales bacterium
GCTCGAGGCGGCGCTCGTGCGCCTGCGCCCGGCCCTCTCGAGCCGCACCGGCGAGGCGCAGCTGCTCGTGGGCCCCGGCGGCGAGCTCGCGACGAGAGCCCCGGGCCCCGCGCTCGGGCCGGCGCGCATCGACCTCGGCGACGGCGCCGGGAGGCCCTTCTGGGCCCGCGCAGATACATTCGTACAGGCGAATGAATACGCCAACGCGTTGCTGCGCGCGCGGGTCCGTGACGCGCTGGCAGGCGCGGCGCGCGTGCTCGAGCTGTTCGCCGGCAGCGGCAACTTCACGCGCGATCTCCTCGCCGCCGGGACCGACGTGGTCGCCCTCGAGGCCAGCCGCGACGCGGCCGAGCTCGCGCGCGAGAACCTCGCGGGCTTGCCGGGCCGCCTGCGCCTCGTGATCACACCCGTGGAGCGGGCGCTCTCGTCCGAGTCCGGCCGCTTCGACGCCATCCTGGTCGATCCCCCGCGTACGGGCCTCGACGCGCGCCTGCCGGCGCAGCTAGCGCGCCTGTCGGGGCACCTCGTCTACGTGTCGTGCGATCCGGTCACCCTCGGTCGTGACGTGAATCGCCTGCGCGCGCTCGGCTGGGTCCTCGATCGCGCGGTGCCCGTGGACGCCTGGCCGCAGACCTTCCACGTCGAGACCGTCGCCGAGCTGTCCCTGCGCGCATGAGCGCCCAGCTCCGCCACGCGCTCCTGCTGACGCTGACGCCGCTGCTCTGGGGCTTCGGGTTCGTCGGCACGCGCGTCTCGCTCGAGTGCGCGGGCCCGCTATGGGCCAACGCCTACCGCTTCCTGCTCGCGCTCGCGCTGCTCGTGCCCCTTTGCGCACGCCACTTGCCGCGCCTCGGCCGCTCGGACGTGCGCGCGGCCCTCGGGCTCGGTCTTCCGCTCTTCTTCGCGTTCGCCTTCCAGACCGCCGGCCTGCTCTACACCTCGATCGCCCGCGCGAGCTTCATCACCTGCCTGTACGCGGTGTTCGTTCCCCTGCTCGCCATCGCCCTCGGGCGCGAGCGGGCGCGCCTCGGCCACTTCGCGCTGGTGGCCCTGGCCCTGTCGGGCCTGGCGCTCCTGTCGGGCGTCGGCGACCAGGGCGCGGCTGGCCTGGGTCGAGGCGAGCTCTACGTGCTCGTCTGCTCGCTCGCGTGCGCCCTGCAGATCCTGGCCGCGGACGTGCTCGCGGGTCGGCGACCGGCCCTCTTGCTGAACCTTCTGCAGACCACGGTCGTGGCGGTGCTCTCGATCATCGCCGCCTTCGTTTTCGAGGGGCCGCCGCCGCTCGAGCGCCTGGACGCCCGCTCGATCGGCGCCCTGCTCTACCTGGCGGGCCCCTCGTCGGTGGGCGCGTTCTCGATCCAGCTCTACGCGCAGACGCGCCTTTCCGCGTCGGTGGCGTCCATGATCTTCCTGCTCGAGGCGCCCTTCGGCGCGCTCGCGGGGTGGCTCCTGGCCGGCGAGCGCCACGGCACGCTGGCCTGGATCGGCGCGGGCCTGATGCTGGTCGCCTGCGGCGCCGCGACCCGCCTCGAGCACCGGGAGCCGGCGCCGTAGGACCACATGGGGTCGAGAGGCCCCATCGCGCGCGCGCGGTTTTCGATTAGATTTCGTGCCGTGCGTGGCCCCATCGTCTCCTTGTTCGCCGGCGCCGCCGTCGCAGGCCTCTACCTCGTGAGCTTCCGCCAGGCCCCCTGGTGGGGTGGGCTCATCTTCCTCGTGGTCGTCTCGATCGGCGTCTTCTTCTGGCTGTCGAGGCGCGTCCTCGGGCGGCTCGAGCCGCTGCTCGCGGAGGCGGGCAAGCACCTGCAGCAGATGCGCGCCGATCAGAGCGCCGCCGAGCGCGAGCAGCACCAGGCCCGCGGCATCGCCACGCTAAGGAGCGCGTTCCGCTGGTCGCCCTGGCACCCGATGATCGGCGCCCAGCTGCACGCGCAGCTCGGCTCGGTGCTGTACGTCTCCGACAAGCTCGGCGAGGCCGAGCCGCACCTGCGCAAATCGCCGAGGTCGGTGTGGACGGCGCGGGCGATGCTGGCGTGCCTGCACTTCCGCAGAAAAGACGCCGAGGCGATGCGCAAGGAGTTCGAGGGCCTGTGCGCCGACAAGAAGGCGTGCAAGGAGTCGCTCCTGTGGACGCTCTACGCCTTCTGCGAGCGAGAGCTTTCCGGCAAGGACGCCGCCGTGGCGGTGCTGGAGCGCGGCCACGCGCTCATGCGCTCGGACGAGAAGCTCGAGAACAACCTCGAGCGCGTCAAGCAGGGCAAGGACCTCAAGACCCAGGGCTACGGCGGGCAGTGGTACCAGTTCAAGGTGGGCGAGCCCCCGAAGGCCCAGCAGATGGTCCAGCGCGCCGGCGGCGGCGGCGCCATGCACCCCGCGCTGCGCCGAAGCGGCGGCAAGAGGAAGCGATGAGGCCCGGCCTGTCGGCGCTGGCGCTCGCGCTCGCGCTCGGCTGCGCGACCAAGGGGCCTGCCGTGGTCCAGCCGGCCGAGGACGATCCGACGCGCGCGTGGAACGCCGCGCTGGCGGCGCTGCACGAGCGGGGCCTCTCGCCCGCGCTGGCGGATCCGGCGACCGGGCGCATCGAGACGCTGTGGCGCGATTCGCCCGACGGCGGCCGCGAGCGCTGGATCGTGACCCTCGAGGCGGGTTCCAAGGGCGCCGCCACGCACGCGCGCGCGGTGCACGAGACCGACCCGCCCACCGGGCCACCCACCCCGGACCCCGCGCTGGCGGCATCCGTCGAGCGCCTCGCCAAGCTCCGTCCGTAGGGTCCGGGTGGGGCTAGCGCCCCAGCCGCGCGCGCAGCTTGGAGAGGATCGGGCGGAGCTCGCGCCGTGCCTCGCCGTCGAGCGCGAGCAGCAGCACGGGGAAGACCACCGCGCCGCCCACGACCCTGGCGAGGAGCGTCAGGACGGGAGTTCGCAGGTCGATCCACGCCACCGCCAAGTACATGCCGACCGACGCCGCGATCGACGGCAGGAGGTACAGACCCCAGATGCGCATCGGCAAGATGCGGTAAGCGACCAGACACAGGTAGCCGCAGCTCGCGAGGATGCTCGCCACGAAGGCGTACGCCGCGCCCTGGATGCCGAAGCGCGGCACGAGCACGATGGCCAGGGCGACGTTGGCTCCGGTCGCGAACCACACCACGTTGCGCTTGAGCCGCGTGCGCTTGGCGATGAGGACCGCGATCGCGATGGTGCTCGTCACGCCCCAGAACAGCGAGGCAAAGAAGTTGAGGCGCAGGATGTTGGCCGACTCGCGGTACGCGTCCCCGCTCATGAGGACGATGAGCGGCTCGGCGACCGCCTGGATGCCCGCGAGCATCGGCATCATCAGGCGCAGCGTCCAGCGCGCGACCGGCTCGAGCAGCTCGCGCACCTTGGCTTCGCCGCCGTCCGCCCAGCGCTGGAAGACCACCGGGCCAACCGCGTACTCGAGCGGCTGCGCCGTCACCTGCAGGAGCGTGAACGCCAATCCCGCGCCCACCTGGTAGATGCCGAGCGCGCGCTCGTCGAGCAGCGCCAGGATGACGAATCGATCGGCGAACGCGCCGATCACCGCGGAGACCTCGTTCCAGATGAGGGGCGTGCCGAACTGCAGCGCCTCCTTGACCATGGCCCTGCGGTAGAGCTTGCGATCGAGCGGCATCTGGCGCGTCAGGTGCACGAGCACCGCGACCAGCACCAGCGTCGACGCCGCCGTCTGGCCGAGGAACAGCGCCTCGAGGCCGCGCTTGAAGAAGAACAGGAACCCGACGGACAGGCCGAGCGACAGGTAGGTCTCGAGCGTGGTGACGCCGTTGAAGTAGAGCGTCTCCTGGCGCGCGCGCACGACCTGGAGCATCACGGCGAGCTGCGACTTGGCGAAGACGAGGGGGCCGACCAGCATGCCGAGCCGGGCCAGGTGACGAAACGGGCTCGTCTCGGGCACCCAGGCGTGCGGCACGAGGAACACGAACGCGGCCAGCAGGGCCTCGAGCGCGAGCACCAGGCCGAGCGCCCACAGGAGCGAGAAAATGCGCGTGGTGACGAAGAACGCCTGCTCCTCGCCCCTGGCGCGGTGCTCGGCGTAGAGGCGTTCGGTCGCGTTCGACATGCCGCACTTGGCGAAGGGCATGACGAGCTGCACGGCCGAATTGACGGTACCCATCAGGCCATAGAGCGCGGGCCCGAGCAGCCGCGTGAACAGCGGGAACGAGACGAAGCTCGCGATCTGGACCAGGAACTGCCCGCCGAAGTAGTGGCCGACCTGCTTGCCGAACGAGCGTCCCATCGCGCCCGCATCTTACTTGCCTCGGGTGAGCGAGCCGTGAGGCATTCGCGAGGCTTCTGTCATGATGCGCGCATGCGCCTCGTCGTCGTTGCTCCCCTCTTCGCGGGCCTGGCCGCCGCGTGCTCGAAGTCGGCCAAGCCGGCGCCTGCCGACGCGGCCCCTTTCGCCGTGTCCATCCTGCCCGCGGCCCCCGCCGACCCGCGCTTTCCGCTCGCGGAGCTGCCGACCCGCATGGTCGACCCGAGCGCGTTTCCGAAGGCGCCGCCTCCGTACGCGGCCGCAAAGGGCCGCCGCGAGGTGCACGTCAAGGCGGGCGAAAAGGGCCCCGGGACGGCCCAAAAGCCCTCGGGAGACCTGCGCGCCGCGGTCGAGAAGGCGCGCAAGGGCGACGTGGTGTGGGTCCACGACGGCACGTACAAGGTGGGCGCTTCCGACGACGAGTTCGCGCTTCGCCTCGCGCACCCCGGCGTGACGCTCGCCGCGGCGCCCGGGGCCAAGCCGGTCCTCCTGCCGGGTGGCGAGGCCGGCTACGGCCTCTCGCTCGAGGCGGACGACCTCGTGGTCGATGGGTTCTCACTGCGCGGCTTCCGGCAAGCCAGCGTCTACTTCGGCAAGCGCGAGGGCACGGTCAAGAACGTCGTCTTGGCCCGCGTGCGCATCGAGGGTGGCATCGATGGCATCCGCTCCATCCCGCGCGAGGGCGGCGACGACGCCGCACCCGTGGTGCGGGGCCTGCTGGTCTTCGACGCCACCATCGAGGGCGCGCAGATCGGCTTCAACTGCGGCGAGGGACCGTGCAACGACGTACGCCTCGAGCGCGTGCGCGTGCGCGGTGCGCGCAAGGCCGGCGAAAAAGGGGAGGGCTCCGGCGAGGACGCCATCGCCTTCGAGCGCGGCGACAACGTCGCCATCGTCGGCGCCGAGGTCCAGAAAGTCGGCGCGGACGGCATCGACGTCAAGGCAACGCGCGTGGCGATCGTCGCGAGCGCGGTGCGCGGCGTGGGGCGAAACGGCATCAAGCTCTGGCACGGCGGCGACGTCGTCAACTGCCTGGTCCACGGCACCGGCGCCGACGCGGCCATCGTGCTCGACGGCGGCGGCGACTACCGCATCCTGCACACGACGGTCGCGCACCACGCGGTCGGGTTCGACTCGTACGCGCTCACCGCCGGCTACGACCACGCCGACGACAAGGGCACGCTCCGCATCGTCAGCTCGATCTTCGCCGAAAACGGCGGCCCGGTCTGGGTCTCGCGCGGTCTCGCGCTCGAGGTGATCGACTCGTCCTTCTCTGGCTCGCGCAACAAGCTCGAGATCGTGCGCGGCACCGAGCCCGAGATCACCGTCGGTCCAGGGGGTGGCAAGCCCGACGTCCTCGGCAAGGCCTCGCGCGGGGTGCACATCGACGAGCCCCCGCGCTTCGTGGATCCGAAGGCGGGCAACTACCACCTGGCCCCACAGAGCCCGGCGCGCGACCAGGGCCAGCCCGACGCGCCGTACCCGACCACCGACCTCGACGGCCGCCCCCGCGTGCAGGGCGCCGCCGCGGATCTCGGCTGCTACGAGGGTGGGTGACAATGCTAGCGGGGACGCTGACGCCGACGGGCACCAGGACGATGGGGAGCCCGCTTCATAGACCTGTGTAGGCATCGCGCCCGGCCAGTGTGGTCTTTCGTCAGCGTCAGCGTCAGCGTCAGCGTTTGCGTTGCCGCATGTGACCGCGCTGAGCCCAAACAGAGTCGCATTCCGGCGCCATCCGAAGCCGGTCCCGGTCCCGATCCGAGTCCGGTATTCGAGCTGGCTCAGCCGCTGCGCTCGAGGAGCCGGACGCTCGGGACCGGGAAGGGGACCGGGACCGGACCCAGAGCGCTGGCGCGGGGTCTACGCGTTTCTGTCTACCCCGGGATCGCGTCACACGTGCAGGTGGACATGTTGCAGAACTCGCCCGCCTGGCACTTGTTGTCGCAGTTCATCGGGCACTGGCACGCGCACGTGGTCGTGTCGCACTTGTTCAGGCCCGTGCACGCCCCGCCGCAATCGGACGGGCAGCTGCACGCGCAGCGGGTGGTGTCGCACCGCTTGTTGCCCGTGCAGGCGCCGCCGCAGTCCGGCGCGCACTTGCAGCTGCACGACGCGGTGTCGCACAGCTGCTGGGCGCCGCAGGTTCCGTTGCACCCTGGCAGGCAGCGGCATTCGCAGGTGCCGAGGTTGCACACGCGGTTGTCGCCGCAGCCGCCCATGTGGCCGCAGTCGGAGGGGCACACGCAGCGGCCCGTCATCGGATCATTGACCAGCGGCGGCTGGCAGGCCGGCGGCGGCGGCAGCCACACGCGGTAGCTGATCGTCACGAGGTCGTTGACCTGGATGCGCGGTGCACCGCGGAAGAAGACCGAGTTCGCCACCGGGTCGTAGTCGAAGCCGCTGGTGCGGCTTCTCGGGACCACACACGTGGTGGCCGGGCCGGTCGGGCAGTCCATGATCGGCGTCGCGCGCGACAGCGACACCTTGAGCGTGGCGCTGATGGGCCGCTGTGAGAGCCGCGCCTCGCTGGTCGCGCCCGCGACCGCTGCCACCATGTCGTTCAGGAACTGCTGCGGCGCCGGCGAGCACACGCCGGTCGACGAGCCGCCGAGCGCGTTGATGACATCGAGGTAACCAATGCCGGCCTCGTTCTCGTCCGGCGGGTTGCCCGTGGAGCACGCACACGGAGTCGGCGTCACGGGGTTGAGGATGCCGAACGCCAGCGCCTGCTTCTGCCGCAGCTGCGCGAGGTACGGGGCCACGATCGCCGCCTGGCACGCCCGCCACGCCGTGAGGTTGCTGCCGAAGTTGGTGCCCTGCGTCGGCATCGCGCTGGTCGGCGCGTTGCAACGCGTATTGCTGGCTGGAGGCCCATTGCCCGAGCACCCGGCGGTCGGAAACAGGCAGCCGGCAGGGAACGGGCCGGGAGGCGGATTCGGGACGTCACCCATGAGGCCGTCCTCGAACTCCTGCGGGTGCTCGTCGGTCACGTACAGCACGACCGGCTTCGCACCCATCCGGAACGCCGCTGCATTGACGTTCAATGCATCGTAGATGGCCGTGAGCCCGTATTCCCGGTAATCCTGGTTGCCCACGTTCGCCATGAGCTGGATGAGCTGCGTGCGACTGGCGTCGCATTGCGCCGCGTTTGACGGCGAGCACGACAGGAAGCCCGGCGCCAGGAGCGAGCCCGCGGTCACGCCGGCCGGCAGCGGCAGGTTGCAGTGGCTGCGCTCGCTGGTCGTGACGCCAATCTGGAAGTCGATCTGCGCGTCGCGCAGCGCATTGAAGATGAGGCCGGAGTTCTGGCTGATGACCGCGCGGTCGTTGTCGGTGGAGGTGGAGACGTCGGACATGATGAGGAAGTCCGCCATTGGCAGGTGCGTGATCTTCTTCTGCTCGCAGGTCGCATCGACTGGCGCCTTCGCCCGCGCCACCGAGGTGCCGTCGCCGATGCTGCGCGCGAGCAGGAGGCCATCGGTCCCGGACGCCGGCGGCGTATCCACCACGCTCGCCTGCACCAGCGCGCCCACCACGATCGTGCGCGTGGTCGAGCGCACGATGGTCGAGAAGCGCACCACCCACACCGTGTCGGTCGGGCCCCCCGCAGCCGGCAGGCCGCTCACCGCGCCGCCCGTGAGCGCGCGCAGCATCGCGTTGCGTGCGCTCGGCGCATCCAACGCCGCGCCGAACGTCAGCTGGAACGACGTCTCGAACATCGACGGGAAGCCGTCGAGCGACATCACGTTGCGACCCGGGTTGCGCACGCCGGAGCCGGCCGCCGTGATGCCCATCGTCGTGCTGATCTTGGCGGAGACGGCGCCGGACACCGTCGGCGGATCCAGGCTCGCACCCGGTGTCGGCAGGCTCACCACGAAGCCCGCGACGCCATTGCCGGTCGAGTCGAACACCCCCGCCCGCGTGTCGGCCGCCGCAGGATGCACGGCCAAGTACTGGAACTGCGGCAAGAGCGCGACCCGGTGGTCGCCCATCACGTCATCGGTCAGCGTCACCGGCTGCAGGTTCGCCGTCGAGCACACGGCCTGCGCGCCCTCCCGGCCGGCCGGCGGCGGGTCGTTCGGGTTGGTCGGGCTGGTCCCGAGCTGCCCCTCGACGCCGTCCGAGATCCCGTCGCCATCGCTGTCGGGGTTGAGCGGGTTCGACATCGGGATGGGCGGCACGTGCATCGGGTTGCCGTGCACCTCGTCCCCATCGGTGACGCCGTCCATGTCGCTGTCGGGGCTGAGCGGGTTCGTGCCCAGCATGTGCTCCTCGCCGTCCGACAGGCCGTCGTGATCGGTGTCGGGGCTCAGCGGATCGGTCTGGTTCGGCGGGATCGGCGGGATCGCCGTCCTGTCGCCGTGGATCTCCTGCCCGTCGGTGAGGCCATCGCCGTCGGTGTCGCGGACCAGAGGGTTTGTGCCGAAGCCGAACTCCTCGGCGTCGGTCAGACCGTCCATGTCGGTGTCGGCCTGGGTGGCATTCGTGCCGAGCTGGCGCTCCGCACCGTCGGTCAGCCCGTCGGCGTCGGTGTCCGGGTCCGCCGGATCGGTCTCGCCCGGGTCGAGTCGGCAATTGTGGTTGGCATCCTCTTCTCCATCGGGGATGCCATCGGAGTCGGAGTCGCGTGACAGCGGGTTCGTCTCCCCCGGATCGCGCTGCCCGTTCTTGTTCCGGTCCTCGCACCCGTCCG
The DNA here is from genome assembly GCA_023248855.1 of Myxococcales bacterium. Lineage (GTDB taxonomy): Bacteria > Myxococcota_A > Polyangia > JAHFDS01 > JAHFDS01 > JAHFDS01. The sequence goes on from JAHFDS010000243.1 coordinate 8,990, forward strand.
GCAGCCCGTCGTCGTCGCTGTCCGCCTTGAGCGGGTCCGTCTGCGTCGTCGGATCGGCATCGAACGCGACACCGGAAGGGCACTGCGCTCCCGCCACGGCCATCGTGACGCCGATCTCGAGGCCGTCGGGCAAGCCGTCACCGTCGGTGTCGGCGTTCGAGGCGTTCGTCTTCATCCGCGCGGCGCCGTAGGTGCGCGACAGCTCGGTGCCGTCGGACAGGCCGTCGCAGTCGGTGTCCTTGCGGAAGTTGGCCGGGTCGGTGGGGTCGGCGCCGCCCGTGCCCCCGTCGCCTGCGCCGCCGTCGCCCGCGCCGCCCGTGCCGGTGTCTCCGGCGACGCCGCTGCCCGGATCTCCGCCGAATCCACCCGCGAACCCGCCCACGCCGGCCACGCCCTTCTTGCCGCAACCCGCAACAGTGAGGATCAGCACGGGCAACGCGAGCGCGCGGACCAAGGCTGGGCGCATGGGTTTCATCGTATCCCAGAGCGTGTGCCCCCGAACAGCGCCAGGCGCTTGAATCTTCAGGATTCCTCGAGTTTGCGATCGAGATCACCAACTGCGCCCGGCCCGATGGGCAGGGTCGGCCGGCGCTAGGAGCCGGCGCGGAAGCGGTAGCCGACGCCGCGCACGGTCTCGAGCCAGCGCGGCTCGTCCGGATCGTCCTCGAGCTTCTGGCGCAGGCGCGCGACGAAGTTGTCCACGGTGCGGACCGTGCCGTAGTGGTCGACGCCCCAGACGGCGCGCATGAGCTGCTCGCGGGAGAACGCCACGTCCGCGTGCGTGACGAAGTGGCGCAGCAAGTCGAACTCGCGCGCGGTCATCTCGAGCTCGGTCCCCGCGCGCACGACCCGGCGCGCCTCGAGGTCGAGCTTGACGTCGCCAAAGCCGATCTCGGCCTCCCGCGCCGCGTGCCTCCTCGATCTCCGCAGCGCCGCCCGGATGCGGGCGAGCAGCTCGGGCAGCCCAAAGGGCTTGGTGAGGTAGTCGTCGGCGCCGATCGACAGGCCCATCACCTTGTCGGCCTCCTGCCCCTTGGCCGACAGGATGAGGATCGGCGTATCCGCACCCTCGGCCCGCAGCATGCGCACCACCTCGATGCCGTCGATCCGCGGCAACATCACGTCGAGCAGCACGAGGTCGGGGCGGTTCTGGCGGAACAGCACCAGGCCCTCCTCGCCGTCGCGCGCGGACAGCACGCGGTAGCCCTCGAGGCGCAGGTTGAGGTCGAGGCCCTTGAGGATGGACGGGTCGTCCTCGACGACCAGGATGGTGTCGCTCATGTGGTCGCCGCCGTGGGCCGCATGACGCGCCTCGGACCGGCGCCGATCGCGGGCAATGAGATGGTGAACTTGGCGCCCTTGCCGGGGAGGCTCTCGACGATGACGGAGCCGTCGTGCGCCTCGACGATGTGCTTGACCATCGCGAGCCCGAGGCCGGTGCCGGGCACCTGGCGCCGGCGCGCCTCGTCGGTGCGATAGAATTTCTCGAAGATGCGGCGGTGCTCGGGCACGGGGATGCCGGGACCGTTGTCGCTGATCGCGATCTCGACGCGATCGCCGGTGGCGCGGCAAGCCAGGCGGATCCGCTTGTCGCTGCCGGTGTAGCGGTGGGCATTCTGCAGCAGGTTCAGCACCGCCTCCGAGAGCGCCGCGGGATCGACGCGCACCGGCGGCAAGTCCGTCGGGACGTCGAGCGTGAGCTCGTAGGAGTGCTCGAGCCGCTGCGCCTCGAAGGCTTCGACCGCCACGTCCACGATGTCCGCGACCGACTCGTCGTCGGCCTCGTAGACGCGACGGCCCGCCTCCATGCGCGCGAAGCCCAGCAGGCGATCGATGAGCCGCGTCAGGCGGTCGGTCTCGGTCGCGATCGTGTCGAGGCACTGCTGCACCGTCTCGGGGTCGCCGCCGCGGCCGAGCTGCAGCGTCTCGACGAACATCCGGATGCTGGTGAGCGGCGTGCGCAGGTCGTGCGAGACCTTCGACAGGAACTCGGTCTGAAGGCGCGCCAGCGAGGCCTCGCGCCGCACGTAGAACAGGGTCGCGACCGAGCCCAGCGACACCACGGCCGCGAACGACAGGATGAGGATGCCGAACACGTAGTCGTGCGTGAACGAGCCGAAGACCAGGATGAGGACGCCCACCGACACCAGGACGGCGCTCGGCACACCGACGAACAGCGCGGCGATCGTCAGGAGCCGCCGGGCGGTCCGGGCGCGAGGGTCGATGATCTTGGCCACTCGAGCGGAGTGTATGTGCGCCGGCCCGGACGCGCCAGACCACCCGGCCGATCACGACGGCGCGCGCGCGCCGTACGAGGCCTCGAAGACACATGCGGGGTCGCCCCGCGCGGCGCAGTGGAGCTCGACGCACCTGACGTCGCGGCCGCCGGCCAGCTCGAGCGTGCGCGTGAAGTAGCCGCGCAGCTCGGCGCACAGCGCGGGATCAGCGTCGGACCACGAGGCGATCGTGGCGCGGATCCGGCCCTCGCCCGGGGACTCGGTGCGCAGGGTGCCGGTGTCGAAGTTCTGCGCCCACAGGCTCGCGCCCCAGCCGAGCACGAGGCGCGGGTTCGCCAGCCGGTAGACCATGCGCAGCACCAGGGACAGCTCGTGCGCGGCCTGGAAATAGCCGCTCTCGTAGCAGAGCGTGCGATCGCCCTGGCCGTGGTGGCGGTCGAGCAGGTGCAGGAGCGCGGTGTACGCCGCCGTCGGCACCCAGTCGACGGGGCCGGCATCGCGCAGGGCCGACCGCTGCTCGGCCGGCAGGCGGTCGAGGAGCGCGTCGAGGGCCGCGGGGCCGAATCGCTGGCGGATGAAGGCGAGCCCCGCCATGACGCCGCTGCCCCTGCACCGGCTGACGATGCGCTCGGTGGTCCGCGGGCGCCGGCCGCGCCCCGTGTCGCCCGGGCGGGGCGCGCCCGGCAGCAGCATCGCCACGAGCCGGTCGGGGTTTCTGACCCCTTGAGCCGTCATCCACGCGCGCGCGCGCGCGGCGAGCCCCTCGCCCTCGGCTCCGCCGACGATCTCGGCCAGGCGCGTCCGGGCGGCCGCGGCGTGGA
>JAHFDS010000012.1 GCA_023248855.1 Myxococcales bacterium
CGCCCCGGCTGTCGCCCGCACAGATCCGAAAGCGCGCGAGCCAGGTCGACATCCTGCTCAGCGAGGCGCACAAGGACGACCTCCTCGGGACGCCCTACAACGAGAACGCGCTCTACGGCGGGGCTGGCACCGACCGGCAGCCGCTCTACCACCTGGTCGTCATGACCACCGGAGGCGGTGGCCTCGACGTGGCCACCGCGCCGGACGGCCAGGATCTCGTCTACTCGTTTCGCCCGAACCCGCAGGAGATCGACTTCACCGAGCCCGCTGCCGCCGAGATCCAGGCACTCCAGAACGGCGGCCGCCACGTCGAGCACCAGGGCGACGCCATCGGCGACCTCACCATCGGCGGCACCACGGGCGTGTTCCTGCCGGACCTGCCCGCACCTGGCAGCCCGTTCGACCGGCACCGCAGCCGCGCGCTCTTCGGCAGCGGCGTCGGCGAGCTCGACGCCGGCATCAAGTCGGCGAGCGGCCCCGGCTCGGACATCAGCCCGGGCATTGGGCGCGCGTGGGAGTTCCAGGAGAACCAGGACTCCGATTTCCAGGCCGGCGTCAGCGACGAGAAGCTCAAGACCGCCGGTACGAGCTACCGCGCCCCCGCGTACACGACGACCGGCTTCGACCGCATCGTCGAGCTGCGCGCGTTCTTCCGGCTCTACCTCGACCTCAAGAAGGGCAAGCTCACCACGCCCGACATCACGCGACCGGACGAGTGCTTCGTCACGTGGCTCAACCTCAAGGACGGCGAGTGGTGGATCGTCGAGCCGGTGCTCCTGCGCGTGCCCCGCTCGCGCGACTTCCGTACCGGCTACCGCTACGAGCTCGAGCTCAAGGTGCTCGGGCGCATGGACCCCGCCAACGTGCCCTTTGCCACCAGCGTCGAGGCGCGACTCGAGGGCTTCGACGCGTCAGAGGGCGCCGGTGCGGGCCTGCTCGAGCGAGCGCAGAGCTGGGTCGCCAAGGCCAGCGCAGCGCTCAACGAGCTCAACGGGGCGATCCAGAAGGTCCAGGACGTCTTCAACGAGATCTCGGCCCTCGGCGGAAGCCTCACGAACCTGGTCTCGACTGCGTTCGGCGTCGCCCAGAACGCCATCGGCCTCATCGACGACGTCTCCGAGCTCGCGAAAGACGCAATGGACCTCGTGGGCGGCGTTGCCCAGGGCTCCATTGCGCTCGTGACGGTCCCGGTGCGCGACTGGGAGAACCTGGTCGTGTTCGCCGACAACTTCGCCCGCTCGCTCGAGCTCCTCGGCAATCAGCTCCCCGGCTCGAGCCCGGGTGCTGGCACGCCGCCTCCGTTCGCGCTCGGCGCGGGCGGCGACCTCGAGAGCGCCACGCGCGATCTGGCCCGCGCCGGCAAGCGCGCGGTCAATGCCCTGCGCGCCGAGGGCACAGCCGACTCCACCGATCCGCTGGTCACCGCCCAGCGCCGGCTCGAGCTCGCGCGCGCCGTGGACCCCGTGCTCGCGGCGGCGCCGCCAGCCCGCAGCGTCACGCAGGCGATCATCCTCCAGGGCGAGACCATCCGCGACGTTGCGCTGCGCCTTCTCGGCGACGACGCGCGCTGGAAGGAGCTCGTGATCCTGAACGACCTCCTGCCGCCCTACGTGACCGCCGACGGCTGCCCAGGCCTCCTCCGCGGTGGCGACCGCATCCTGGTCCCATCGCCCTCAGCTGCGCCGGCCGCAAGCGTCGCCCCGAGGGCCGGCGCGGGCCGACGCGCAGATCTGGCCGAGCGCCTCTACGGCACGGACCTCAAGCTCATCGACCCCGGGCGCTCCGCCGGCACCAGCATCGCCAGTGGCGTGGCCGGTGGTGGCCGCGGCATCGCCGAGCGCATCGCCCAGGAGATCGAGACCGTCCATGAGGTTCGCGGCGGCGACGCCGTCTTCGACTTCGCGCTCGTCCGAGGCGTGCCGAACCTCGCCCAGGCGCTCTACATCAAGGCCTCCACGCAGCCCGGCGAGTTGCGCCTCCACCCGAGCTTCGGCTTCGCGCTCCCGGTCGGCACGCGCCTCTCGCGCCTGTCGCTGTTCCTGGCGAGGTTCCAGGCCTATCGCACCATTGCCGCAGACGACCGGATCGCCTCCCTCGACGACCTCACGGTGCGCGCCGAGGGGGACGTGCTGCGTATGAAGGTCCGGGCGACAGCCGTCGGCACGAGCGCGGTGGTGTCCGCGAGGACACCGGGGTTCTGAGATGCGCAGGGGCCCGCAATCAGTCGGTCTCGGCCGCAATCGCTCGGAGCGCCTTCCGGTGCTCGTCGGTCGGCAGCCAGCCGAGCGCGCTGGGGTTGATGGCATTCACCTGGCACTCGAACAGCTCGTAGTAGGGGAGGTTGACCGCGGCGACGCGTTCGGCGCGCGCTCGGTCGTCGAAGACCCCGACCACGCGTCCCGCTCCCTGCCGGTCGAAGACAACGTAGACCACGGACCATTCTCCTCCGAAGCGAGACGCGTTCTCTACCGACCACGGCGACCGGCCGGGTTGCGGGTGACCTCGTGACTCCAGTCGCTCTGGACGAATTCCTTGAGCAGGTAGCCCTGCTCGACGAGCTCGTACGCGGCCGGCAGGACGGGGCGACCGGGCGCCTTCGCCACCGCCAGCCGTCGACCCACGTGGTACCGGAGGCGTGCGGAGAGTTTCTCGAGGGCGCTCCAGTCGATGCCATCCTCGTGGCCCCAGTTGCGCGCTCGCGTCTCGCTGTTGTGCCCGATGTGGGACTTCGTGAGGAGTCGCTCGCCAGCGCCGCCGAGATAGAGCTGCACGAGGCCAGCGCCGCGGATGTTGAAACGGAACGTGTGGCCCTGGCAGGCCCCCGGATCGAGCTTGATGCGCTCGATCTCGAGCTTCTTTGTCACCGACGGCGACCACATCTGAAGGGCATGCACGAGGCCGTCTCCGCGATCGCACACCCCCACCCTGGCGACGGCATCGATGTCCGCCACGGACCGGAACTCCCTGAGCGGCTCGCCGAACCTCGAGGCGGTCTCGAAGATCCGGAAGTCGGTCTCCGCCCAGATGAACTCCACGATCGCGATCTGGTCGTCGCGCGCGGCGAAGAAGTCGAGGCTAGCCACCCGTGTGTGTCCGATGAAGGAGCGCCTTCGTGACGTTCCGACGTCGCGTCTTCGCCGAGATTCTCCAGGACATGATCGACCATGTCCAGCTGAACACGCCGCTCACCGATTTTCGCATCGGCTCGGTGATCCGGACACTGCTCGAGGCGGCGGCGCTCGAGGACGACGAGGCGTACTTCCAGATGGCGCAGCTCCTGCGCGACTTCTCGTTCACCTCGGCGACCGGCGTGGAGCTCGACCGGCGCCTCGCCGACTTCGACCTCGAACGCGCCCCCGCAGCGCCCGCGCTCGGCGAGGTGGTGATCACCGCACCGCGCCCCGCCACGCGCGACATTGCGCTTGTCGCGCCCATCACCGTGTACGCGGACGAGACATCCGAGCGCCCGAGGGTCGACTTCGTGACGACGCAGGGCGGCGTCATCGCCGCGGGGCGCACGGCTTCGGCGGCCATCCCGATCGTGTCCACGGTTCCCGGTGCGTTCACCAATGTTCCGGCAGGCACGATCCGGTTCCTGCAGTCGCCCATCATGGGTCTCGAGGGCGCCACCTGCGAGAACCCCATCGCCGCCTTCGCCGGACGCGACTCGGAGAGCGACGATGACTTCCGCGCCCGCGCTCGCCGGCACATCCGCGCCCTGCCGCGCGGCACGGTGGCCGCCCTCGAGGGCAAGGTCATCGGCGTCCGTGCCTGGAACGCGGCGGGCGTGTTGCTCGGGCAGGTCTCGTCGGCGCTCCTGCGCGAGGAGCGCCCTGGCGAGAACACGCTCTTCATCCTCGACGCGACCCATCGCTTCGAGCAGACGACCGAGACGCTGCTGCAGCCCGAGCTCGCCCTGCCGGCAGCCACGCCGGGCCAGCGTCACGTCCACCTGTCGCACGCGCCCGTCGTACCGGAGACGCTCGAGCTGACGATCCAGACCCCCGGTCCCTCCGGCTGGCTGACGCTTGCCGCACGCGATCCCGCAGCGCGCCGCTACTTCGATCTCGATGACACGACCGCGGTGGTCACGATCGGAACGCTCCCGCCCGATCACGCGCATCGCGACCCGCGCACAGGGACGCTTGCGCCGGGGCTGCGCGCAGGGACGGCCGTGACTGCGCGGTTCGCCTGCTACACGGGCCTCATCGGCGAGGTGCAGCGCGTCGTCAACGGCGACCCCGCTGATCGGCTGCGCTATCCGGGATGGAAGGCCGCGGGCACCCGCGTCCGCGTGCGCTACCCGCTCGTCCGGCAGGTCGATGTGCGACTCGCGGTCACGCCGAAGGAGGGCTTCGCGCGCGGCGATCTCGTCTCGCCCGTGATGGCGACCGTCGAGCAGTACATCAACGGGCTCGGCCTCGGTGCCGAGGTCGTGGTCGCGCGCATCGCGGCTCTCGCGATGTCGGTGCCCGGTGTCTTCGACGTCACGGCGCTCCTGCCGACGGGCAACGTGGTGCTGCTCGAGGACGAGGTGGCGCGCGCTCCGCGCGGGAGCGTCGTCGTCTCGTGAGACCCGTTGCCTGTGTTCGCCGGCTCCTCGGTCGGCTCCTCCGGAGGCTCGTGATGGCGTCTGCCTACGTCTTCGAGATCGTCACCCACTGCAGGACGCCGCGCGTGCGCCTCTGGCTGCCGACCGACCCGATCCCCGCGCGCCTCGCCGGAGAGGTGGGAAACCGCGGCATCTTCGAGGGGCGCGCCGAGATGCCCGGCGGGGCCCCCATCACCGGCACGTGGGTCGGCGTCCCCGACCTGCCCGCCGGCTACGACAGCGTCGCTCTCGATCTGCACGGGTCATCCGGGATCGCCGAGATCACGAGCCCGCTCGAGCGGGCCTGCGGCAAGGATCACGGCGCGCGCTTCGGCATCGCCCTGCGTCCGCACTCCGAGGCGACCCACGTGCTCGCGGTGACGTTCATCGCGACCGGCAGGTCCGTAAAGCTTCCGCCGCTTGCGGCGAAGCGGTCCTTCGACGTGCTGTCCGTTCGCGTGCCAGTGCCGGCGCCCGTGGGCGCTGCCGATCACGCGTGCAAGGGAGTCCTCCTCGCGGAGCTCGAGCGCGTGCCGAGGGCCGTCATGGACGCGCTCGAGGCGGGCAAGGCCGAGGCGCTCACGCTCTCGCCCGACGCTCGAGGGATCGATCGGCTGGGCCCGTTCGAGCCGACCGGCCCCGCGAGCGGACGAATGGCCTTCACCCTGACCGAGACGGCCGACGACTTGCACCAGATGGTCCTCACGGCTCGCTGCCTCGAGGACCACCGCTTCGTCACGGCCACTGCGCCAGCGTTCGTGCATCAGGGACACCCGCGCGTGGAGCTCGTCGGGCCTGTGGCCGCTCGCGCCCTGCCCGCGGAGCCGCCGGCCCGCTTCCGCATCGGACCGTTCGACGGTCTCGAGCCGGGTCAGGCCGATCTCGTGCAGGCAGCCTTCGGTGACCTCCGGCGCCTCGGGCAGCCGTACAAGGGGCCCCCCTGGATCTTCCAGCTGCGCGTCCAGCCGTACCGGCGTGCAGACGGCTCGGTGAACGACACAGTGCCGCGGAGGCGGCGCGCGGGCTTCGCGGTGACCGAGGGCGGCGACCTCGGCGTGGTCGTCGCCGCGGACGAGGCGCACCCGCACCTCGAGTACGCACATGTCGACAAGGGCCACTTCCAGCCCAGGCGGCCGCTCCGGCGCGCCGGCAATCCGTTCCTGCCGGCAGACAGCACGACGGGCTCGACCGTGATCGTCGTCCGCGGAGCCGGCATCGAGGAGCCAGTGGAGCTGCCCGGCCGCGGAGTCGTCTTCTACCTTGACGAGCACGAGCTCACGAACGCCCACGATGGCCTGCTGCGCGGGCTCGACACGGCCAGCGACCATTGCGGGACGCCGCTCCTGATGGCGCTTCACGTGCTCGCACCGTGCGGCTGCGTCTCGCGCCTCGAGCTCGAGCCGAGGGCGCACCCGCAGCTCCAGCTCGCAAGCGGCTTCCGGCCCCTGGCGGTGCAGCGATGAACGCCTTCGTTTTCGTGCACGACACGCTGATCGCGCGCCCCATCTGGAGGCAGCCGATCGTCCCCGACAAGCGCATCGTGCTTCCGCTCGCAGCGCTGGACCGAGATCTCGAGTCCGTCACGCTCCTGCCGGGCACGCGCGGTGCGTCTGCAGTGCGCCTCGTCCACCGCGGCCGGGGTACCGGCGAGCTCGAGCTCACCCCGGATACACCGCTCGTCGGGCCGTACGCCCTGTCTCTGCGGCTCCGCTACTCGGACGGCATCCAGCACGTCGATGATCGGGTGGATGCCGTCATCGAGGCACCCGCGAGTGCGTTCGGCATCCGCTTCACCGAGCACGGCACGGTGCGCGTCGACCTTCCGGTGCGCCTGGCAGTCACGCCCCTTCTGACGGCGCCCTCCGCATACCGCATCGAAACGACGGACCCTGGTCGGCCCCCGCTCGAGGTGCGCGCCATTGGCCGCGAGGAGCGTCGCCCGGACGCGGCCGGGGTACTCCGCGCCGTCAGCGACCCCACCTACCTCGAGCTCTTCGTGTCCGGGGCACCCGGCACGTATCGCCTGCACCTGCCTGCGCTGCGCACGACCGAAGGCGGCGTCTTCGGCCCCACGAGCGGCACGTTCGTGGCCCGGCTGGTCAAGCGCGGCTTCGCGGAGCGCACGCTCGGTCCGAAGAGCGCGCACGCACAGGAGCTGGCTCCGGGGGTCGTCCTGTCGGCCCTGTTCGCCGAGGACGAGCGCGCCGGTGGACGGGAGGGCGGCAATGGCTGACCGCTTCCAGGGCGCCATCGACCAGGTGCGAGACGAGCTCTTCGTCGACAGCGCTGACGGTCGCTACCTCGACGTGATCGGCGAGAACTTCGGCCTGTTCCGTCCGCCCGCAGGCGTCGACGACGACACGTGGCGACAGGTCCTGCGCATCTGCCTCATGGCGCCGAAGACCACCGAGGAGCGCCTCTTCGCGCTCCTCGACGTCCTGCTCGGTGACGCCGTCCGCATCGACTACCTCGGCGACCCGGTGACCGCGCCGCCGGACCTGCGCGTCGAGCTCCTGCTCAATCCCGCCGCGCCTACTTCGGCGCGCCCGCATCCGCCTGCGGTGGCCGTTCGCCTGACAGGTCGTAGCGTGCCGGCCGATGCTCCCGCACCCGGGCTCGGGACGGTGACGATTGGCGCCGGTGGCGTGCAGGTCGGAACGCCCGGCTCTCCCGATCCCGCGCCGAGACCGGGGCCGGAAGTCGTCGTGCCCCGAGCCGTGGGCGGCACGATCGCCGCGAAGCTCGCGCACGCTCCCGTGATCCCGGACTCTGTCGAGCTCTGGGTAAACCCCCACACGCCGGCGGCGTCCGTGCCGGTTCGCCTTTCTCCCCCGCATTTCAGCGTCGATGCCGCGGGCCGCGTCTCCTTCGACATCCTTCCCGCGCCCCTCACGTTCTTCGCCATCGATCCCTCGACGAGCGCACCGGTTCCTCGGCCCGGTCTGCCCACCGGCGCCGAGGTCCTTGCGACCTACCGGATCGACACGCGCACCCTTGCCGGCCTCGGCGCTGCGCTGCGCCTCGCGCTCCCGCCGACCTACCGGGTGTCCGTCCCGGAGGCGTCGCGCAGGCACGCGTGGACCGATCTCGAGGGGTGCGTTCGCACGATGGAGGCAGTCCTGCTCCCCGGCCCGCCTGCGACCGAGGACCCGCACCCGCGCTTCCGCTCGCTCGAGACGCGCATCGACCTGCGCTCCTGGTCGCTGTTCGACGTCGGCCGCGCACCGGGGCCGCCCGAGGCGCAGCCCACAACGCCGTTCCTCGACCAGGTCACAGTGGGCCCGCGCGTGTTCGTGGACCTGCGCCGGCGCGACGACGTCACGCGAGTCCCCGCCGACCTGCGCCAGGCGAGCTACCTGCACGACGACTTCGAGCATCCGCTGCCGCCCGCCGTCCGCGATCGCACCGTCGAGGAGCCGGCCGGCGAGCCCTGGGACCCGCCGCCCGCTCCCGCTGTCGCACCCGCCCCGCAGCGCTGGGCCGTCCATCCCTGGAACGCTTCTGGCGACCCCGCGCGTCTGTCGATGGATCGCGCCTTCCCGGGCCCGCACGTCTACACGTTCGACGCGCGCCTTCAGCCGTGTGGCCGCGAGCGCGTCCTCGGCGATCCTTCGAGCTGGGAGCCCTTCGCCGAGGAGTTCGCAACGGTGCTCGCCCGCGACCCCCGCAATGGGCGCGACCTCCCCGTCGTCGTGCGGCAGGATCCCTTCGCAATCAATCCCTTCACCGGCTCGGCGCTCGAAACGGCACCCGGCTCGGGCATCCTCTACCGGGACATCGCGGTCCCCCGCCCACACGCGCCCGATCCCACGCGCGCCGACCATCCGCTCGTCCTCTTCGCCGATGATTTCTGGATCGAACGCCTGAAGACACTCGTGGACCTCGTGCGCGCCGCCGGCGTCTTCGTGACCTTCGAGCGCAGCGCCGAGCCCGCACCGGACCCGGCTCCGCCCTGGTTCTGCGAGCCCTGCTACGCGGTCCGGTTCTACACGGACGCGGAGGCCACATCATGACCAAGCGCCTGCGCGTCCTCGGAAACGAGCGCATCGACCTCGAGGACTTCCTCCACGGAGGCAGCGGCTTCACCGTCGCCGAGCTCAAGGTCCACGTCGGCCAGCTCTTCTCCGAGCTCATGGGCGTCATCGAGGGCTTCGACGTCGCGCTCGATGGCGCGCCGGGCTCGGAGACCAACGTCCTTCGCATCTACAACGGCGCCGCGCTCGATCCGACGCTGCAGCTCGTCCACATCGAGGACTCGCCTGCCGGCGTCGTCACCCTCCCGCTCGAAGGTGAGGGCCTGCACCACATCGGCGTCGTCTTCCGCCTCGTGCCCTCCGACACCGCCGCCCGCTACCTCTGGGACCCTGCCGCACAGAACCCCGACGGCACGACCGGCCGGGAGTTCATCCAGCAGGTGCGGACCCGCCTCTCGGTCGCCTGGCAGCCGGTGGACGCGCTCGACGACCCGAGCTTCGGAAACGCCAGCGTGGACACCCCCGCGCTCGTCATCCCGCTCGCCGTGATCCCGGTGATCGCGCCGCGAGGGCGCAGCATCATCGACGAGTCTCGCCTGCGCACCGAACCGGCAGTCGGCAAGGTGCTGTCCCTCGACACCAGCGACCCGGCCCGCACGATCGTCCGCCTCGTGCGCGCACGGCTGTTCCGCCCGGGCTCCGCGCTGTCGGTGCCCGCCTCGACCGGCACGTACACCGTCGACGCCGTCGACCCGCACACGAACGAGCTCACGGTCACGCCGCCGCTTGCGCCGGCCGACCAGGCGCACTCAGTCGCCATTGGCTTCGTGACGAACCACGCCCCGGCGCTTCCGCCGTCCCGCTCGGGCTATCGCTTCGTCCGCAGCATCGGCAGGCTCGCCGACGCGCGCGACCCCGCCGACCGCAGCGCACCGGGTGACGTCCGCCCGCGCCTATTCGCCGGAGACGTCCTCCGCGGCGAGAGGCTCCTCGGCAGACCCGCCGACGAGCCCGACCGTCTCGGCGGAACGAGCGAGCGCCTGACCGGCCGCGAGGAGGACGCCCTCGGCACCCACAAGAGCCTGCGCGACGCGCTCGCGTTCATCCTCGCCGAGGCCAAGTTCGGTCGCCCCGGCACCTGGGCACCCATCGCGGCCGACACGCCGACGCCGAAGTGGATCGATCCCGTCCCCGTCCCGCTCTGGGACATCGCGCGTCTCTACTTCAACGAGCTCAATGGCACGGGCGTCGTCGCCGGAGGCGCGCCCACAGCCATCGACCTCGTCCCCGGCGCGTCTCCAGGCCAGTGGACCGCGCGCGTGCACCTTCCGGAGGCGCACTACTACACGGCCGGCATTCGCCACCGGATGCGCCCGACGGTCGACGCCAGTGACTTCTCGCTCGCGCCGGCGGCCAGCGTCCTCTTCGTCTACTACTGGGCCACGCCGCAGCCGAACACGAGCGACCCCGGCATCCCGCTCACCGGCCCCGACTGGCAGACCGCCCCCACGCGCGTCCACCGGACGACGAGCCCCGACTTCCGCCCGAACCCCGCGCCGCCCACCGCGCGCTCGGTCCTCCTCGGCGCCGTCCGCTTCGACAACCGCGCCGGCGGCGCCCTGCCCACGCCGACCGTCATCGAGATGGCGCGCGTCCCGCGCAGGGTGCCCGACCTCCTCGGTCCTGACGCGCACGGCCGCCTGCAGCGCGACCTGGTGTTCCGGACCTGGGCGGCACTCGGCGACTCCGGTCGCCGCATCACGGTCGACGACCCGCGCGGCCAGCTCCACCTCGACGTCGGCGCCGGCACGATAGTCGTCCACAGCCGCGGCGTCGTGCGCCTGCTCGGAGATCAGACAGGCCCCGCCGGAGCACTACAGGCGCACCAGGCCGGCGCGTCGAGTCCCGTCATCGTGCAAGTTAGCGCCGCGGGCCTCGACCTCACGACTGCGTCCGCCGTCCGCATCTGGGCCGACGGGATCGGCGGCCAGGGCAACCTCCGCGGCATTCTCGGCATCGGCACCGATCGCGGCGGCGGCCTCCGGAACCACGGCGCCGTCGCCAGTCTCGAGGGGGTCTCCGGCGACGCGAACCTGGCCGGCACCCTCCGGCTCTCGGCGAGCGACGGCTTCGACCAGGCCGGCTGGACCGACGGCGCGGTGCTGGTCGACTCCGAGGTCCTCGAGGTCCGGCGCCGCCTGCGCCTGATGGGGCAGGCCGCGATGATCAACGTCGACCGCGACGCGGTCGGTGCGCCCGTGCCCGGCCCGCCCGGCTTCAACTTCATGAATCCCTACAAGCTCCCGCTCGCGTGGGCCTACCTCACCTACGATGCGGGCACCTGGCGTCTGCGCGCCCAATCGCACTGCATGATCTCCGACGGTGGGATGGGCCCGCAGCGCGCCGCACCCACCTGGCGTCCGCCCTTCGCCGCCCCCGTCGCGCCCACGCCCGCGCTCGTCGAGATCATCGGCCCCTCGACCAACGCCGGCGCCATCTACGGGCTCCAGCTCCCGTGGTCACCGTGGTTCCGCCCGACCGCGCCCGAGGGCTACATCGTCACGCTGCAGGTGAACCCGCGCTACGAAGCCTGGCGAAGCGTCGCCATGCTCGGCCCCGAGCCCACGCACCGCCGCCCCTACAACGAGCTCCGCGGCTTCTGCACCTCCGCCGACGTCGCCTGGCGCGGCTTCGCCCGCGACCTCCGCTTCAGCTCGGGCCTCGTCCTCCGCGCCATCGACGGCCCGCTCCTCGTCTACACGTACCCGTCCGCGCAGCTCTCCGGGATCGAGGGCGTGATGGTCCAGGTGTGGGGGACGTTGGGCGCCGTCGAGGCGGTCGGCGCATCGAGTACTGTCGGTGCGATTTAAGAACGCGGGATGCCTCGGTGCCTCTTGCGGCCGGTTCGGATCGCGGCATGGCGGTATGGCGCGATACCTGGGGCCGGCAATGCACGGTTCTCAGCTGTCCAGCCCGGCGAATCGTGCCAAGGCCTCAGCGAGCTCTCGCGCCGGGGGACGCCGCGTCGGATCAAACGCCAGCGACTGCTGTAGGAGATCCACGATCGTCGCGTCGAGCCCCAGCCGGGACCAAACGCTCGCCGCGATCTCGGGCGACGTTGAGCGCCGCTCCATCGCCGGCACGCGAAAGGGTAGCTCTCCGCTCAGGACCTCGTAGCTCACGACGCCGAAGCTGAACACATCGGCGGATGGCGTGGCCTCGTAGCCGCGGCGCCCGAGCTCAGGGGCCATGTAGGCCGGCGTGCCGATCACCGCGCCAGTGGCGGTCAGGCGCGGACCGGAATCGCCGACGAGCGTCGCGGCCACGCCCGCTGCGGCGGCATCGATGGCGGGCTCGTCGATTCGTCCAGCGAGCGCAGCGATGCCGAAGTCTGCAATTCGCGCGCGGGTCCCGTCCCCCTCGACGCCGCCCTCGAGGAGGACGTTTGAGGGCTTGAGGTCTCGGTGAACGATCGCGGCCTCGTGAAGCGCCGCCAGGCCCCTCGCGACCTGGGCCAGCACGCCCGACACCCACGCCCGGTCCCTGCGGCGCTCACCAATGTGCGCCAGGGTGCAGCCTCTGACGATTTCCATGACGAGGTAGAGGCGGCCCTGCTCGCTGACACCGAAGTCGAGGACCGGAACGAGGTTCGTGTGGCTCACGCGCGCCGCAAGTTCCGCCTCGCGCGCGAAGCGGGCCTTGGCGTCGACACGGATCTGCTCGTGCATGACCTTGAGGGCGATGTGACTGCCGTCCGCGTGACGCCGCGCCTCGTACACCGTGCCCATGCCGCCCGTTCCGAGGAGCCGCTCGATGCGGTAGACCCCGACCTCCGACCCGGGACCGAGGCCGGCGGTCGGACCCTGGTGGCTGAGGATCGCGAGAGCTTCCGAGAAGCCCTTGGCCCGCTCGGCGACCTGACGCCGCAGCTCGACATTGAGCGCACTGAGCTCCCGGTCGCGTTCCTCTAGAGATCGCACCTGGTGCTCAAGCGAGCGATGCACGGCGAGGAAGCGACGCACGAGGATGGCGCCGAGGGACGTGAAGAAGATCGCCACGCCCGGCATGCTTGCGCCCCACCACCAGCGCACCGCGCCCATCGTCATGTTCATGGATCCCACGACGTCGATGATGCTGAACCCGATGAAGCCCGCGAGACCAGCGAAGGCTAGGCGCGCGTCTGCGCTGCCCCGTCGCGCGGACCGGAGCGCCACTGCCAGCGCGACGACACACGCGGTGAGAAGGACCACCTGGCCAGGCAGCATCGTGTCGATGTTCCTGACCTGACCCGTGGCCATGAGGATCGTTGCGCCGAGCCCGAACACGAACGTCCCACGGCCCATCCAGGCCATGACGTTGCCCGGCCCACCGCCCAGCAGCGTGACGAACAGCCGGCAGATCAGCCCCGCGCTTAGGAACAGAAGCGACAGTTCGATCGAGAGGCCGAGGTAGGGCGGCGCCAGCGCCCAGTCATGAGGAGACCGAAAGACGTAGTAGATCCCGAACACGAGCGACGCTGCTCCGAAGTCAGCGTAGATGCGCTCTCGCCGCCGCCAGAGCCAGAGCCCGAGTGAGAAGAGACCCGAGGTGACGAGCACGCCGGAGAGGCCGACAATGGGCAGCCCTTGGCGCAATTCCCAGGCAAGCATCGAATCCGCAGTGCCGAGGGCGACCACGCCGATCAAGCCGATCCACCGCGGGTCATCGGACCAGAAGCGGAATGAGATCCAGCGGCCTCCCCACCGGGGCTGCAGCCGAATGCAAGCCGGTCGGAAGCCATCGAAGCTACGAGAGTCGGGATCGCCCTGCCGATACACACGCGCTCCGTCAACGAAGACCTCGGCGGCCAAGCTGAGCGACATCGTGTAGAGGCACGCATCGTCTGGGAAAGAGGCCGGCAAGCGGAGGCGCTTCCACATCCACTGCTGGCGACCTCGATCCAACAGGCCCCCTTGCGAGCCCGTGGACGTCCACCCGTCCGAGCCCTCACTGACGGCCCATTCGAAGGTCCCGTCGGCGCGCCTCGGGCTGTCACCCCAGCGGGCCTGCCATCCCTGGTCGAGCGCAGTCATCTCGCTCGCGCAGCCGATGAGGCAAGCCAGCAGGACCACCCACGCGCTCCCCACGCGCGTATGATACCGGAACCTGGGTGCGCCATGTCCGCGTCCTGTCCGTCGCCACCCGGGCCGCCCCGTCGAGCACGATCCCGCCCGCGCCCGAACGCGACATCACGCCGCAAGGCCCCTCGACATGGCGCCTCACGCAGGCCGTGGACGGGCGACTCCTCCTCTACTGGATGGGCGTGCCGTTGTGCACGACCTTTTCGAAGCGCCCGCAAAGGGTGCGCAAGGGGTGACCAGCATCGAGCAACTCGCGGGCCACGCCGGCAGCGACGTCTGCCGCCTGGATCGCATCGGCCTCCCGCGAATCGGTTTCTCGGGCGCCTCCGATCCAAGGAGTCTGCAGGCGCAATGGCTCGGCAAGGGCGGCAGCCGCACGGTTGAGCACACCCAGGGAACCTGGGAGCTCCACGTCGAAGACGCGCTTGGTCTGGAACTCCTCCTCGAGTGAGCCTCGCCGTGCCCACTCGGGTGTTTCGATTTCTCGAACATATCGGTCCGAATCAATGGGCATCGACGCAGCCGCCCGACCCGCGAAGATCAATGAGTGGCGAGCGAGGCTTCTTGTCGCCGAGCTACCGGCGAGGAGATCGCTCAGGACATCGTCGGCACGAAACGCCAGCAGGCGGCGTTGTTGCCGCGCTGGGAATGCGAGGGATGAAAAGGACGGCTGAAACCACTCGGTCGCCAGTCGCTCGGCGACTCGAACTGGCAGAGTCTCCCGCAGAATCTGCAGGGCCCACGCGCGGTCGAGTGCATCCCGGAACGCGTGATCTCGAGGGTCACCCTGTCCGATTAGCCGCAGGGCCGCCTCTCGCGCGGGCGTTGGATCGATGACCACAATGGTCGCTTGGCTGAGGCCGGCCCGGATCGCTCGCCAGAGCGCCTTGTGGTTCTGCTGCAGAAGTGCCGGCTGGTGCTGCTTGAAGTGCTTCCACTTCAATTCATCTATCACGCAAGCTCGTCGAGTTGCCGCCACCCAGTCGAGCCTCGCGTCGCTACGGAACTGACCGACGATGTACTTCTGCACCGCATGATCGCGGCCACTCGTCTTCGTGGCGTCTGCGAACGTAGTTGCCCATCCGGACATGGCAAGGACTCCAGTCCACACAAGTACCACGGAGATCTGACCGGGCTGCGAGGCAGCCTGAATTGGCCTCGTTGCCGTGCTCCCCACCCCTCCCGCTGGGGCACAGCGCCCCGGGGAGGTGCTGATGCTCTTCTTCTTGATCGCTGCGGTTCTCGAAACAGTCGGCGAGCCAGTCGATGTGGTCTCCGCCTGGACCCAGTTCACCGAGGCCATCGTCGACTACAGGGTCGTCGGGGCGGCCGGGCTCGTGGCGCTCTTCATCGCCGCGCTCGTGGCGGTCCTCAAGCGCATCGGCGCTGGTGGGCCCGGGCCGAACTGGTGGGGGCGGATGCCGCGCTGGGGCAAGCGATTGCTCATCGCCGGGCTCGGGGTCCTCGCGGGCGTGTTCTCGGCGATCCAGGCCGGCGTCCACCCGGGCCAGGCGATCGTGCTCGGCTTCTCGGGGCTGCTCTCGATCGCAGGGCACGAGCTTGCCCGGAGGCTCGGCGTCATTGCTTCGCCCTCGAAGGACGAAGCGTCGGCCGACGACGACGCGCCCGTGCCGCCGAAGGAGTAGTCCTGACTGCCGGCCCCGCCACAGGCGTCCTCGTGGGCGGGCGCGTGCTGTTCCTGCCCCTCGGCGCCCTGTACCCCGAGTGCAGCATCCACCTCAGCGAGCACGCCGCGGCCCCGCCGATGGCTTGCCTCGAGGCGCACGGATGTCCCCGTGGTCTCGGGGCTCGCTGCATGCCGATCCTGGCCCGGCGGCTCGGACGGCTCTTCGACCTCCACGGCGCCCTCGAGCACATCGTTCTCCACTGGCAGCGCCCGGACGGCACCTGCCGCGGGATCGGGTTCGATCGTGCCCTGTCGCCCCCGCGGGTCGCGACCCTCCGCCCGGTCTACCTGCAGCACTACCGGGCGTCGGGCCAGCCGTTCGCCGTGCCCGCTGAGGTTCTCGCGTAGGGAGCCCGGGGGAATTGGCCGCTTCGCCGGTGTCCGAATCGGGTGCATGTCCAGGGACGAGCTCGATTGCAACACCCGGAGGCTGCCGGTGCTCCCGCCAGAACGGCCGCTCGTGCGCGGCGACTGCTCGGAGATCCCGCGCCCGTGCCCGTTCGTGAGCTGTCGCTATCACCTCGCTGCCGACAGCCGCGACGGCATGTCCTACCTCTACTCGTGCGCGCTCGACGTCGCCGAGGACGGCGCCCACACGCTCGAGGAGGTGGGCCAGATCCTCGGCATGGCGACAGATGACGTCCGCGAGATCGAGGTCACCGCGCTCTCGCGCCTGCGACGGGCACTGCGATCCACTGCGCAATCGACAGGCCGAGCGGCATGACCGACAACGGAGGCTGGCCCGAAACGGCACCTGCGCTCGGGCGAACCCACTGCCAGGGCTGCGTCGAGGGCATGGCCGCAATGCCCGATGCGTGCGTGGACCTCGTGCTCGCCGACCCGCCGTTCAACCTCGACAACGGCGGGCGAATGTTCCGCGCCGGTCGCTTGGCCCGCGCGGGCGACATGGCGTGGGACACCATCGACAACGGACCCTGGCTCGCCGAGGCGCTGCGCGTCCTCCGACCCACGGGCACGCTGCTTGTCTTCGGCACCTGGCACAACGTCTTCGACCTCGGCCAGCGCCTCCGGCAAGCCGGGGCGCGCATCCTCAACACCATCGTGCTCGCCCGGGTCGGCGGGTTCTCCGTCTCCCGGCGGCAGCTCTACGAGCGGACGCTCTACGTCCTCTGGGCGTCGCCCTCGGGCGCCGGCTGGTTCTTTGACTATGGCCTGCTCAAGCGGCTCGACGGACGGCAAGCGTCGAATGTGTGGCCGTACTTGCCCCCGGCGGCGCGCAGCCACCCGACGCAGAAGCCCGTCGACGTCATCGAGCGGATGGTCGTCATGGCAAGCCGGCCGGGCGAGGTCGTCCTCGATCCGTTCATGGGCTCGGGCACGACGGCCGAGGCCTGCGTGCGCCAGGGGCGGCGGTTCCTCGGCTTCGAGCGCGATGGCGCGTTCGCGGAGGCGGCAAATGCGCGCATTCGCGGCCTCGGCTGGGCCGAGCGCCTCGCCCGCCGGAGCCGCTCCGGGGGTTCATGTCCGTCGCACCCGTAGCGTGGTTTCAGTCGACGAGGTGACCATGTTCTCCGCGCTCTCCCACAACCTGGCCCCGTGGTCCGTCAGCAAGGCGAAGCTGGCCTCGACCTGTGCGCTCGCGTTCCGGTACCGCTACATCGAGCACCTGCCCGAGCAGGTGACGAGCCCGGAGGCGCGCGTCGGCACGGCCGCCCACGAGGTCCTCGAACGGGTGGAGCGCGGAGCGGCTCTCGACGCCTCCCTTGGCGCGGTCGCGACCCGGCTCGAGCTGTCGGCCGAGGAGCGCGCTCGGCTCGAGGCGCTCGCCGGTGCCATCGGCCGCTTCCTCGACACCATCTCCGCCTTCCGCGCACGAGGGGACGTCCGGCAGGAGCTCTGCGAGGAGCGCCTCGGCGTCGATGACGAGCTCCGGCCCACGGGATTCCTCGCGCCCGACGTGTTCTTCCGCGGTGCCGTCGACCTCGCGTTCGTCCTCGGCGACGGCCGCGTGGCCCTCATCGACCACAAGTCGAGTCGCAAGAAGGACCTCAAGTGGCACGCGAGCCAGCTCAAGGGCTACGCCGTGCTCGCGTTTGCGCACTTCCCCGAGCTCCGGAAGGTGTGCTCCGGAATCCACTTCCTCGGCGACGGCGAGCTGGTGTGGGGCCGCGGCCTCTCCGCCGACGAGATCCGCAAGAGCGTGCGCGACTGGTTCGTCGCCTGGATCGACGACGCCGCAATCCGCGGCAGCCAGCCCGATCCCAAGCCGCAGGTGTCCGCGTTCTGCGACTACTGCGGCTACAGACCGGTGTGCCCGGCACATGGCATCGAGGTGAAGGCGGATGGGCTCGTGCAGCTGCGTACGCGACGGCACACGTGAGTGGACGGGGACGCCGCGCCCGGTCCCTCAGGGGAGGATCGTGAACCGCCGGGTACGGTTCCACCGGTACGTTACGAAGCCGCGGTGATCGAGCGTGAGCACGTTGCCGATCTCGAGCTCCTCGGCCAGTGCGACCAGAGTGGCGTCGGCGAAGTCCATCGGCACGTTCGAGTAGCGGGCCATGAGCTCTCGACAGCGAGCCAGGCGCTGGGCCGTCATGGGCAACAGAAGGGCCCCGGCACGGATGAAGAAGTCGAGGCACGTGGCGGCATCCCGGGGTCGCTTGCCGACCAGATGCATTGCCTCGGTGAGTACCTCCTCGGTGCTCAGAAGGGGTCCGGGCAGGGACGCGAACGTCTCGACGCACTGCTCGTGGGCTGCGTCGTTCCTGGACAGCAGGGCGACGAGCGGCCCCGTGTCCAGCAGCCACTTACCTGCGGCGACCGAGGCCGGCAAGGTGCTTTCGTGAGTTCGTCGCCAGATCCCTCGGCAACCCACCGATGGCGCCCACCAGGTCACGGACGCGATCGATCGGCCGTCCCTCGAGCGCGCCGTCCGGCAGGTCGAGGAAGGCGGTGAGCGCGGCGCGGATCACGTCCGCGCGCGGTCTCTTGCGTTGCCTTGCGCGGCGGTCCAGCCGCTCCATGAGCTGCTCGGACAGCCGTATCGAGACCTGTCGCTCCATGAGCGAACTGTATCCCATCTGGGATTCGGCGCAACCTGAGCTGGTGGAACCCGCATATACTCGAGCCAGATGGGCAAGCAGCGCACCCCGGCCATCTCCGTTGGGTCCCACGTCATGTGGCGGATGGGGAGGCGGGATGTCCATGCGATCGTGGTCGAAGATCGTGGGCCGATTGGCGTCCAGGGGCGCCGCATCGTGCGCGTACGCGCGGTCCTGGATCCGATCGAGCCGCCGCTCGAGTTCGAGGTGCCGGTCGAGGAGCTCACGTTCCTGCCCTTGACCGAGTTGCTCAAGCCATCCGCGGCGTAGTCGAAGAGCGGTACCCGACCGCGCGGTTCGACAATCGAGCCGTCAGTCAGATGCCGTAGGCGTAGTCGGGCGGGCAGCGCTCCTCGCTCCCCGCGAACCACACGTGACCGATCGATGGCACCGCCACCTGCTTGGCCAGGGCGCGCGTGCCGGCAAAGACGTCGAAGTGGGCTCCAAAGATCGCGCCACCGGTGTCGTTGACCACGCACCAGCCGTCGTGGGTGCTCTGGTCGGGGAGCCTCGCGCCCGCGAGCTCGGTCACGAACACTCGCGTGCCCGCCGGGACGAGGCCTCCATTGTCGCGGAAGCGCGGGTCGGAGGTGCGATAGGCCCCGAGGTCCGCGGCGAGCGTGCGGAACGGCTCGCACGGAATGCCATGCTGGATGGTCCAGCCCTTGCCCGCGCGCTCGGGCGGGACCACCGCGAAGGTGAGGGCCTCGGTGACCCGGTCGCCGAGGACCCGGATCCCCGCGGCGGCCAGCTTCGACGGCAGGACCTGCATCGCCCTCGCCAGAACGGCGGCGTACGCGGGATGGCCCTGCACGCTCACGTACCCGCCCGTCACGTTGAGCAGGCGCCCGTCGTTCAGGCGCCCCGAGCCCTGGAGGGCCAGGTCGCAGAAGAACCGCGCAGACACGCGCCCGAGCACCTCGCCCGCTCGCCCGAGGACGGGCACGGCCGCGGGGCTGTCGTTCGCGGGCTGCTCCGCGAGCACGTAGTTGGTGAGCCGGAACCGGCTCAGGTGCCCGAGCTCGGCGGGTAGACCGGTGGCCCGCCGCACGCTGGCCGACAGGCGATCGAGCACCGATTGCGACCGAGCGTCGAGCGCGCCGGATGCGATGAGGCCGGCATCGCGCTGCAGCTGCAGGAGGGCAGCCCGGGTGCGCACGCCGAGGACACCGTCCGCGGGGCCGGGGGAGTAGCCGAGGCGCGCGAGCGCCGACTGTGCATCACGTAGGTCCATTCAACGGATCGACGGGCCGGCAAGGCGGCCAATTCGGTTGGCTCGGTTGCCGCGGTTCCAACGGGCCTTCGGATGCGGGGCTACTCGGCAGAGGAGATCGAAGCGGGCGTCCGGTTCGCGTGGACGTACGACCGGAAGCTGCGGGCTTTCCTCGGCGACCGCTTCCGCGGCGCGCACGGCCGCCGCGGGCCGCGCCCGGGCGACGCGAATTTCGTTCATCACGTGCTCGCGGCCCAGCTCGCGCGCGAGCTCGGCGCCACGTTCGACGACCACGTCGAGGCGCACTTCTGGTGGGAGAAGCGCCACCACGGCCGCCACCCGCAGCCGCGGCACCTCCACCAGCGCACGGGACCCGGCAACGCCGCCGAGGTCCTCGCCGGCTGGCGACTGGCGAACCGCGTCGCCCCCGAGGGCTCCGTGGTCGCCGATGGCCGCCCCGTCCGCACCTATCGCAGCCAGCGGTTTGGCGCCCAGGGCGCGTACCTCGCCCAGCTCTGCGCACGCTGGGGCGTCGGCCCCACGGACATCCTTTGCGCTCTCGGCGGCCCCGAAGCCGGCGTGTTCGACGCCGACTGGCTCCGCCGCCAGACCGCGTGGCGCACCCTCGACGCGGCCGGCCACTTCGCCCGCCACCCGGGCCCCGACCTCGATCACCTGCGCCGCCGGCAAGCAGAGCTCCGCCCGGCAATGGAGCTCGCGTCGTGAAGGCGCCCACGCTCGGCTTCGATCCGAGCTTCCAGCGCCTCATCGTCCGCGTCTTCTTCCAGGACCCGCTGGCGCTCTCGCGCGTCGTCCACGCCTTGCGCCCCGACCACTTCGATGTCGCGGCCTGCGCGTTCGCGTACCGCGCGATGCGCGACCACCTCGAGGACTACAAGGGCCCGCTCTCGATGCCCATCCTGCGCGATCGACTGCGCACTGCCGCCGAGGCCGACGAGCTCTCCCGGGCCGAGATCCCCGCTCACGTCGAGCTCGCCGCCGAGCTCGAGACGCCGGTCCAGCCGGCCGATCGTGCCTACGCGCTCGCCCAGATCTCCGATTTCATCGTCTTCCAGAGCCTTCGGAAGGCCCTCGACGAGTCCATCACGCTCATGCCGAAGGGCGACTGGCCCGCGATCCGCCGCGTGCTCACGCGCGCCCTCGACTCGGGTCTGCGCGACCTCGACCTCGGCCTGCACTACTTCCGCGACGCCGGAACGCGCCTGCTCGGGGCGCATGACGAGGGCGCCGCGCGCCTCCTGCCGACCGGCATCGCCGAGCTCGACATGCACCTGCACCGCGGCGGCCTCTCGGCCGGCGAGCTCGGCCTCGTCCTCGCGCCGACCAATCGCGGCAAGAGCATTGCCCTGCTGTCATTTGCGCAGCGCGCATTGCTCTCGAACGCGAACGTCGTCTTCTACAGCCTCGAGATGTCGGGCCGTGCGGTCGCCGCGCGCGCGGACGCGGCCCTCACGGGCCTCCGGATGAACGAGCTCGACGAACACGCCGAGACGGTCGCCCACAAGCTCGCCCAGCTCTTCGACCGGTACGGCGACGCCTTCATCATCAAGCAGTGGCCGCCCCACGTGGCCACGGTCCAGATGATCCGCGCCCACCTCGCGGACCTCGGCGCCACGGGCTTCCGCCCCGACCTCATCGTCATCGACTACGGCGACCTCATGCGGCCACACGCTCGCTACTCCGAGCGTCGCCACGAGCTCGCGGTGGTGTTCGAGGAGATCCGGGGCCTCGGCGTGGAGCTCGACTGCCCCGTCTGGACCGCCACGCAGGCCAATCGGGCCGCGCTCAAGAAGGAGGTGGTCGGCCTCGAGGACCTCTCCGAGAGCTTCGACAAGGCCATGATCGCGGACGTCGTCCTCGCCCTCTGCCAGACGCAGGAGGAGGAGCAGATGACGCCCCCGCAGATGCGGCTCTTCGTGGCGAAGAACCGCTCCGAGAGAAAGGGCGTCGTCATCCCCATCCAGACCGACTTCGCGCGGATGTGCTTCGCGCGGCCGCGGATCGGCGGATGACGCGCCCGACGCCATTTCTCGAGTGGCTCATGAAGAGCGACTTCCGGGTCGATGGCCGCCCGTTCGACTGGAACGCCCACCGCTACCTCCTGCCGATCTACGAGGACGACGCCGACGAGGTCGTGCTCCTCAAGGCCGCGCAGATCGGCGCGACCATCTGGCTCCTGCTGCGTCTGCTCTGGTGGGTCTCCGAGCACACGGTCAAGGCGGGCCTGTACTTCCCGACCAAGGAGGGCGTCGAGAAGCTCTCGAAGGACCGTCTCGGTCCCCTCATCGAGCAGAACCGGAGCCTGCGCACCCGGATGCAGGGCGACGACACGCTCTCGCTCAAGCGCTTCGGCAAGAGCTCGCTCTACCTCCAGCACATCGGCGGAACGGCCTCGAAGGACTCGACGCCGCTCGACGTCCTCGCGTTCGACGAGGTGCGCCTCGTCGAGAGCCGCGACATCGCCCAGGCCGAGGAGCGCGTCTCGCACTCGACCTACCAGGTCAAGTACTACGCCTCGACCGCGGGTCTGCCGAACGCCGACATCCACGCCCGGTTCCTGCGCAGCGACCAGCACACGTTCCACACCAGGTGCGGCTGCCCCGACGGCATCGTGCTCTCGGAGGTCTTCCCCGACTGCATTGCCGTGACCGCGAGCGGCGATTGCTACTACCACTGCCCGCGCTGCGGCCACCGCATCCACGACCCGCAGAACGGCCGCTTCGTCCCCCACAACCCCGGCTCCGCGCTCCGCGGCTACCACATCCACCAGATGCTGAGCCGCTACATCTCGCCGCGGCGCATCTGGCAGACCTTCCAGGAGACCGAAAACCGCCAGGAGTTCTTCAACGCCAAGCTCGGCGTGCCCTTCGTCGACCCGAAGAACATTGGCCTGACCCCCGACGAGCTCGACGCCTGCATCTCGCCCGGCCTCGACTGGAACCGCGCGACGACCCGCGACGGTCAGCCCGAGGGCCGCATGTGCATGGGGGTCGACCAGATGGCCGGCTTCAACTACCTGGTCGTCCTCCAGCAGACCGGCACCGCCCGCCGCCTGGTCCGGCTCGAGGTGATCGAGGAGGACGAGCCCTTCCGCCGCTGCCACGAGCTCATGGTGTCCGAGCGCATCGACGTCTGCGTGTGCGACGCGATGCCGAACTTCAACGAGGCCGCGAACTTCGCGCGCGCCTTCCCGCGCAAGGTGTTCCTCGCCTGGTGGACGCCGGCCGCCAAGAACATGGTCGAGTGGTCCGATCGCCGTCGCCAGGCCGTGCCGCTCCGGCGGGCGAGCACGCTCACGAAGATCCCCTGGTCGGTGGTCCTGAACAAGTACAGCGCGATGGAGTTCGCATTGCGCCAGTTCCAGGACCGGCGCATCGCGATCCCGCCGCCAGACGGCTACCTGCAGGTGATCCGCGACCGCCGGGGCGCTCTTGGCCCGCAGAACCTCTACGAGCACCTGCGCGACCACCTGACGAGCGTGGTGCGCCAGCGGCGCGAGCGCACCGCGCTCAATGACGACGGCAAGCGCCTGCACACGGGCGAGTACAGCTACGAGTGGGTCTACACGCGGGGCGACCCGCACTTCCTCGACGCGGCGACCTACGCCGTGTTCGCCGCCGAGCGCCTCGCCAGGCGCATGGCGTTCGTCCTGACCTGAGGGAATCCATGATTGCCTGGAACCGAAAGCTCCTCGCGGCCACCAAGAAGATCCTGCGCCACCACACCACGCTCGGAGAGGCGCTGCCCGACATCGCCCGGGCCACCGGCGTGCCCGTCACGCTCGACTCGCTCGCCAATGCCTTCAAGCGCCACGGCGAGGGCACCCCCGCGAGCTTCCTCAAGCCCGAGCAGCCGAGGGCCGAGTTGACGCCGCGCGAGGAGCTCTACCTGCGTGTGAAGGCCAAGGACCGGGCGAGGCAGCGCAAGGCCCAGGGGATGACCGAGATCGTCCTCGAGAAGGTGGACGCGGCGCTCTGCAAGATCGCGCCGGACGTCCTGCAGGTGGTGCGAGAACCGCTGCCGGACGAGCCCCCCGGCGGCAAGCCCGAGCTCCTCTGGTGCGAGGTATCGGACGTCCAGCTCGGCACGAAGGTCGAGCTCGAGAAGATGGGCGGCATCAACCAGCACGACTGGGCCATCTTCCTCACCAAGCTCGCCCGCTGGGAGACCGAGGTCACCGCGACGATCCGCGAACGGCGGGCCGCGGTGCCGCTCGAGGGGGTCGTCGTCGCGATGCTCGGCGACATCGTGGATGGCCACGGGATCTTCCGCGGGCAGGCCTACGAGCTCGACTTCGACGTCTACAAGCAGGTGGTCCACGGCGCCAATGACTTCGCCCAGGCCATTGGGCGCATCGTGGCCGCATTCCCGGACGTGAAGTTCACGCTCTACGGCGTCGGCGGCAATCACGGCCGCGTCGGCAGCTACGGCGAGGCGCCCTACCGCTGCAACTGGGACCTCGTCCTCTACCACATCATCGAGCTGCGAATCGGCGCGCTTGGGTTGCCGAACGTGACCTGCCACTTCCCGCAGTCGTGGTTCCAGGTGGTCGAGACGTGGGGATGGACGCACCTGCTCGTCCACGGCGACGACATCAAAGGCTGGGCCGGGCTGCCGTTCTATGGCCTGCAGCGCGCGGTCGCGAAGTACCAGCAGGTGCTGCAGAAGCCGGTGAACTTCGTCCACGTCGGTCACTTCCATGCGGCGAGCGCGCTGTCCACGAGCCTCGGCGAGACGATCATCAACGGCAACTGGATCGGCGCGAACAGCTTCTCGAAGGTCATCGTCGAGGCCAACACACCCGTCCAGCTCATCCACGGCATCACCGAGGAGAACGGCATCACGTGGACGCGCAAGGTGTACCTGCGGACGCGCGAGGACATGAAGCCTCGCATCACGATCTACCGGCACGGCGCCCGCAAGCCCGGCCGGGTGGCGCAATGAAGGTCACGGTCACCCTCGATGCGCGGCAAGCCGAGGCCATGCGCATCGTGGCCTGCAAGGAGCACCGACCCATCGTCCAGTACCTGCGCGATGCGGTGCACTTCCTCTTGCAGGACCGGGCCACGGACGACCCCGAGGTGCGCCGCGCCCTCGGGCTCGACCCTCCGGTCGCCGAGCCTGCCCTGGCTGCACCCGAGGGCGAGGTGCGCCGGTGAGCACGCGGCATGTGGCCGCGTTCGCGGAGTCCACGGCCAGCCCCGGGCGGCTCAAGGGCTGGGCGCCGGTCCATTGCATCCTCTGTCCGCGCAAGCGGGGCCTGATTGCCAACGATCGCTGCCTCGAGCTCCAGGTGGCCGACCGGTGCTGGTGTCCCGCCGCGGCGACCGAGAGCGTGCGCGACAGGCTGCCGGCGCTCGAGGAGGCAGGAGGCCTGCGACGACATCTCCTGGCTGTCGGTCGGCAGGGCGGGTCTGACCCGGCACTCGGCTCGAATCGCATCGTCCTCGGCCTGCACGGCAAGAAGGGCCACGGCAAGACGACCCTGGCCGAGCACCTCGTCGCCCGGCACGGCTTCATCCGGCTGCGCTTCGCGGCGCCACTCAAGGAGGTCATCGGGGCGGAGCTCTTCGGCATGACCGAGGCCCAGACGGATGGGTGGCTCAAGGAGTCGCCCTGCCTCGACCTCACCGGGATGTCCGCGGCTGTCCTCGCGCAGCGGACGGTCGAGCTCCTGCCGCCCGGGGAAAGCGCGACGCTCGATCCCGACGAGCTCGTTCGCCGATGGCGCGGCATCTACTGGCGGCTGTTCTCGGGCCCTCGGCGCCTCTACGCGCCCCGCGAGGTCCTGCAGGTGGTCGGCGGTGGCGCGCGCGAGCGGATCGGCGAGCGCATCTGGATCGACCTGCTCCTGGCGCGCCTCCGGGCCATGTCCACGGGCGAGGCGACGCGCATCGTCATCGACGACGTCCGCTACCCCGACGAGAAGGAGGCCCTCGAGTCTCTCGGCGGACAGGTGTGGCGCCTCGTGCGGACGGACCTTCCGGCCTCGGGGGATCGCGACCGCAGCGAGACGGCGTGCGACCACCTGCCGGACGTTGCCTTCGCCGCTGTGCTCCGGCGGTCGGGTTCGCGCGAGGACTTCCTCGCACAGGTGGATCGGCTCCTGGTCGCCAGGATCTCGCCGCCGCGGGAGGCAGCCGGCTCGAGCTCCAGAGAGGGGGCGCACTGATGGCCTGGTACTGGCACCTCTTCTGGGGCTTCGTGGTGTTCGAGGCTGCGCTCCAGGTTGGTCGCGGCGTCGCTCTGGCCGGCGAGTGGATTGGCAAGGCGATCGTCCAGCACGACCAGGCTCTCCTGACCCTGCAGCGCGAGGCCCTGAGCCGACCGCGCCCAGGTGGTCGCGCATGAGACGCCGCCGCCTCACCACCGAGCAGGTGAACGAGCTCGTGCACCTGTTCCGCTCAGGCGTCACCGCCGGCGAGCTCGCGCGCGTGTACCGGGTCAGCCCTCGAGCCGTCGTCTACCGGCTCGCTGCACGGGGCTGTCGGTATCGCCGCACCGTGCGCGATGCCGTTCGCGTGGCGGCCGAGGAGCGCCGGGGAATGGTCAATCGTCTGCGTGGGCAGGGCCTGTCGATCGAGCAGATGGCCGGGTGCCTGGGCCTTCGGACGTGGTCGTGCCGGGAGTGGATGCTGCGGAACATGCCAGGCCTCTGCGCGCAGATGCGAGGCGAACGCGCACCCGCCCGGCCGAAGGCGACGCCGCCAGCACCCGCCCCTCGGCACCGGCGAACACCGGTCGCGAGGCGCCGTCCGCGCCGGGCTCCCCAGGGCGCTCGACTCCGGCGGGACTACCTGGCCGGGTACTCCATCCGCGCGATCGCGCGTCACTACCTTTCGCACCCGTGGACGGTCTGGCGCGTACTCCATCGGCTCGGCGTGCCCTTGCGGCCGAGGACGAAGCGCTCGCCCAGGTGGCTCGCCGCGATGCGACAGCAGCGAGAGCAACGGAGGGCCCGGTGAGCGCGCGCTCCGAGATCACCGGCCGGCGTCGCCGCGTGGCCCACCTGCTCGGCGAGGGCATGAGCACGAACGAGATCGCGGAGACGCTCGGCGTGCGCTGGGACGTGGCCGACGGCGACATCAAGGCAGTCCGCGCCGATCCGAACAACATCGACTACCTCTCGCCCAAGCACGCCCTCGGCCGGCTGCTCGACAACTACGACACCCTCGAGCGAGAGGCCCGCGAGCACCTGGCCGCGTCGGTTGCCGACGGCAAGATGGAGGCCGCCAATCGCTGGTTCGAATCCATCCGGCGAATCGCCGAGGACCGGGGCCACGTGCTGCACCAGATTGGCCTGCTCAACCGGGCCGCCGACCAGGCCCCCGACGCCGAGCTCGAGCCGCGCATGGAGGACCTGCTGTCCCCGCGCGCCCGGACCCTCGTCGCGCGCATCGCGCTCGCCGAGAAGATGGGCCACCGCTGGACCGCGGAGATCCAGGTCGAGGACACGACCGCCGTCGAGCCCGTGCCGGTGCCGCCACCCGCGCCTGTGTCAGCCGGGACTGACGAACCCCGCGCGAGCCTCCCGTGAGAGACCTCCTGATCTCGACCCTGACCGCGCTTCCGGCGCTCTTGTTCGTGGTGGATCCGATGTCTGCGGCCCCGATCTTCCTCTCGCTCACCACTGGACAGGAGCGAGCCGCCCGGGCCGCCATCGCGCTCCGGGCCGTGCTGGCAGCGGGCCTCGTGCTGTCCCTGTTCGCGATCCTCGGGCCCGGCCTGTTCCGCTTCTTCGGCATCACCATGCCGTCGTTCCAGATCGCCGGCGGCCTCCTGCTCGTGCGAATCGGCGCCCTCATGATGACGCCGAGGCCGGCGGGGCCACGAGGTGACCGGACCGCCGCGGCGGCGCCCTCGGATCCATCGATCTCCCCGCTTGCCGTACCGCTCCTCGCCGGACCGGGCGCCATCACGACGGTCCTGGTCCTCACCTCGCGGGAGCACTCGTCGATGTCGCTGCTGGCAGTCGTGGCGGCGGTGGCCATCGTGATGCTCGCCACCTGGGCCATCCTGCGCGGCGCCCACGAGATCGAGGCGAGGCTCTCTCAGCGCACGACTGACCTGATCAGCCCGATCATCGGCCTGCTGCTCGCAGCGATCGGGATCGAGTTCGTGGTCTCGGGATGGCGCGCGGCAGCAGGGGCGAGTCCGTGACTGTCGCTGACGACGACGGTCAGCCGACCGCCATGAAGTCGAAGTTGCCGCGCCCGACGGAGCGCTCGAGCGTGCGCATGACGGTGCGGGCGTCGTCGTTGGGGCCCTGGGAGAAGAAGGGCTTTCCATGCCAGCCGAACCGGATCGCGCTTGAGGCCGTCCACGTGCCGAGGTGCGCCCGGCAGGCCTCGAATTCGGGATGCGGCTCGAAGCCGAGCTTGCGCGCGTAGGCCTCGGCGCCGAGCACCAGCTCCTGGACCAGGTCGAAGGGCACCACCTGCGGCGGCTCGTCGTAGGCCTGGAAGTAGCGCCTCACGAGCGCATCGAGCTCGTAGCGCTCGATCACCCGCGGCCCGAGCACGTTCTTCACGCCGAGGCATTGCGCGTCGACCAGGTAGCCGCAGACGGAGACCTTCGTGTACCGGACCTCGCGCGCGACAAAGACGCAGATGAGGGAGGGGACGCCGCGATCGCCGTCGTCTGCGTCCTCGGACGCGTCACGCCACTCGGGATGCCCCTCCCAGGTGAGGCCCTTGCTCCAGCCCGGGCTGATCCAGCAACCCGCGATGGACGGCTCCCTGGCCGCCACGCTCTGGGCGTGGGCCCGGATGAGCGGCGCCACCTCTGCAGGCGAGACGCCGAGCGTGCGCGCGATCTGCTTGGGCGTCAGCCGCGTCCGCGGAGCTCGCTGACCCTCGAAGCCAGGCTGGTCTGGTCCATGCCGAGCATGTTGCCCAGCGGGTCTGACACCACGGCCACGGCTTCTTTCGGCTGGGCCTGGCCGAGTGGCCTCTTGCTCTTCTGCCCCGTGAAGGTGGGCCACCCGGCCTCGAGACGGAGCGGCGGAAAGCCGAGAGGAAAGCGGCATGACCGTTGGCAGCAGATCGCCGTGCTTCGGGGACCGCCCCGCTCCATCCCGGTGTCACCAGGCTCGACGCAATCACTTGGTCCAACCCGTGGGAGCCGGTCGAGATTCTCGGGGGCCGCCCGCTCCCGATTTGGTCGCGCCTCGGTCGAGAGAGCAGCGCCCTCGGGAAGTCAGGTGCGACCACGTCTTTGCCCGCGCCGCTCGGTCGCCGTTTTCGCACCCCGATCCTGGTCGCCAGGCTGGACCACTGAAGGCGGGGACGATCCTGGTCTCGCTGGTAACCTTCGCGGGCTTCCATGAGCACACCAACCGCTCACGACGTGAGCCCGCTTGTCGAATACCTCCGGCGCGTCCCGGGCATCGGCCACACCATTGGATCGGGCGAGCACGGCGACGGACTCTGGTGGCTCAAGCTCAAGATCGATCTCGCGCATCCCCTGGCCTGGCGCGTGGTCCAGGAACTCGGCTACGTCCTCAACTACCTCTCGCTCGAGGAGCGCTTGCCGACGGCCTTCATGCCGGTCTCCCCGCCGCCCTACATGAACGGCGGGCCGCGCACGTTCCTGTCGTGGGTGATCGAATCCAAGGCCAGTGATTTCACGCCAGCACGCTGCGCGGAGTGGCTCGAGGGCCGGCTCCCGCGCCCGGTCGACAACCTGTCCCAGTGGGAGCTGGACGAGGCCTAGCGCCTACCCCGCGTGCAACCGGTCGCCAATGCGTGACAGGAGGTCATCGAGCGCGATTCCCTCGCGCTGGTGGACCACGAGCGGGTGGTCCGTGGGCTCGAGCTCGATGCGTGGCCGGTGCTTGGCCGACCGAAGGTGCACCCGCGTCTTGAGGTTCAGGGTGTCCGGGTCGCTCGGCACCTGATTGCAGAGCCAGCCGAAGTAGGGGCCCTCTGCCGCGGGCGGCTCCTCGTGGAAGAGCTCCCTGTAGCGCTCGAAGTTCTGCTGGCTGAGGGACACCCAGACGCCCCAGCCGAAGGACTCGTTGGTCCCCACGATGGGCACGTCGAGGACCGCACGGATGAACCGGTCCTCCTCGATCTGGCAGAAATCATCGCTGAGCTTGGCGAGCTTCCGCTCGGCCTTCGACAGCGATTCGTACTGGTGGGGGCTCGCGAAGCCGAGGTCCGGCAGCCCCTTGTGCATCTTCTTGCAGGTCGTGCAGCGGTACTGGATGGCCATCTTCGCTCCGGATTCGAGGTGTCGCGGAGGGTACCCGATCCTGACGCTTCGAGCGGCGACCAGTTCAAAGGGAAGCGCGCCCGGAGCACGACGAGGGCGCAATCAACCTCCGACCAGGTGATTGAGATTGATTTCGCTCCTGCGCACGAGCCAAATGGCGGTCGGCAAACCTCTGGAGGCCATGTGCCACGCAAATCGAAGTCGAGCACCGGTGACGCGCTTCGCACCCTGGTGGATCAGTTCGCGAACCAGCTCCTCACGCTGGCCGAGAGCCGCGTTATGGAGCGGATCGAGGCTGCCCTCGGGAGCACTCCCATGCGGGTCCGTGGGAGCACCGGAAAGGCGCCACCCGCCCTGCCAGCGCCTGCAGATGCACAGCCAGCGCGAAAGGCGGCGCCCGCGGCGCCCAGGGCGAAGATGACCCGCCCCTGTCCGGTCCCTGGTTGCGGCAAGCCGGGACGGGGTCCTCGATACCGCTGGCTCTGCGACGCGCACAAGGGGATGCCCCGTCCCCAGTGGCTCGCCTTGAAGGCGGCTAATGCTGCGCCCGCCAACGGCGCCGCTGCGGCGAAGGCCCCGACGAGGCCAGTCAAGGTTGTGCCCGCGAAGGCCACGCCACGGAAGGTCGCGACGGCCCCGAAGCCGAAGCCGGCCGCACAGGCCGCACGCAAGACGGTGGCCCCGCCGGCGCGCAAGACCGCAGCCCCGACCGCGAGGTCGTAGGCGAAATCCGGGCGCCCGGCACCGGCGTCCCCGGATCGGAGGAACTGGTTGGAGAACCTCGAAGGGATGTGCCTGCGCGTTCACGCGCTGGTTCGAGAGCTCCTCGCGGCCGAGGAGGAGCGATGGCGCTCGCTTCGCTCCGAGGAGCACCGATTCGCCTGGTCCGCAGGAGTCCGGGCGGCCCCGGAGATTGGCATTGCGTACCTGCTCATGCCGAGGCTGCTCGTCGAGTTTCCGCAATCGCATCTCTGGCCAGAGCGCCCTGTGGCCGGCGGGAGGATGGACCTCTGGCTCTCGGCCCCCGGAACACCAATGGGAGAGCCGTGGTCGCGCGACGTCGAGGGCGGCGTCGGCATCGAGCTCAAGAACGTGATGAGCGCCAAGGACGCGGTCACGATTCCGCCGCAGGCCGCGCGCCTGCAAGCGAGTCCGGCCGCCGCAGCCTTGTTCGTGGCCTGGGCGCATGACGAGCCAGACGGCTCCTGCCCCCATCCAGGTCAGCTCTCATCGACGCCCGGGTGGAGCGAGTGGGCGCGAAAAGACGACGCGATTGCGGACTGCCGCTACAAGGGCGGCGACCGCATCCTCCGGCTGAGGACCTTCCGGTCGTTCCGGCTCGCGACATCGGCCTGACCTGATTGCCGGGGCCCTCCGGGGGGGCCAGCTGCCGGCACGTTCGGGGGGGCCCCGTGACTCCCGGGCGGGGTGGTGCCTTTCCGTGGCGATCACGAATTCCGGTGAGGTCAATCCTGGTGACCAGGATCGGCGGGGCTCGGAGGTGTCACCGGCCATCTCGCCGCCGCATGCCGAGCGCTTGCGCGATCTCCCTCGAAGCGCGACCTACGGTTCGAACACGTCCTGGACGATGGGCCGGCCGTAGTCGGCCTCGCCAGTGCGGACGCGGAGGTTTGGCAGGATCGCCACGTCTGCCCCGCCGTGCGAGTGCCCGCACAGGACCAGCACGTCGCGGTCGGTCCGCGAGGCCGCCGCCCGGCGCAGCGCGTCGCCGATCGAACGGCACGAGAAGAACGGCAGCCAGTTCTCGTCGGACGGGCGGCCCTGGTAGGTCGCGCACGCCGGGAACGGCGGGACGTGCGTCACGACGACCACGCGCGCGTGCTCCGCCATCGCCTGCGGCAGCACCGCCTCGAGGTGCGCCGCGCCCTCGTCCGCCAGGTTCTGCATGAGGCGCAGCCGGTCCTTGCCGTGCTTGCCGCGAAGCTCATCGATGAGCACGAAGTCGTTGAGGCCCACGTTGGTCTTCCAGTAGGCCCCGTGGCGCCCGTCGTACCAGCCGTCGTGGCCGACGAGAGCCACCTCCTCAGTGAGCTGGACGACGCCG
Organism: Myxococcales bacterium; assembly: GCA_023248855.1. Classification (GTDB taxonomy): domain Bacteria; phylum Myxococcota_A; class Polyangia; order JAHFDS01; family JAHFDS01; genus JAHFDS01. Next base: position 31,952 of record JAHFDS010000012.1, read on the forward strand.
GCATCGCGGAGCCAGCAGAGGTTCGGCTGGCGGGCGCACAGGCCGCGCACCTCGTCAGCGATGCGAGAAATGGAGGCGTGATAGAAGTCGTGATTGCCGAGGACGAAGTAGACCCTCCCCGGGATCCGTCTTGCGAGGGCGTCGAGGTGCATCGTCAGCATGCGCCCGTCCGAGATGTCTCCGCTGATCACGACGGCGTCGGCACCACGTGCGGCGACGACATCGGCGAACGCCTCGACGGCGTCCAGCTTGAGGAAATCGAGGTGGATGTCGGTCAGCCACGCGAGCTTCATGGGGCAGCCGGAGGCCAGTATGGGTCCTCGCCGGACCGCTCGCATCCCCGGACTCGACGTTCGTACCCGCGGACCGAGCACGGGACCGGGGCCAGGCAACGGTGCACAATGGTGGTGTGCGCGGTCTGTTCCTCCTGCTCGCCACCTCCGTGCCGATCTGCGTGCCTCCGGAGCCCGCGAAGCAGCAGACGGCGCCGGAGCCCGCACTGCCGACCGCGCCAGCGCCTCCTCCGCCCGCGGCACCCAAACCTCCTGCCCCGACTGCGAACGAGGAGCCATCTCCCGCGGCTCCGCCCAAGAAGGCCAGTCGTCCCCCCGATCCGCCGCAGGAGGACCAGCCGGGCGTCGAGTTCGACGACTGCAACTGCGACTGCAAGGAGCCTTCCACGCCCAGTCGGCCCTCGGGACGCGGCGATCCCTCGGTCGAGGGCGAGCTTCGATTCGACGGTCACCCCGCCGGGGCGGCGGTGAGCGCGAAGCCCCGCTTCTTCTTCAGCCGCGAGGGCTGGCGCGAGCCGGTCAGGCCAAGGACCGAGGCGTCCGGCGAGCGCTACGCGGTCTTCGGACTGCGCCCGGGGAAGTACTTCATGAGCGTCGCCTTCGAGGCGGCGGGCAAGTGGGGGAGGACTCGGTTGCGGGGCATTGCCGGATCGGCGCGCTTCGAGGTGGCGGCCGGGGCGACGCGCATCGTGGATCTCGACCTCGTGACGCACGTGCACTTCCGCGGCTCGCCCGACGGCCACTGGGTGGGAGGTGGCGTCGAGAAGAGCCCCATGACTGTCGCCTGGGAGCCTCTCATGGACGACGTGGAGTACGAGCTGCGCGTCTGGCGCACGCTCACGCCGCGAGAGTGCGCGGACCAGGGCTACCCCAAGGGCACGGCGAAGTGCTTCCTGCGCGCAATGACCAAGCAGACCGGCGTCCAGCTGACGCTCCGCCCCTCTGGCGACTCGGAGTACTCGTACTCGATCTTCGCCAAGCACAACGGGAGACGCGTCGGGGATGCCAGCGGCGGCCGCTTCAGAATTCGATAGCCACCCGGCACTTCTGCAGGCGAGCGCACCGACATCTCGTACACGCCGCGCACCACACGTTGCTTCCTGCGCGCGGTCACGCGTCGAACATGCCAAGCACCGCATCGGCGAGGTCGGCAGCGTCCGCTTCCGAGTGTGCACATAGCCTTCGCGTCCGCGGAGACCTCGGCGGCGGACTTGCGGCCTGACGTGCGCCGCGGCCTACTGCCGGCATGCAGCGCGAGATCGACCGGCTCAAGGCTCTGTTCGAGAGACTCGGTGCGCGGGACCCGGAGAGCTGGGCGCGCTCCGAGGTCGAGGAGGACATCCCGCAACTCGCCACGTTCCTGTTCCTCAGGGCAGCCTGGCGCGAGGTGGTCGACGCCGAGGGTCAGTGGGTCGCGCAGGTCACGGAGCGGCGCCCCGAGCCCGACGGGCCGCTCGGCGACGTCCCAGCCGCATTGCGCAGACTCCTCGCACAGGGCGCCTCCAGCGACGACCTGACGACGCTCGTCCGCGGGCTCCAGTACGAGCTCCTGTTTGGCCTCTGCTACCTGCTCGCGGATCCCAACTCCGGCCGCGACGAGGCATCCACCGGGCTGCCCGCGCTCGACGAGGTCGGCTGGGGCCTCTTCGAGCTCGACGCCGAGGGTGCACCGCAGCGCGCGATGTGCGGAGCCCACGAGAGCGTGCTCGGCATGGACCCGACCGGCAGGGAGATGCGCCCCCGCACCTGAGTCGCGCAGCGTGCGAGCGGCGAGCCACGGACGCCGATTGGCCGTCTTGCCGGGGACGCAAGGCATCGCGAGGAGCGCGCGATGCCGACGGCCACCTTCCCGCTGACCGATGTCCTGCTCGTCCGCGAGATCACCTCGTCCGAGCTCGGCCTGCACTACGAGCGCGAGGTCCTGAGCGAGCAGCAGATCGGCGAGCGCGAGGAGCGCCTCTCGCAGACCCTGCGCGTCTATGACCACAAGGCTGAGGCCCTGGTCGCCAAGGGCGTCCTCGAGCGCGCCCGCACACGGCTTCGCAAGGTGTGCGCGCGGTCCGTTCTCGGCCTCGTCTGCCCGGCGTCCAGGGAGGCCGAGCTCGAAGCCGCCGTTGCCGAGATCGCGACGATGATCGCCGAGGCCAATCGCGGCTTCTCGGTGTGCAAGCTCGACTACGCCGTTGTGCCGATCCGCATGGAGCACGAAAACGCCCGTGCCCTCGAGGTTCTGCGCCGCGAGATCCAGAGCTACGGCGAGCGCCTCGTGGCCGCGAGGACGAGTCTCGACCCCGAGGCCATTCGCCGCGCGCTCCGCTCGGGGGAGGCCATCGAGTCCCTCATCGCCGAGGATGCGCTCCGCGAGAGCTTCGCCGACCTCGACCGCGAGGCACGACGCACCGTGCGCGAGCTGCGCCGCGCCGCTCGCGAGCACGACGGCGACGAGGCGCGCGCCCGCACCGCACCCGCGGTCCGCGCGGCCGCAGAGTCCGTCGCGCAGCGGTTCCAGTGGGCCGCCGCCTTCGGGGTGGCGCCGTCCCCGGCGCCGGAAGCGAGGAGCACGCCATGACGCCAATCGTCGCGGTCGTCATCGGCGCCTACCTCGCCGTGCAGGCGGGTGGCCACCTCGTGCACTGGCTCGCCCACTCGCCACGAGGCGGCGCGCTCCACGCCGCGCACCTCGTCCACCACGAGGTGCTCTACCCGCCGGGGGACTTCCTGTCTGCGACCTACTGCGGGCCGAGATCGTGGCGCCAGAGCTCGACCGTCGCGTTCCTGCCGTATCTGGTCCTGCTCTGTGCGCTCGCGTTCGTCCTCCTGCCGCCGGGACACGCGATCCTCGCGAGCGCCGTGATGCTCGTCGTCGGCCGGCTCGACAGCGACCTCCACGACGCGCTGCACGTCCGCGGCACCTGGCTCGAGCGCTTCAGCTGGTTCCGCCGGCTGCGCGCGCTCCACCTCGAGCACCACCTCGACACGCACACCAACCTCGGCATCCACTCGTTCCTCTGGGACCGGGCGCGCGGCACGTTTCGCCCGTCCCGCCTGGCCGCGGCGCACGCGGTCGACAAGGGCGCCGCCCACCTCGCGCCCGCCGACCCGCCGCCTGCCACGCTCACCGAGTATCTGGTCGCGGTGGCCGTCCAGCCAGACCGTGACGGTCCGGGCCAGATCGAGCTCCGCACCGTGTACGCAGCAGACCCGCCGGCCGCACTGCGCGCCGCTGCCGATCCCCCGCGCGCAGTCATCGCCCAGCAGGCTGTGGCTCTTCGCGGCGAGGTCCTCGCTCTGTGGAACGAGCTCGGCCGGGCCGCCTTCGGGTTCGGCCGATGAAGTCGCCCGTGCCGGACTACGCTGCGCGCGACCTCCTCGAGCCGCGACCTCCCGGGTCGCGGCCCCCGGCCGATGAGGTGTCCTGGGGCAACCGCCGCTTGCTCGCGCGTGCCCAGGGCTACGAGGTGCACGCCGAGATCCTGCGTCCCGATGCGCGTCGCGGTATCGAGACGCCCGGGCGCGCTGGCCGCACGCTCGTCGTCGTCCGCGGCGTCCTCTGGACGCGCGACGTCACCGCCGGCACCGTGACCCGCCAAGCAGCCGGGGCCTGCATCGAGTGCGCGCGCGATCGCGGCCTCGAGCTTGCGGCTGGCCAGGAGGGCGCGACGCTCCTGGTCGTCCAGCCTCCCGGCTTCGACGCCCATCTCGAGCGCGCTGCCGCGACCGTGCCCCCCGCACCGCCGCGCCAGACGCCAGGGATCCGGCCCCCCGCTCCCCGTCGCGCACAGGGAACCTTCGAGGAGCGCACCTCTCGCACGATGTCCGCTCTCGGCCTCGGCCGGTCGCAGCCCGTTCCCATTCACGGACCGCGCACGGCGGCAGACGTGCACTTCGGCTTCGGTCCGCAGGGAACGAACCTCACCCCGGTGTTGCCGGAGCCATAGGCATGCCCGCCCCGTCCTCCTCGAGCGATCATTCGGCGCGCCTGCACGCCGACATGGATCCCCTGCGCGCCCAGCTCGGCCTCCGCCCCCGGCGCGCCCCGCTCACTCCGCGTCCGGACGCAGGCCCCCTCGATCCACCGCCGCCACTCGGGCCGGGCTCGGCCTCGACCATCGCACCCGCCGGAGCGACTCCGCGCGCCACGCCACCGACCCGCCCCCGGCCGCACGACTCCGGTGCCAGCCGTGCCCTGCGCGACGTCGGCGACGCCACCACGGCCGGCGTGCGCGCCCTGCCGCAGAGCCCCGTCGCGGCAGCCTTCGGCGTGGCCGAACGGCTCACCAGCGCCGGCCGAGCAGCGACCGGAGGCGCCTCGCATCTGCGCCGCTCCCTTCGCCCCGCGCATCTCGCGCCCGCCGCCACGACCGGCCCCGCGCTCTTCGTGGTGCACGCACCGCGGGGAGCTCGCCGGTGAAGAGCCTCCTCGGCACCCTCGGCCGATGGCTCGGCGAACGCCCCGACGTCGACGGCGCGCTCGCCGCCCTCGGACCGCCGGGTCTCCAGAAGGGCTGGCAGACGACGCTGCCGCAGGGTCAGCCGGTGCATCCGGTGCGCAGCCTGCAGCACGACCCGTACGCGCTCGTCGCATCGATGGGCTACAAGGACCGTCGCTTCAGCCTGAGCTACGACGTCCTCCGGCGCATCTCGCGGCAGCTCACGGTGGTCGCCGCGATCCTGCAGCGACGGATCAGCCAGGTGGCGGCCTTCTCGGCGCCCTTCCGGCTCACGAAGTCGCTCGGCTTCGAGATCAAGCACCGCGACCCCGAGCACCAGACGACGCGCTCCGAGAAGCTCCTCATCAAGGAGCTCGAGCACTTCATCGCCCGCTGCGGCAAGCGCGAGGCCATCACGGAGATCACGCCGGGAGCCTGGGAGGACTTCGACACGTTCCTGCGCAAGTTCGTCCGCGACTCGCTCATCTTCGACCAGGCCGCGTTCGAGCTCGTCCCCGACCACGCCGGCCGCCCGTGCGCGTTCCTCGCGATCGATGCCTCGACCATCCGCCTCGCGGTCACCGACGAGGACCTCGCCCGTGGCGGCCTCGGCTCCGACCCGCGCGCGATCGAGGCCGCGCGTCGCGCGATGGAGAGCCCGCTCCTCGGCCCGAGCGGCCGGGCACGCCAGCTCCCGCCGCCCGAGCACATCGACTACGTGCAGGTCTTCCAGGGCCAGATCGTGAGCACCTACGCGAAGGAGGAGCTCGCCTTCTGCATCCGGAACCCGCGCACGGACCTGCACGTCAACGGCTACGGCTTCTCCGAGCTCGAGCAGCTCGTCCTGACGGTGACCTCGCTCCTCTGGGCCGAGGACTACAACCGCAACTTCTTCAAGAACGGGTCGATACCCGAGGGCATCTTGAACTTTCGCACCGACACGCCCGACCCCGAGAGCCTCGAAGCCTTCAAGACCTACTGGACCGCGCAGATGACGGGCGTGGAGAACGCCTGGCGGATGCCCATGTTTCAAAGCGAGGGGCTCGAGTACATCAATCTCCAGCAGTCGAACCGGGAAATGGAATTCCAGCAGTGGGTCGAGTACCTCCTCAAGCTGGCGACCGCCCTCTACGGCATGGACCCGTCCGAGATCAACTTCGACATCTCGCGCGCGAGCACCTCGCAGCCGCTCTTCGACTCGCCCGCCGAGCACCGCCTCGACGACTCGAAGGAGAACGGCCTGCGCCCGCTGCTCCGCTTCATCGCGCGCATGATCAATCGCCACGTCCTCTCGCGCATCGACGACCGCTTCCACTTCGACTTCGTCGGCCTCGACGAGCTCTCCGAGCCCGAGAAGATGCAGATGCGCACGCAGGAGATCACGACCTACAAGACCATCGACGAGGTCCGCGCCGAGTGCGATCTGCCCGCCCTGCCCGACGGCTCCGGGCGGATCGTCCTGAACCCCGTGTGGGCCCAGTTCGCCCAGATGCGCCTGCAAGCGGCACAGCAGGCGCAGCAGGCGCAGCAGGCGCAGCAGCAACCGGGCCAGCAGGGCGGGCCGCCAGGGGCGCCCGCGCCTTCATCGCCCCCAGGGCTCACCGCGCCTCCCGCCGATGAGCCCGCCCCGGGCGCCGATCCATCCGAGCCTGCCGCCGCCAACGACCCGCCGCCCGACGACGCGTTCCCGCCCGACGGCGACCGGCGCCCGTCGCAACCGCGGAGCCCGGTGAGGTCCTGATGACCACCCCCGCCCGTGCAGGAGCCGCCCCGGCGTTCATCGCAGCGCTCGCCGCCGTCGCGATTGCCAGCTGCGCAACCGTCGGCCCCTCCGGTGCGACCAGCCTCTATCGGCGGATCGCTCGCTCGGCCGTGATCGTCGAGGCCGAGCACAGCACCGGCTCCGGCACCGTGATCGCCAGCGAACCCGGCGTCCTCCTCGTCCTCACGGCCCATCACGTCGTCGCCGCCGGCCCGAAGGCGCTGCGCATCGTCCTCGCTGATCCGTCCCTGTCGCCCGACGCAAACGCCCCCGCCGTCATCGTGGCCGTGGACGCCGATCACGACCTCGCCCTCCTGCTCGCCGAGACCTCGATCTCCCGCCCACCCCTGCCCATCGCCCGGCACGAGCCGGCCCTCTACGAGCCCCTCTACTCCGTCGCCGCACCCCTGGGCCTCGGCGGCACCGCATCGCCGGCGCTCCTGTCCTCGAAGGCGATCCGCCACGGCGAGTCCGACCTCTGGGAGATCACCGGCTTCACCTTCTTCGGCAGCTCCGGCGGCACCCTCGCGAACGCCCAGGGTGAGCTCGTGGCCGTCCCGATCCGAGTCGCGTCGATGGGCACGTTCCCCGTCCCCGACGTCGGCTTCTGCGTCCCCCTGCCCGCCATCCGCCAGTTCCTCGCCCGCACCGTCCCGGAGCTCGACCTGTGACCCGGCCGTACCGGATCCTCCCCACCCCGCCCCGCCGCCTCCGCGGGAACCTGCTCGTCGGAACCCCGGGCGCCCACCTCGACAAGACCCTCACCGGTCCCCCGACCCTCCGCCCCATCCACCCCACGCGCGTCTCCGAGCTCGCCGCCCGCGGCGGCCGCGCACGGAACGTCGCTCGTGCCCAGCAACGAGAGCCAACGCTCCGAGAACAGGCGAAGCCGGGAAGGGCGGCGTACCATCTCGATGTGGGCTTCCGCCGCGGCTGACCACCGTCAGGCGGTCGCGCTACAAAGGGGAAAGTCATGGCGACCGCGGACCAGGTCAAGGCGCTCATCCGTTGTCACGCGGAGGGTGACAACACGCGCTTCTACGCGATCGCGATGCAGGTCGCAGCGCAGGCCGCACGCGCGGGGCACGGCAGGTTTGCCCAGGAGCTCCGCGAGCTCGTCGACCAGATGAAGGCGCGCGGCAAGGCGCTCGATGCGGGGCGGGGACCGGGTGTGGTTCCGCTTGCCCAGCCCCGTGGCGAGCTGACAGGGCTCCTCACCGTCGGCTATCCGAAGACCCGCATCGCAGACATGGCGCTCGAGGATCCCCTTCGCACAAGACTTGAGCGCGCCCTGACGGAGCAGCGACAGCGCGAACGCCTCCGCGAGCACGGCTTCTCTCCGATGAGGAAGCTCCTGCTCGTGGGTCCACCAGGGACCGGCAAGACCATGACCGCGTCCGCACTCTCGGCCGAGCTCGGACTTCCCCTCTTTGGCATCCAGCTCCACGGCCTCATCACGAAGTACATGGGCGAGACCGCGAGCAAGCTTCGCGTGGTGTTCGACGCCGTCCAGTCGACGCGAGGCGTGTACCTGTTCGACGAGTTCGATGCTCTCGGTGGCGAGCGGGGCAGCAAGAACGACGTCGGTGAGATCCGTCGCGTGCTCAACTCGTTCCTACAGTTTCTTGAGCAAGACGAATCCAACAGCCTCGTGCTGTGTGCCACGAACCACGTTGGATTGCTGGATCGTGCTCTGTTCCGCCGTTTCGATGCCGTTCTCCAATACGAACTGCCCACCCCGGACATCGCGACCCGCGTGATGAAGGGTCGGCTGGCGTTGCTCGACACCACGGGCATCGACTGGGAGGCCACGTCCAGCTTGGCGAAAGGCCTCAGCCACGCCGAGGTCGCTCTGGCCTGCGAGCAGGCTGCCAAGAACGCGATCCTCAAGCATTCCACTGTGCTCCACGACTCCGATCTGGCACTCGCGATCGAAGACCGGCGTGGCACGCACCTGTAGGCGGGCCTTGGAGCGCTGACCGGTGCCTGCTCCTCGCAACCGAAAGCACATCATCGTTCCGGGCGGCGCGACGGCGGAGTCGTACCGACCTCACCAGCGGAAGATGAAGCTCCGCATCGCTCCTCCCCCAACGAGTCGGCCCGCGCACGGCCGCGCACTGAAGAGGTCCTTCGAGGCTGCCATCAGCGAGGCGCATCGCCGCCGCGCCGATGCGGGCATCCAGGTGCATGGTGCCGAGCCCGGCCTCTACGTTCAGTTCGAGAGCCAGCCTGGCGTGCCCCTCGCCCTCTGGTCGCTGGAAGACTCGCGCAAGGGCATCGAGCTCGTTGCCGTCACGCACGCGCAGACCGCTGAAGTGCCGCCACGACCCGTTCAGCGGGCGACCGTGTTTGTCCCGGACGGGAAGGTGAAGCACTTCCTCTCTCGGTTCGAGGCCTACGCGAAGACCGCCCCCAAGTCGAAGGGCGAGCAACGCCACGAACCGATGCTGGATCCCCTCGGCGCGTTGCGCCTCGCGACTCTGCGCGGCCTCTGGACGGACACGACCGAGGGCTATCCCAACGACGACGAATCCATCTGGTGGGAGATCTGGCTACGCAAGCAGGACGGCAACGAGCTCTCCCGCCTGATGGAGTTCGCCACGCACAGGGAGATCGCCGTGGCACCTCGTCGTCTCCAGTTCGACGATCGCATCGTGACGCTGGCACGCGCGACCCCAGTGCAACTGTCGGCATCCATCGACGTGCTCAACGACGTGGCGGAGGTGCGCCGCGCCAAGGAAGCCGCCACGTTCTTCGTGCGGATGGCACCTCACGAGCAAGCCGACTTGGTCAAGGATCTGCTCAAGCGGACGAGCCCGCCTCCGCCTGGATCTCCTGCCGTGTGCGTTCTCGACACCGGCGTATCGCGCGGTCACCCGCTGCTTGCGGCGTCCCTCCACGAAAGCGACTGCCACACCTGTGAGCCAGCGTGGGGGAGCCACGACCACGACGGGCATGGCACCGAGATGGCCGGGCTGGCCCTCTACAGCGACCTTGCACCTCTGCTCAAAGGCATGGCGCCGGTCGAGCTGCGTCACGGCCTCGAGTCCGTGAAGATCCTGCCGCCGGATGGCGAGCCCCCGAATCCGCCCGAGCTGTACGGCGCGATCACTGCCGAGGCTACGAGTCGCGTCGAGATCCAGGCGCCCAGCAGACGGCGCTGCTTTTCGATGGCCGTTACCGCGACCGACCAGAGGGATCGCGGCCAGCCCACCTCTTGGTCGGCTGCGGTGGACGCGCTGGCGGCCGGCCGCGCCTTCGATTCGGGCGCGCAGGGGCTCGTCTATCTCGATGATGGCAGGGACCCACAGCGCAGGCTGTTCTTGATCAGTGCGGGCAACATCGACTCGGATGCCTTGCAGGTGGCGCACCTCGACCGGAGCGACGCGGACGGCGTCCACGACCCCGCCCAAGCGTGGAACGCACTGACGGTGGGAGCGTTCACGGAGAAGACGCTCATTCAGGATCCGGCGTGGGAGGGCTGGCAGCCTGTGGCTCCGGCGGGCGATCTCTCACCCTGGAGCACCACGGGGGTGACATTCGTCGAAGCGTGGCCGATCAAGCCAGACGTCGTGTTCGAGGGCGGCAACGTCGTGAAGAACGGCAGCGACGAAGTGGACTTTCCATGTCCGGACCTGTGCCTCCTGTCGACGAACTCCGAGCCTGCGGCGAACTCCTTCGCCTTGACGTGGGCCACCAGCGCCGCCACCGCGCAGGCCGCGCGGGCGGCCGCGATCATCTCTGCCGAGTACCCGACGCTCTGGCCCGAGGCCGTCCGCGCGCTCCTCGTCCACTCTGCCGAGTGGACTCCGCGGATGCTGGCGCACCTACGCGGCGCGAGCCTTAAGCGCGATCGCGCGCGACTCGTCCAGCGGTACGGCTTCGGCGTACCGCACCTCGATCGCTCTCTGCGCAGCGCCACCGACGCCCTGACACTGATCGCTCAGGACACGATCCACCCGTTCACCGAAGGCAAGATGCGCGAGATGCACTTCTTCGAGTTGCCGTGGCCCCGGGAAGTGCTCCAGGGCCTTGGCGACACACCGGTCCGGTTGCGGGTGACCCTGTCGTACTTCATCGAGCCGAACCCGGGCCGCCGCGGCTGGAAGAAGCGACATCAGTACGCTTCCCATCTGCTCCGGTTCGACGTGAAGGGCCCGACCGAGTCCCTGGACGAATTCCGCAAGCGCCTCAATCAGACGGCGCTCGAGGATGACGAGGAGAAGCCCGCCGCGGGTGCGGACTCTTCCGAATGGTACCTTGGCCCGCTCGCCCGCAACCGTGGATCGATCCACTCGGACATCCTGCAGGGGTTCGCCGCCGACCTTGCCGAGCGCGGAGCGATCGGCATCTACCCCGTGAGCGGCTGGTGGAAGGCGCAGCCCAAGCGGGACCGGAGCGAGCAGGGGGCCCGGTACGCGCTCGTCGTCTCGATCGAGACCCCGGGCGTGGAGACGGACATCTGGACCCCCGTTTCCCAGCAGGTCGGCCTGCCGATCGAGGTCGAAACGTAGGCACGTGGCCTCGATCGCAGCGTGACCGAAGGGCCCTTGGATCAGATCCCTCAAGGTCCGGAGATCCTGGGAGCTTTGGCCCATCTGGGCCGGCAATCCAGCTCATGTCCGTTGCGCGGCTACGCTGGCAATCGTGGGCCTTGAAGCTCGAACGCCAGAAACCGCAGCGCGATTCGCAGCGGTATCCACGCTCACTCTGGTGAGGATCTCCGACGAGGGCTCGCGGTATGATGTCCGATGGGGCCGCATCGTCCCCATCGGTGGAGGGCGTGCATGAGCCGCAGCAATCCGTCTCCAGGCGAGATCAAGGCGAAGCTCGAGTCGCTGCGAGGGGACTCGACCCCGCGCCCCGTCACCGCGCGCGTGGTCGCGAGCCAGAGCGCCAACACGCGGTGTGGCCTCCTGACCCTGGCCAACGCGTCCGGGGTGAGGTTCGACCGGATGCTCCAGCACACCGAGTTCGCGGTGCCGTACGGGCAGGCCAGGTCGGCCATCACGCGGGGCAATCAATTCGAGGGCAAGCTCAAGGCCGGAGGGTACGCCGAGCTGTTCCAGGTGCTTCGCGAGGCATTCGGGATCGGTGACCAGCCCCTGACCGTGAGGAACTTGAAGGAGGAGGTCCCGCACGACCGCGCCGACCCGTATGGATCGCTCGGCAAGCGGGCCGACCTCACGCGGGAGATCATCAAGGAGTCTCTGACCGCCAAGGTGGAGTCGCCGCATCTGATCGACGGTGCCATTCTCCGACTCGACCTCGGCGGACAGGTGGGCTACCTGGAGACGGACGCCCTTGCACTGCGGCTCAAGGGCAAGCTCCGCGTCGGCGAGATCAAGTCGTTCCCGGCGATCGATGGGCGGGCAGATCCTGCGAAGGTGGGCTCGGCCGCCGACCAGTCTGCCGTCTACGTTCTCGCCCTCGAGAACCTGGTGCGGGAGCTCGGGGGCGACCCAGAGCAGCAGGTGTCGAGCCGAATCCTCCTCATCACACCCCGAAACACCGGAATGCGCCCAACCGTCCACGAGATCGACGTCAGCCGGCGGGTGAGCCATCACCGGCGCCAGCTGGAGGGCGCGCCCGACCTCAATGAGCTCCTGGCAGCCGTGCCCTCGGCGGTGTCGTTCCCGAGCGAGGACGGCAAGGGCAACCCCGTCGTCGAGCTCGGCAAGATGGCCGCGGCGACCGGTACCTGCTACTCGCCCACGTGCCTCTCGTTTTGCGGCCTCAGCCGCTGGTGCCGGCATCGCGCGAGCGAGGTATCTGACCCGACCCGGATCGGCCCCACGCTCGTGCGCCTGTTGCCGGGAGTCGCATCCCTCGAGCGAGCGCGTGAGCTAGCTGGCGGTGCCGCCCCGACTGCCGGGGAAGAAGCGGCAGCCGAGCCCCTTCGCCGGGCGGAACGCCTCCTCAGGTCCATTCCCATGCCGCCCCGAAAGCAGGTCGCATGACGACGCAGCTCGACGTCCTGCTCGCGGAGCGAGCGCTGGCCACTGGGCGCGCGCAGCTCAGGGCAACGGTTCGCCACGTGCACCTGTCGAAGCGCCCCATGTTCCTGGTGGCGTTCCAGCCGGCCGCCGAGCCGTTCTCCGCCCTCGGCGTCGCCCTGGGGCAGAGCGCCAAGGACGTGATCAAGGCAGTCGTCATCGAGCCCCGCAACAGGACGCTCTTGTTTCGCGCCATGCTCCCCGTTGCCCAGCGGTTCAACGCCTGGATGCGCAGCTTCGCCGGCGAGCGAGTCCCCATCGGCCGGAACGATGACGACGATCGCGAGCGGACGGTGGACGCGCCGCAGCTCATCGTCGCGAACAGCGGGATGGTCAACCTGCTCGAGCACTGGGGCCGGCGATTCGCCTATCTGCAGACCTCCGGTGCCGAACCGGCCGATCCCGCGCTCGTCGAGTTCGGGCGTCACCTGCAGTTCCTGGCAGGCCACGCCAGCATGCCGGGCCAGGCGATCGTCGTCCCCGCGACAGCGCTCCTACGCCGTCACTTCCGCACCGGACAGTCGGACCTCGAGGACGAGAACCTCGCAGCCCTGGACGCGTGGGTCGCCCCTCCGGCCGGCACCACAGGCCAGGCGGCATCTCTGAACGTCGAAGACATCGCCGTCGGCCCGCTACTCCAGCCCGATGACGACAACGAGGCACACGGACTCATTGCCAACTTCGGAAAGGAGCGCAAGGGCAGTACGGACGAGGCGCTCGTGCGGCGCCTCGAGCCAGCGTTGCACGCGCTCATGGCGCCGCATCTCAATCGCGCGTTCGGCTTGGTTTCGCGTGCTCCGAAGCACGTTGCTGAGCTGCCGGAAGGCTCATCGGTCGCGGGCAGATGGGTCGATGACTGCATCGCCTACACCGGGCACGTCGATTGGACGAGCAGCGGCGGATTCCGACGCGCGCGCGACAGCGCGCAGCGCGCGGCAAGGCTTCGCCTTCGGCTCGAGAAGGCACAGGGCCGCCTCGAGGCAGAGGAGGCCGCTGACGATCCACTGACGATGGCCGGCTACGAGCTCATCGGGAAGGCCATTCATGGCCGCATCGTGTCGGTCGATCCGAGCCACAAGGACGGCCCGCGCAAGATCCGCCCCTTGATCGTGCTCGAGACCGAGCACCCCAGCCTCATTCCGTCTGCCAAGGCACTCTGGTGGAGCGAGCGCCCCGGACAGCTCCGCGCGGAAGTCGTGTCCACGGCGAGTCACGGCAAGGGATCACGCGTGACGCTCAAGGTAACGGCCGGCATGCGAGGCGACCTCCCGGTCAAGAGCAAGACAGCGTGGTTCTGCCAGCTGAGCGCCAGCTCGGGCGGCCCGAGCCTTCCCATTCCCAAGGAGGTCCCCTGGACTCACAAGGCCCAGTTCTCGAGTACGCCAGCCACGATCGAGACTGGGCCGAGTGATCGCTGGGAGGAGACGCCGTAATGCCCGACCAGACGGTGCTCGAGGAAGCCAGGCAGGTGACCGACGCGGCCACGAATGACTTCATCGCCGGCACGCACCGCGCACTCGTTGTTCGCGCGGGCGCTGGTGCTGGCAAAAGCGGACTCGTCGTGCAGGCGACCTGCGCCGCGGCCGCTGCCGGCATGCGAGTCGTCGTCGCAGCCCCCACCAACGCACAGGTGGCCGACCTGGTCTGCCGAATCGCTCCAGCCGCGAAAAAGGTCCAGATCGCCTACCTGCACAAGCAGCCGGGTGAGAGCTTTCAGGTAGACCCGCGCGTGACGGCACTGTCCAACGTGACGGCGACGCATCACCCCGTCATGACCGCGAGCGCCCCGATCGTCATCAGCACGATGGACAAGCTGGCGTTCTCTGCCGCGAAGATGGGCAGCTTCGATCGGATGATTCTCGATGAGGCCTACCAGGCGGACTCCACGCGCTACATGTGCGTGGCTCCGCTGGCGGAGAGGCACCTCCTCGTGGGCGACAGCGGACAGCTCGATCCGTTCTCGACGGTCGACTGTTCTCGATGGCGCGGGTTGTCGGAGGATCCCCTGCTGACGGCGATCGGCGTGCTCGAAAAGAACCACCGGGACTCCACCGGCGCGCACGCACTCCCGCTGACGCGGCGGCTTCCTGCAAGCGCGGTACCGGTGGTCCAGCCGGCGTTTTACGGGCGGGGGCTGCCTTTCCGCGCGGCGTCCCTTCCTCCAGATCGCGAGATGAGGCTTGCCCCCTCGCCGACCAAGCGGGATCGTCTGCAGCGAGCTGCGCATGCGGCCCTCGATGGGGCTGCAATGCACGGATGGGCTCACCTCGAGCTCGCCGACAAGCCCGTCCTGACAGCGGACCCGGAAGCCGTCGAGATCATCACCCACTTGGTGGCCGGGCTATTCGCGCGCAGCCCGAAGGTCCGCTGCGAGAAGACAGCGTCGAGCAAGCGCCCCTGGACCGAGCTCGGGCACAGGCAGGTCGCCGTGGTGGTGAGCCACAACGATCAGAAGGATCTCGTTCGCGCCCGCTTCGAGGCCGAAGGGCTGGACGATGTGCTCGTCGACACGGCCAACCGCGCCCAGGGCCTGGAGTTCGAGGTGGTGATCGCCTGGCATCCCCTGGCGGGGCTGGTGGACCTCGACGAGTTTCACCTCGCCCCTGGCCGAGCGTGCGTGATGCTGACGCGGCACCGCCAAGCGTGCATCGTGGTCGGTCGGGCCGGTGATCGCGACGCGCTCCGCTATCAGCCCCCGACGCCGCCTGCGTTCCTGGGGGAAGACAAGGATCCCCTGCTCGATGGCTGGGAGGCGCACCGGCATGTCTTCGACGCGCTCACGCCGCACGTGATCAGCGCATGAGCGCGGGGTGCGCGCCTGTGTCCCGCCCCGGATTACCGTTTCGCCAAAGCGTCACCGTGCTCCTTTGGGGTCGTAGTCGGCGGCGATGCTGGACCGATAGATGTCTACGGGGCTCTCCTTGGCAACCAGGATCTCCTCGCGCACGGTGTCGTAGTTCATGTTGACGACCTTCATCCGGCCGTCGACGTCTGCCACGGCCTCGATGCGGTGGAACGCCTCGCCGTACGTCCTGGCGAACGTCGCCAGGGCCTTCAGCTTCATCAGCGCGTCGGGGAGGTGGTGTCCGTGCGGGTCGACAATCGAGGCGACGATCTTGCCGCCGACCTCGTGGAAGAACACGAAGTCGGGGTGCATGGATCGCCAGTTGGCAGTGATGTCGTCACGGTAGGCGATGGCGAGTGAGTCGACTGCAGCCCGCGAGGGGTTGCGGTACCAGCCGCGCACGCTCGGCCGCGCGAGCTCGGCGAGCACAATCTGGCGCTCCCAGCTGTTGAGTGACGTGAGCGGGAACTGGCCGTCTTCGTCGGACATCAGGTGCAGTGGGGCCAGCGGCGCGGCAGCGATCTGCCCGTTCTCCTCGACCACGGAAAACCCCTCAATGCGCGTTCGCGGCGGGCGCAGAACCCCCTTCTGCGGGACGGTCGACATGGCCCGAATGTCCTCGTACTCCTGCTGGCGAACGTCGGACAGTCCCTTCCTCGCGACGCGGTGCTCGGCGAAGAGGCGATCGGTCAGCGTGATCGCCTCTTCGTCGACCTTGGCGCGCACCTCCTTGACGGTGGCCAGCGCCGCTACCCGCACGTACGCCTCGCGCAGGCCATCGTCGTCGTCGGCCTCGTCGTCCGGGCCGGCGAGGTGGTTGACGTAGGACTGCGCGATGTCGGCGCCGAAGGCCTTCTTGGCCGCCTCGAAGCCGGTGCGGATGGCGCGGTCGTCGGCCCGCTCGACGAACTCGGCATAGCTCAACCCCGTCTTGCCGAAGCGCCCCGCAATCTGCTTGATGTGGACGTCCCACACTTCTTGGATGGCCGCGGCGAGTTTGTCGGAGTAGCGCGTTGCGTAGGCATCGAGGATGCGGTGCAGCTCCTCTTTGACCTTGCTGAGCGCCCCGGGCGACACCGCGTCGGCCGCCAGCGCCTGCGCCAGCGCCACCAGCCGCTTCACCGGTCGGGCACCGCGCTGCGGCAGCGTCTCCGTCGGCAGCGCCTCCCACAACTCCCACACCTCGCGCGGCACGTTCGGGTTGGGACGAAGCTCCTTGCCGCCAACCACCAGCTTTTTCTCGCCGCCCGGCATGGACTCCAGATCGCCGGTGAGGAACCGGACCACCTGCACAGCGGTGGTGCGGTCGAAGAACGGAAGGATGCAGTCGACGGCGTTGAGTCGTTCGTCACCGGGGATGCGGCGGGCGAGCGGATTGCGGACCATCCGACCGAGCATCTGCGTGATGTGGGTATTGTCCCTCGCCGGCCGGAACGACACGAGCACCTCGGCGCGGGGGCAGTCCCAGCCGGTCGAGATGGCATCCTTGGCGACGAGGACGCGCACCTGCGACTCGTCCTGCACACGCTGCGGCTCGATCCATTCGACTGCCCACGCGCCGAACTTCTGGGTGGAGTGATCGCCGAGCACATGCCGCACCGACGACTTGAGCAGGTCGCGATACTCGGCGAAGATCGTGTCGAGCGCGATCCCAACGTCGCTTGGGTCGGGCGTGTTCGGTGTCTGCAACACCAAGAGCGGCTGGACGGTCTCGGCTAGCCCCTGCGAGCGGGCGTAGTCAGCCCATCGATCGGTGGAGTCCTTCAGCTTGCGAGCGGCGCGGCGCACGAGGACGGAGTCGAAGTTGCCGGCCTCGTCGGGGATCTCGAGGACGAGGGTGTCCTTGACCAGGCCGGACTCCTGCACTCGGACCGGGTCGACGGTGACAGGCAACAGAGCGCGGCGGTTCTTGGTAGCCTCGGCCTCCTGCATCGCCGTATCAAAATGGGCGATGGTGGCCGATATCCCCCACACGATCGGGATGGGTGGACGCTCCTTCGTGCCGTTGACGAGCCGACGCACGATGGTCGGCTTGTCGGAAGTCGCCTTGGCGTTGAAGCCGCGGTGTGCCTCATCCAGCACGAGGTACAGAGTAAGATCGTCGGCCCCGATGGTATTGGCGAGCGTCTGCCAAATGGTCCAGCCCTGCATATCGGGCGCGGCCGCCGCAATGCCGGGGAGGTGCCCTTGCCCGTCGAGCGCGGTCTCGACGGGCCCACGCGTCAGCAGAGAGCTCTTGGTGAGTTTCTGGGTGTTCAGGAAGTACACCTTGCCGGCATCGAGACGCGGCTTGGCGAACGGTGGTTCGATGTGCACGAGATTCGAATAGGTGAATTTCTCGGAGGCCTGCCGAAGGCGGTTGAACGTCTGCTTGTTCAGGTTCGGGTCGTCCGAGAACCACAGCACGACCGCACCCGGGTCTGGCTCGAAGTCGAAGGTATCGTTGCCCCAGAAGAGCGCCTCGATCGCCGCCGCCGCCATCACCGTCTTGCCCGCGCCAGTGGTGGCCGTGAGCGAGAAGGACGAGATCTCGGGCTTGTCTGGGTTCTTGAAGTTCTTCCGGGCGAGCTTGAGATTGGCGAGGACGTCATTGACGGCCTGTTCCTGGTAGTCCTTTAGGGTAAACTTCACAGGGATCCCCGTCCGGACTCGATCTCGAAGTTGCGCAGGTATGCCTCGTACAAGCGAACGGGCTCGACGTGGTCGGGCAGCTCCTGCGCGACGGACTCGAAGAGTCGGTCCTCGTCAGTGACGACGTAGGCGACCGCGACGTTGTCGTTGATAGCGATGGCCTTGAGGAAGTCTTCGGTGTGGTCCAGGTCGGCAAGTACGCCATAGGCGTCGGCGACATCCCACCCCTTCGAAATGTTGTCGACGCGGCGTCCGCGCGCGCCGGCGCGGATCCAGAGCAACGACGCGATCTTGGCGAACTCGCGGTTGCTCGCCACGCGCAGTGGCGCCTCGTAGGACAGGGTGAAGAACTCGACGTTTTCCTCAAAACCGTCAGACATGGGGAATTCGTCGGTGAACTTGTAGTCGCCCTTGATCGGGTCGCCGTCGGGCGTCTTTCCCGTGATTGCGGCAAGAATCCGTGGATTGGTGATGCGTTCGCAGATCCCCCAGCGCTCCCAGTCGGGATCGCCCGGGCGAAGCCCCTTCTTGCGGAGCGCGGCTTGCTCGTCTGCGGACACCTCGTTGTTCGTGACCGAGATCGACACCCGGTGGCCACCATCCTGCTTGTTCAGTCGCATCACCGCGTGGGCCGTCGTGCCGGAACCAGCAAAGAAATCAATGACTACCGCCTGCGGCTTTTCTGCT
This sequence comes from Myxococcales bacterium, assembly GCA_023248855.1. Classification (GTDB taxonomy): domain Bacteria; phylum Myxococcota_A; class Polyangia; order JAHFDS01; family JAHFDS01; genus JAHFDS01. The sequence goes on from JAHFDS010000012.1 coordinate 50,596, forward strand.
ACGAAGAAGCGAAGGGAGTCTTCGACCGCGAACAGTGACTTAGGGAACGGGAACTTCCGGCCCGGAAGGATCTTGTTCAGAAGCCCTGCGCCACCTGTACTTGCATCGTGAGAGGTCTTGTTCCACACGGTTCGGGGCGTGGATTCTGTGGCCAACGTGCTGTTCTGCAGGTCGAGAATCACCACTCCATGCTCATCCTTCCCCAGAGTCGCGACGAGACCGTCGGCCACGGCCTTCGCCTTCTTCGCCTTCATGTACTGAATGCGCCACTGGCCGGTCTTGTCATTGAAGCTGCCGACGCGCACTGTTCCCTGCGCGCGGGCGGCCTTGAGGCCGGGGGGCGAGAGCTGCCAGAAGCCTTCCGTGCCGTCATCTTTGATGGGCCAGACTGCGGTTAGCCCGGGAGGTGGCTCCACCGAGTTTCGATCGGCTGAGAGTGGGAGAGGGTCTCCAGAGCTCACTATCCGACCAGTACCCGCGCCCGCGTCTATGAAGATCGGATAGAACTGTTTGGGCCGCTGCGACCTCACCACGCCGATCCCTCGGCGCACCATTCCCTCCCACAGGTCGGACTCCCTAATGCCCACCGCCTCCTCGGCAACGACTCCCAGCATGTTGTCGTTCGTCCGGACGAGCTCGGCGTTGCCTATGAAGAGGAAATATAAGTATTCGTCTACGCGGGAGAACTCCTTCGTTCGCGACGTACCCCCAGGCTTGATGACCGAGGAGATCATCTGGATCTTGGCGTCCGGGAACGTCTGCTCGAGCAGCAATCCGAGCCGCAGACACTCTTTCTCGTCGATCGTCACGATGAGAACGGAGTCGGCCGGGTTCAGCAGCTCCTTCGCGATGAGCAGGCGGCGCTCCATGAACGCGAGCCACTTCGAGTGACGGTAGAGGTCGTCGTCTTCGACGTAGTCGTTGTTGTATTTCCAGTCCCTCGCGCCGGTGTTGTAGGGCGGGTCGATGTAGATGCAGTCGACCCTGCCGCGGTGCGTGAAGAGCAGGGTCTCGAGCGCGTGGAAGTTCTCGGCGTTGATGACAGTATGGAACGGCTTCTCGCCCCCGCGCTCTACCTTGCCCGTCGGGACCAGACCCGGATAGATCGCGTCGCGGAATTCGGCCACCACGACCAGTTCGTCCAGCGCAGCGGTGCTGGCCTTCAGATTCGGAGGGGCTTCGCCCGCATCGGCCACCAGCTCCACTGAATCCGGAACGACGAGAGGCTCCAACGTGGCCGTGCTCGCGGAACGCTCGATCCCGATGACCCGCCAGAGTTTCTCGTCCGACTTTTTGGGCACCTACCCACGGGGCGGCAGAATGCGCACCTTGTCGCCCTTCCGGACCTTGCGCCCCGGGAGCTCGACAGCCTCCGGCACGTGCCGCTCGAAGTTCAGCCCGAACGCCCGCCGGTCAGCGAGGGCGGCGACTTCCCGCTCGAGATCCCGGGCGAGCGCGGGTTCCCTGCCTCGTAGTTCGTGCAACAGTTCGTTCAGTCGAGACACGGCCGGTTACTATACCACTCGTTCTGGGAGACAATCCGGGTTCATGACAACGTACACCGCCGCCCAGGCCGAGGCGATCGCGTGCCTCGACCAGCCGCTGCAGATCATCGCCTGCGCGGGGTCGGGCAAGACACAAGTCATCTCGCAGCGGATTGCGGCGATCCTGGCCCGGCCCGGGGTCAAGCCGCGCAACGTCGTCGCGTTCACGTTTACCGAAAAGGCCGCGGCCGAGCTGAAAGAGCGCGTCCTGTCGATGGTGGCTCGTGAGCTCGGCACGGTCACCGGGCTGGCCGAGATGTACGTCGGGACGATGCACGGCTACTGCCTCGACCATCCCCGTTCGGATAACGCGGCCAAGACCGCGTGAGAACTTGAGAAAGGGCCGTCGTTCCCCCTTTGTTGGGCTTGTCCAGAGTCCAGCAAGGAGAGCGCGATGGCCCGAGACCGAGG
>JAHFDS010000665.1 GCA_023248855.1 Myxococcales bacterium
CCCGCGCCGTGGCTGATCGCCGACATTGCCATGCTGACGCGGATCTGTGCGCGGCTCCAGTCGCGGCTGTGGGAGCGGCCACTCGCGGCGCTCGGCGAGCCGGCGGCCCGACTCATCGCCGACGGCCTCGGCGGGCTCGGGCCGGTGCTCGCGGCGCTCGGCCGGACGATCGAGCGCGTCATCGCTGGAGATCATGATGTGGAAAACGCGCGTCGAGCTTGAGCACCAGGTCGTGACGCTGAGCGGCCAGGGGCTCGGCCGCCGCGCCATCGCGCGCGCGGTCGGCGTCAGCCGCAACACCGTGCGCAAGATCCTGGAGGCGCATGGACACGCGCGCCGCGAGAGCCGGCTCGCGATCGCGCCGTCGCCGGCGCGCGCCGCGCGCGCACAGAAGATCGACGCCTTCCGCGGCAAGGTGACGGATCTCATTGCCCGCTTCCCGGAGATCACGACGCAACGGATCTTCGAGGAGCTGCGCGCCGCCGGCTTTGAGGGCGGCTACACGCAGGTCAAGGCCCACGTGCGCCGCGAGCGGCCGCCACCGCACCCCGAGCCGAGCAAGGTGACACCGAGTTTTGGCCCGGGCGAGATGGCCGAGAGCGACTGGTCGCCCTACGTGATCGATTTTCTCGACGGGGTGCGCCGGAAGATCCACGCGCTCAGCTACGCGCTCGTCTTCAGCACCCGCAAGTGCTTCTCGGTCTTCGAGCGCGAGGATCTGCACGCGCTCATGGACGGGCACGTGGCCGCTTTCGAGCGGCTCGGCGGCGCGGCCAAGCAGTGCAAGTACGACAACCAGAAGGCGGTCGTGCTCGGGTGGGAAGGGCGACAGCCCATCTACAACCCGCGTTATCTCGCCTTTGCCACGCACTACGCGTTTGCGCCGCTCGCAGTCAGGCCCGGGCGGCCGAACGACAAGCCGCGGACTGAAAGAAGTCTTTGGGAATTCGAACGGAGCTTCCTCAATGGCCGACGCTTCCGCGACCCCGCCGACATGCGCGCGCAGCTCGTGATCTGGATGGATCGCATCTGCGACCAGCGCCGGCGCACCAAGCGAACGCCAACGCCGCTCGACCGCTTCGCCGAGGAGAAGCCGCGCCTCGTCCCGCTGCCGGCGCGCGCCTACGACACTGCCCGCGTCGTCTACCGCGTCTGCTCGATCGACGGTTTCGTCGCTCTCGATGGAAACCGATACGCCGTACCCTACGACCACGTCACCGACATCGTGCCCGTGCGCGTCACGCAGACCGAGGTCTTCATCTACGGCGCCGATCTCAAGCTCGTGGCGCGCCACGAGCTTGGGCCGCGCGGCGCGGGCAAGGACATCGCACCGCCGGACACGCACCAGCCCTGGAACCGCCGCGGCGCCGACCTCGACCAGCTCCGCGAGGCCTTCGCCGCGATCGGCGAGGCCGACCAGGCCGGCGCGCTCTTCTTCGCAGGTCTTCTGACCGCGCAGCGCCGCTTCGCCGGCTATCACGCGCGCCAGATTCTGCTCTTGCGCGAGCGCTACTCGACGGCGGACCTCGCGCGCGCCCTTGCGCACGCGCGCTCCTACGGCGCCTTCGAGCACGGCGCCATCGAGCGCATCCTGGCGGCGCGCGCCGCGCCACGGCGCCTGGCCGAGTACATCGCTGAGGAGACGGCGCGCAAGCTCGACGAGCCGCCCGGCGCCGATGCATTCCTGCGCGATCTCGGAGAGTACGACCGCCTGCCCGACGGCGCCGGCGACAAGGAGTCCGCATGCCCAAGCCCGAACGACGACGACAACCGCCAGCCCCCGCCCCCGACCACGTCATCGAGCGACTGCGACGACACCTCGAGCTTCTAGGCCTCTTCCAGACGCTCGATAAGCTCGACGAGCATCTCGGCTGGGCGGTCCACGAAAAGCCCGCGCCGAGCGTGCTGCTCGAGCGCGTGCTCGGCGCCGAAGCCGCCTACAAGCTCGAACGCCGCATCGAGTGGCGCTTCAAGAAAAGCGGTCTGCCCGAGCGCAAGACGCTGGAGGCCTTCGAGTGGGCCTTCCAGCCCAACCTCGACAAGGCCTTCGTGATGGAGCTCGGCACGCTCGATTTCGTCCGCCGCAAGGAGGATGTCGTCATCACCGGCGCGTGGGGGACCGGCAAGAGCCACATCATCAAGGCGCTCGGACTGCGCGCCTGCCTGCAGCAGATGGCGGTGCGCTATGCCCGTGGCGTCGACCTCGTTGCCGACCTCCACGCCGGCCTCGCCGACGCCACTTACCCGCAGCGTCTGCGGCGATGGGCCGTCCCTGATCTCCTCATCATTGACGACATCGGTCTCGGCCAGGTCAAGCAGCGCGAGGACGAGCCGACCGCGGCGCACACCCTCTTCAACCTCATCGATCGCAGACACGGTCACGCCTCGACCGCCTTCACCTCAAACATCAAGCTCTCGGCCTGGGGCCGCTACCTCGGCGACGCGACGCTCGCCGGCGCCATCCTCGACCGCGTCACCATGCACGCCATCCGTCTCGACATCAACGGTCCGAGCTGGCGCCAGCACGTCGCCAATGAGCGCGCCAAGAAACGCGGCGCCAAGCTCCCCGACGATCGCCCCGATCCCGAAGTCGACGCGCAACCGTAGTCGCGCTCGATCTCGCGCCTCTCAAAGATCGCCTCCCGCCGCTGCGCCATTCCAGGCGCGCCGGGCAGCTCCGCCGCCACCGCCTCCTCCCAGGTGGATCACGATCAGAGGTGGATCACGATCCCGCCGCGCCCGACCCGGCCCCGTGCACCCTCGAGTGGATCACGCCGGCCGCCGAAAGTGGATCACATTGAAGCCGCCGCCGAAGCCGCCCACGTGCACGTGCAGGTGCACGAGCACGTCAACGTGCACGTCAACGACCTGGTGCTTGGCCATACAAAGTACTTGACGATGTTCGCACGGAGCTCTAGCCTTGCGATCGTGCGCTCCGGCCAGCTCCTGCCCCGCGATCCCCCGCCCGGGACCGCCGCGTTACATGACCGGGCCATCGACAACCTGCGGTTCATCAGGGAGACCATGGAACGGGCTGGCCGCTTC
>JAHFDS010000244.1 GCA_023248855.1 Myxococcales bacterium
GCCACCACGACGCAGTTGCGGGGGCGTAGCGCGGCGGCCCCGCGCCGATAGGCCCAACTCATGCACCTACGCAGATGCGTCCTTAGGGGAATCCTCTCGCGTGGAAATCCAGGCTAGCGGATGACGAGGCGCGCGAAGCCGCGCTTGCCGACGCGGAGCAGGAAGCTCCCGGCCTCGAGCGCGCGCGTCGGATCGTCCTGCACGTCGTCGTCGATCGCGACGCCGCCCTGGGCGATCTTCCGGCGCGCGTCGTTGGCGCTCGTCGCGTGCCCCGACTGGATGATCGCCTGCACCAGCTTGGTGCCGGCCACGAGCGCGATCTCCGGCATCTCGTCGGGCGTGCCGCCCTGGACGAACATGCGCTCGAACTCCTCCTTGGCCGCGGCGCCCTCGGCGGCGGAGTGGAACCGCGTCACGAGCTCGACCCCGAGCGCGATCTTGGCGTCGCGCGGGTGCGCCGACCTGCGCCGCTCGATCTCCTCCACGGTGCAGTCGGACAGGAGCTCGTACCAGGTCCACATCAGCTCGTCCGGGATGCGCATGGTCTTGCCGAACATCTCACGCGGGGTGTCGCAGACGCCGACGTAGTTGCCGAGCGACTTCGACATCTTGTCGGTGCCATCGGTGCCCACGAGGAGCGGCGTCGTGAGCACACACTGCGGCTTCTGGCCGTACTCGCGCATGAGGTCGCGCCCGACCAGCAGGTTGAACAGCTGATCCTGGCCGCCGAGCTCGACGTCGGTCTTCATGGCCACCGAGTCGTAACCCTGGCAGAGCGGGTAGAGCAGCTCGTGCATCGAGATCGGCCGGCCTTCCTCGAGGCGCTTTCTGAAATCGTCGCGCTCGATCATGCGCGCCACCGTGTATTTGGCGCACAGCTGGACCATGTCCGCGGCCGAAAGCGGGGCGAGCCACCTCGAGTTGAAGTCGATGACCGTCCGCTCGGGGTCGAGGACCTTGAACACCTGCTGCTTGTAGGTCTCGGCGTTCTGCTGGATCTGCAGGTCGGACAGCGGCGGGCGCGTGACGTTCTTGCCGGTCGGGTCGCCGATGCGTCCGGTGAAGTCGCCGATGAGGAAGTGCACCTCGTGCCCGAAGCGCTGGAACTGCCGCATCTTCTGCAGGAGCACGACGTGCCCGAGGTGAAGGTCCGGTGCAGTGGGATCGAAGCCGGCCTTGATGCGCAGCGGCCGGCCCTCCTTGAGGCGCGCGAGCAGCTCCTCTTCGCGCTCGAGGTGGACGGCGCCGCGCTTGACCGCGGCGAGCTGTTCTTCGGGGGTGGCGACCATGCTCGCCCTATACTACCCAAGCTCGCCCGCCTCGCAGGTCCCTCGACGTCGTCGATCAGGCTTTCCTCTTCTTGCGGGGAGCTCGCCCGACCTTCTTCTTGAGCGCCTCCAGCTCCTTGCGCAGCGTGGCGAGATCGTCCTTGGCTGGCGGAGGAGGCGGCGGGACAGGCTGCGCTTGCGGAACCGGCGCGGGGGACGCCGGCGCGGGCGCCCCGAACCCGAATCCGCCCCCGGCACCAAAGGGCGACCAGGGGAGCGCCTGCATGCCCTGGCGGACGCGCGTGTACACCTCGAGCGCCCACGCGACGTAGCGGCCCATGAACTCGGCCAGCGCCTCGTCGCCGAGCCGGATCAGCTGGACGAGCAGCGGAACCGGCAGCAGGCGAGCAGCGCCCCGGCCCTCGAGGATGATCTGGGCAAGCGTCTGCTGCGTGAGATCCTCGGACGTGGTGGCATCCTCCACTACGACGTCTCGGCCACGCCGGATCGTCTCCGCCAGCTCCTCGAGCGTGACGTACCGGGACAGCGTCGTGTCGTAGAGGCGTCGATTCGGGTACTTCTTGAAGAGGATGGCCATCCCAGCCGGAGTCTAGCCGATGCCAGATTGTGCGGTGCAACATTTTGCCGTTGACAGAGCGGCCGCTAGCGCCTAGATCTGACGCCGATTGTTGCACCGCAACATCGAGGAGGTTTCGCGATGACGTCCCCCGCCACTCCCACCCGAGCGCTCCTCGCCTGCGCCGTCGCCCACGGGGTGGGCGGCGGGCTCGGCTGGTCCTCGCTGCCTCCGCTGTTGCCCCGCGTGGCCAGGGAGCTCGGGATCTCCCACGGGATGGGTGGCGTGGCCTGGGGCGCAGCCTCACTTGGTATCGCGCTCGCCGCGCCGGTGGGGGGCGCCCTCGTGGATCGGCTGGGCCCCCGGCGCGTGGCGGGCGCGGCGCTGATCCTCGGTGCGCTCGCGTGCGCCGCGCGCGCGCTCGCGGTGGGACCGTGGTCGCTGGCGGCGGCCATGCTGGCGTTCGGCGTGCACGTGGGGCTCTGCTCGCCCGCGATCCCGAAGCTCCTCGCGGCGCACCTTCCCCCTTCGCGCGTGGCCCGGGCCAACGGCCTGGCGCTCCTTGCCTACACGCTCGGCAGCGCGAGCATGCTGCTCTTCGCCGCGCCCCTTGCCGAGAGGCTGGGGGGCTTTAGGCCCCTCACCCTCGTCATCGCCGCGTGCGTGGGCCTCGCGGCGATCGCTTGGCTCTCGTTGGCGCGCGATCGCGCGGCGATCGGCCGGGCCCACGGGGCCCCCCTCCGAACCTTCCTCGCGCTCACGCGGCACCGTGGCCTGCGCCTCGTCGCGGTCATGCATTTCCTGCTGTTCGGGAGCTACCTGGCTGCGCTCGGCGTGCTCCCGCGGGCGCTCGTGGACGGCGGCATGCCCCCCGCGCGCGTCGGGACGGCGCTCGCCGCCTGGTTGTGCGCCGCAGCAATCGCCAACGCTCTCGGGCCCTGGCTCTCGGATCGACTGGGCACCCGGCGCCTGTTCTTCGTGGCGGGACCGACCCTCGCCGCGCTCGCCCTCTTCGCCCTGGCCCTTTCGCCGAGCCGGCTCGGCCTGCTGCTCGTCGCAGCCGTGGGAGGGGGCGCGGTGGCGCCCTTGCTCCTGTCGCTGCCGCTCGAGCTGCCGGGCGTCGGCGCGGCACGGATCGGCGCCGCCCTCGGGCTCCTGGTCCTCGTGGGCCAGCTCGGTGGCGCCGTGCTGCCGATCGCCGCCGGAGCGCTGGCGCCCTTCGGAACCGGGGCGCCCCTCGGCCTGCTCGCGCTCCTTCACCTGCTGATCGTCCTGCCCGCGCTGCGCCTCGGAGAGCCTCGAGGCGGCGGTCCGGAGACGACCGTCGCCGCGACGGACCCGGATCCGGCGATGATGGTGTGATGGTGCGATGCTACCCGCTCACGGACGCGGTGATCGCTTGCCTGTTCCTCGCGTGCTCGGCCCACGAGCGCGAGTGCCGCGTCAGCGCCGACTGCGCCTCCGGCGCCTGCCGCATCGACGGGACCTGTGCCCCACCCGCTGGCTCGAGCGGCGGCGGCCCTGACGCTCGGCGCGGCCTCGATGGCCCTGGCCCTCTGGATGCGGGTCCCGACGGTCGCACCCTGCCACCCGACGCCGCTGGCGCCTGCACCAACCACGATGGCCTCATCGAGCGGCGAGAGGTGAGCCTCGGGCCCGACTTGCGCGCGCCCTACAAGGTCGGGCTCGGCGCCACGATCAGCACGGCCGGCCAGCGGCAGGCGGACGGCTCGCGCCGGTGGGACCTGTCGGCGATGCTCCCAGGCGACCAGCGCATCGAGACCGTCACGATCGCGCCCACGGGCCAGTGGTTCGCGGGACGATACCCCGGCGCGACCTACGCCACGCGACTGTCCGAGACCCAGGACCTGCTCGGCGTCTTCCAGGTGGGTGACCAGGCCCTCTTGCTGCTCGGCGTGGTGTCGCCGGTCGAGGGCCCGGCAGCGACCGAGATCCACTACGCGCCGCCGGTCGTGGTGCTGCAGTTCCCCCTGCGAGGGGGCGCCCACTGGACGACGAGCACCATGGTGACGGGACGGATCCTCGGCGCGACCCTGTTCTACAATGAGGCCTACGATTCGCTGGTCGACGCCAGCGGGATCCTGGCCACGCCCTACGGCGAGTTTCCCGTGCTGCGCGTCCGGACCGTGTTGCAGCGCACCATCGGCCTCCAGGTCACGACCATCCGGACCTTCACGTTCGAGGGCGAGTGCTACGGCACCGTGGGCCTCGTGGCCTCGCGCGACAACGAGCCCCTCGAGGAGTTCACGGTGGCCAGCGAAGTGCGGAGGCTGACGCCGTGAGGCTGCCCCTCGTGTGCTGCCTGCTTTCGGGTTGCCTCGGGTATCACCAGGGGCCGATGCCGGGCGAGCCCGGCCGATCGACCTTCCGCGAGGCGCGCGGGGCGCGCGTGCGCGTGCGCGACACCGGGCAGGGCCCCGCCGTGGTGCTGCTGCACGGCTTCGCGTCGTCGCTCGAGACCTGGGACCGGATCCAGCCGGCCCTCGCGCGCGCGGGCTACCGGGTGATCGCGCTCGACCTCAAGGGCTTCGGCTGGACCGACCGCCCGGTGGGCGACTACTCGCCCGCGGAGCAGGCGCGGCTGGTGCTCGAGGTGCTCTCGCAGCTCGGCGTCGAGGACGCCGCCGTGGTGGCCCACTCCTGGGGCGCCTCGGTGGCGCTCGCGATGGCGCTCGGCGCGCCCGCGCGCGTGCGCGGCCTGGCCCTCTACGACGCCTGGGTCTACGAGGAACAGCTACCGTCGTTCTTCCTGTGGGCGCGCGCGCCGGGCGTGGGCGAGGCGCTCTTCTCCATGTTCTACGACGAGCGCCCGGACGATCGCATGGCGCTGGCCTTCTTCGACCCGGCGAAGCTCCCGGAGCGGCTGATGGAGGACGTCGAGCACGCGCTCGATCGTCCCGGCACCCGCGCGGCGGCGCTCGCCGCAGTACGGGGCCAGCGCTTCTCGGAGATCGAAGGGCGCTACCGGGAGATCCGGCAGCCCGCGCTGCTGCTCTGGGGCCGCGAGGACCGGGTCTCTACCCTGCACGTCGGCGAGCGCCTGGTACGCGATCTCCCCGATGCCCAGCTCGTGGTCTATCCCCGCTGCGGACACTTCCCGATGCTCGAGGCCGAGGCGGCCTCGACGCACGACCTGCTGCGCTTTCTGCGGGGAGCTCATCCGCCGGGGATCGCCCAGTGAAGCGCTGCGTCGCATGTTGCGCCGCAACACTCGCCGTCCTGCCTGCCGGCGCCCAGGCCACCGGCTTCACCGACATCGGTCAGGACATCCGCGCCCACCAGGAGCCGTCGCTCGAGCTCCACGGCGCCATGCGCGTCCGGGCGGAGGGCCTGTACAACCTCGACCTGGACCGGGGCCTCGGGCCCTCGGGCCGTCCGCTCTTCCCGGTGCCCGCGTCCGACCCCACCTCGCAGTGGCTGTCGCATGCCGATCTGCGCCTGCGGACGGACCTGACGTTCTACGCGCCCGGGGCGGCGGTCGCGATCAAGATCCGGCTCGACGCGCTCGACAACGTGGGCCTCGGCAGCCTGCCCGACGGCCCCCCGGCCGCCACCAGCTCGCAGCGGTCGCCAGACGGAGCGCTGCGCATCAAGCGAGCGTACGGCGAGGCCCTCACCCCTGTCGGCGTCCTCGTGGCCGGCCGCACGGGCAGCCACTGGGGGCTCGGGATGCTCGCCAACGGCGGGGACTGCGCCGACTGCGACTCCGGCGACTCGGCCGACCGCTTCGCGTTCCTCACGCCGGTCGTGGGTCACATCTTCGCGCTCGCGTACGACCTCTCCGCGACCGGCCCCTACGTCAACCGGCGCGTCCCGACGCGCACGATCGATCTCGATCCGGCCGACGACGCACGCACGATCACCTTCGCCCTGCTGCGCTACCGGAGCGACGTGTCGATCGACCGCCGGCGCCTTGCCGGCAAGTGGACGATCGACTACGGGGCATACGTCTCGCACCGCTGGCAGGACCGGGACGTGCCCGCGAGCTACCTGCCGGTCGCACCGCCGGGGCCCGCGACCCAGGTCTCGATGGCCCGGGGCCTGCGTGCCACCGCGCTCGACGGCTGGTTGCGGGTGGTGGGACCCGGCGCACGCATCGAGCTCGAGCTCGCGGCGATCCTCGGCGGGATCGACCAGCCCTCGCTCGTTCCTGGCGTCCTCTTGTCCAAGCCGGTCGAGACCCGGCAGATCGGCGCGGCCCTCGAGAGCGAGCTCGGCGCGCCCGAGCATGCCCTCGGCGGAGGGTTGGACGCCGGCTTCGCGAGCGGAGACCCCGCACCGGGCTTCGGTGCCTTCCCCGAGGCTGCGGCCCGGCCCCCGCAGGCGGGCGACCTCGACGGCGCGCAGACCATCCCGCCGAGAGACGCGCGCGTCGACAATTTCCGCTTCCATCCCGACTACCGCGTCGACCGCATCCTGTGGCGCGAGATCGTGGGGACCGTGACCGACGCCATCTATGTGCGCCCGCACATCCGGGCGCGGCTGGCCAGGACCGAGGTGGGCACGCTCTCGGCCAGCCTCGCCGCCGTGGCGTCCTTCGCGGTGGAAGAGCGGAGCACGCCGGGGGGCCAGCGCCCGCTCGGCGTGGAGCTCGACCCGACCGTCGTCTACCAGAGCCGTGACGGCCTGTCGGCCGCGATCGAGCACGCGGTCCTGTTTCCGCTGGCCGGGCTCGACAACCCCCCGATGCGCCTCGGAGCGCGCCCGGCGCAGCTCATCCGGGTGAGGTTGGTGTATGCGTTCTAGCGGATTTGTGCGCTGCAGCATCCTGACGGTGGTGGTGCTCGGGTGCGGGGAGAACCGGACACCAGCGAGCGCCCCGATGGGCTCGGGGGTGCTCGGCTGCCTGCCCGACCTCGACGGCAAGATCGAAGCGCGCGAGCTCCAGCCCGCGATCGGCGCGAGCGCCGCCTACCTCATCTCACCGGCCGGGCAGACCCGCTCGATCGACGTGGCCGGCACGACGGACGAGGGTGGCCGTCGGGTCTGGGACCTCACCGCGAGCCCCGACGATCCGCGCGTGGCCCTCGGCCCCCAGGCGATCGCCGAGCGCTGGTATCGGGCCTCGTTTCCAGGGGCGACGTTCGTGACGCCGGTGGACCGGGACGGGCGGGTCGAGGCCGCATATTCGCAGGACGAGGGCGCCATCTGGCTGCACGGGGTCGCGTCCTCGGAACCTGCTCCCGCCGAGGGCAAGACGCTGCTCGTGTACGAGCACCCGGTCGCCGTGCTGCGCTTTCCGGTGACAGCCGAGCGCGCATGGACCGAGACCGGGCGCATCGCCGCCGGCACGGTGCAGGGCCTGCCGTACGTCGGCGAGGATCGCTACGAGGTGCGCATCGATGGTGGCGGACGCATCGTGCTGCCGGACGTGGAGATCACGCAGGCCCTGCGGGTGCGCACCCTCGTGACCGTGGCGCCCGCGGCGGGCAACCCGCGCACGCGCCGGCAGGTGCAGTGGATGTTCGAATGCCTCGGCGAGGTCGCCCGCGCGATGTCGAGAGACGACGAGCCGGCCGAGGACTTCACGACGGCGGTCGAGGTTCGCCGCCTGGGCTTTTGAGGAACTGAGGAGGAGACGATGATCGGCTGGGACGACTGGAAGAAGGGCTTCGACGCGTGGGAGGCCGCGACCGCGCGCCTGTTCGAGGTGTGGATGCAGAGCCCGCTCGTGCTCGAGCCCGCGGGCGCGGTGCTGACGGCGCTCATGCGCGGCAAGGCCCACGGCGACAAGACCCTGGCGACCCTGTGGGGCTCGATGGGCCTTCCCACCAAGCGCGACCAGGAGCGCGCGCTCCACCTCTTGAACCAGCTGCAGTCACGCATCCTCGACCTCGAGGAGCAGCTCGCGGACGCGCAGCGGCGCTAGATTCAGCGCCGGAGAAGGAGCCTCATGGACCCGACCCCCTTCCTCGAGCCCCGCATCGCCCCACGCGCGATCTTCGATCGCCTGGACGAGCGCCGCGCGCGCCCCCGCTTCTTCGTCCCGACCATCGGGGGCGCCTGGCAACCGGTCACCTGGGGCACGTTTGCCGACCAGGTGCGCGCCCTCGGCGCCTGGCTGGCCGCCGCGTCGCCGGTCGGGCCGGCGCTCGCGCCGGGCGAGCGCGTCGCCATCTACGCGCCGAACCGGGTCGAGTGGATGACCGCAGCGATGGCGGCTCAGGCCGCCGGCGGCGTGGTGGTGCCCATCTACCCGGCCTCCACCGCGGACCAGGCGGCCTACGTGATCGAGCACGCCGACGCGCGGGTCGTCTTCGTGGACACCCGCGCCCTCCTCGACCGGGTGCTGGCTCGCTGGGACGCCCTCGGCGCGGTGCGCCGCATCGTGCTCCTCGACGACGGCCTCGACGCCGCGCGCGGGCGCGCCGAGCGCCTGGGGCGCGGGCAGTCCGCACCGGACGCCGCGGCGCTCGAGCAAAAGACGCTGCACCTGTCGGATGCCCTCGCCCTCGGCATTAGCGCACACGAACAGGCCCCTTGGGCTTTCGCCGGCCGCATGGACGCGGTCTGCCTCGACGCGCCGGGCCTCATGCTCTACACGAGCGGCACCTCGGGCAACCCCAAGGGCGTGCCGCTGTCGCACCGCAACGTCGCCGAAAACGGCGCCGACTGGCTGCGTTGTTGCGCCGCACAATTGCCAGAGGCCGAGACCGGCACGGACCTATTGTGGCTGCCCATGGCGCACGTGTTCGGCCTGGGCGAGGCGTGCCTGGGCAACACGCTCGGCTGGACCACCTACCTGTGCGATCCGGCGACCGTGATGACGCGCCTCCCCGAGGTGCGCCCGGACGTCTTCATGAGCGTGCCGACGGTGTGGGAGAAGCTCGCGCACGCCGCGCTCGCGGAGCCCGACCCGGCGCACCGCGGCGCCGCCCTCGCGAGAGTGACGGGCGGACGCCTCCGCTTCTGCCTGTCCGGAGGCGCGGGGCTCAAGCGCGAGGTCAAGGAAGCCCTCTTCGCGCAGGGCGTCCTGGTGCTGGAGGGCTATGGCCTCACCGAGTGCTCCCCCACGCTCACGCTCAACCGGCCGGGCGCATTCCGCTTCGACAGCGTGGGGCAGCCGCTGCCGTCGGTCGAGCTGCGCCTGGCCGACGACGGCGAGATCCTCGCGCGTGGGCCGAACGTGTTCGCGGGCTATCACAAGGACCCCCAGGCCACGCGCAGCGCCTTCACCCAGGACGGGTGGTTCCAGACCGGCGACATCGGCCGCTTCACCGAGGACGGCTACCTCCAGATCATCGATCGCAAGAAGGACATCCTCGTCACGGCGGGAGGCAAGAACGTTCCGCCCGCCAACATCGAGGTGCGCTTCGCCGACGATCCGCTCATCCGCCACGTCGTGGTCTACGGCGAGGGCAAGAAGTACCTGGTCGCGGGCGTGTGGCTCGACGAGGTCGCCCTCGAGGCCATGCTGGGCGGCCGAGCTGGAGAGCCCCGTGTGCGCGCGGACTCGGCCAGAGCGCTCGTCGAGGCGCGAATCGCGCGCATCAACCAGGAGCTGGCGAGCTACGAGACCATCAAGCGCTTCACCATCCTCCAAGGGCCCCTCACGGTGGAAGAGGGTCTTCTGACCAGTACCCTCAAGGTGCGCCGAAAGCAGGTCTACGCGGCCTTCGCGCGCGAGCTCGAGGCGCTCTATCGGGAGGACGCTTGAGGGGCCTTGGCGCGATGCTCGGCCTGCCGCTCCGGGCTCGACCGGCCGTCGGCACGACGCCGGCGGACGCCGTCTTCGCCGAGAACAAGTGGCGCCTTCTGCGCTACCGACCCCGCGCCGAGGGCCCCGGCTACAGGACCCCGGTCCTCCTCTTGCCCTCGCTCATCAACCGGCACTACGTGCTCGACCTGCTCCCTGGCAAGAGCTTCGCCGAGTGGATGGTCGCTGCCGGTCACGACGTCTATTGCATCGACTGGGGAACGCCGGGCGACGAGGATCGCTTCGTCACCTTCGAGGACGTCGCAGATCGGTGGATCGGCCGGGCGCTGCGTCAGGTCGAGCGCACGGCGGGTCGCCCGCCGCACGTGCTCGGGTACTGCCTCGGCGGCACGCTCGCGACCCTCCATGCTGCAGTGCACAAAGAGCGCATGTCGTCGCTCGCGCTCCTGGCCGCGCCGGTGCGCTTTTCCGACCCGGGGCTGCTCACCGCCTGGACCCGCACCCGGTCCTTCGACGTACGCGCCCTCGTGGACGCCTGGGGCAACGTGCCCTGGCAGCTCATGCAGTCGTCCTTCCAGCTGCTGCGACCGACCCTCGGGCTGGCCAAGCTCGTCTCGCTCCTCGACCGCGCGTGGAACGAGGAGTTCCTCGACAGCTTCCTGGCGCTCGAGACGTGGGGCAGCGACAACGTCTCGTTTCCGGGCGAGTGCTACGTGACGTACCTGGAGGAGCTGTACCGCAAGGACGCGCTGTGGCAGGGCACCTTCCGCCTCGCGGGGCGGCCCGCTCGGCTCGAGGCCATCGAGTGCCCGACGCTCGTGGTCACCTTCGAGCACGACCACATCGTCCCCTGGCAGAGCGCCGCCTGCCTGCTCGAGCGCGTGGCCACCGCGGACAAGCACCACCTCCACCTGCCCGGGGGGCACGTCGGCGCCGTGGTCTCGCGCGCCGCCGCGCGCGGTCTCTGGCCCGCTATTTCGAAGTTCTGGAGCGATCGGGAGGGCCCCGCCGCCAAGGCCCCACGCCCGCGCCCGCGCACCCGTCCATGAGGCTCCGTGGCACCACAGCTCTCGTCGCGCTCGCCGCAGCCTGCAACGGCAGAGCCGCACCTGCTCGATCGCCCTGCCCTGCGGACGAGGTCATCGAGGCGCTGCACGCCGCAGCCTTCCATCTCGAACACGGCGACGCCCCCCAGGGCAGAGCCGCCCTCGTGACGGCGAGCTCCCGCGGTCGACCGGATGCGCTGTTCGAGCGCCTGCGGACACAGCTCGCGTTGGCGACCCACGCGGAGGATCCTGACGCGCGCCGCCGCGTGACCGAACAGGTGCGCACCGACCTCGCCGCCTGGACGTGCCTGCCCGAGACGCTCCACGCCCGCTTCCACACGCGACTTCCCGCCTTGCGCTGAGGACACCGCGGGACCAGCGCGACCAGCCAGCAGCCGGGGTCGCGCCGAGGGGCGCGCGAGGTGCCGAGGAGGTCTCGGATTCAGCTGATTCGTCCGTCGCTCACGACGATGCGGTTGATGCCACCGGCGCGGAGCATGCTCTTGGTCTTCATGCGAGAGCAGTAGCCGTTCGCGGGGCCCGCCGTCAACCGCTGGCGAGGATGCTGGTACGCTGCCCGACGTGCAAAGGAACCTCGTGCGCACGGCGCTCGTCGTCTACGGCGGGGCGCTCGTCTGCGCAGTCTTGTTCGGTCTCGCCCACGAGATCCTCATCGGATCCATCAAGAAGGGCGCGACGTTCGCGAGCATCTCGGGGTGGCTCGACCTGCTCTCGTACGGCACCGACCTCCTCGGCGCCGCCCAGGTCGGCGCGCTCGTGGCGCTCGGGCGCGGGCTCTCGGATGCGCGGGCGCGCTCGCGGGCCAGCCAGGCGGCGGGGCTCGCGGGCGCGACGCTCCTCGTGGCCCTCGCACAGCAGGTGGGCCTTCGGACGCTGCTGCCGAGCCTCGGTCACGAGTCGTTCGACCTGGTGCTGCGGGCGCTGCGCACGATCACCTCCTTGCTCGGCGGGGGCGCCACGGCGGCGCTCCTCTTGGGCCTGGTTTGGATCGGGCGCGCGGGTGGAGTGACGCGGCTCGTTCCGGTCGCGCAGGTCGCCGGCGCGCTGCTCGCCCTGCGGATCTTGTTGGTCCTGACCAGCGTGGTGTTCGGGCGACTGCCGGAGTGGGCCGGCACGGTGCACCAGGGCCTCTACTGGGGCCTCGACGCGCTGCTCCTCGGCGCCCTCGCGCTCGCGTGGGTGGCGGCGGGCCGGGCTCCCGAGGTCGCGCTGCCGCCACCGGCCGCAGGCGACACACCGCTCGATCGCGGCTGGGAGAGTGTGTTCGGCGCGCTCGGGACCTACCTCGGGGCGGCCGGCGCGCGCGTGGCGCTCGCGCTCCTGTCGTGGCTCGTGATGCTCAGCGCGCGCGACGCGAAGGCCGTCTCGGACCTCGCCGGCGTGCGCACCGGCGTCGTGTTCCTGGCGATCCTGTCGGGCCTCGAGGCGCTCGCGATGCTGGCCG
>JAHFDS010000666.1 GCA_023248855.1 Myxococcales bacterium
ATCGTCACCGCCGTGGGAGCGGCGCTCGCGCTCGGGCTTCTGGCCCTTTTCACCCTCGACCGGGCCTCGCCTCCTCCGTCCCTACGGCCAGCCGTGAGCCGGCCGGCCCCCGATGCCGCCGCGCCCAGCGCGGTCAGCCCGGGCGAGCGGCCAGCGCAGCCGACACCTCCCGCCGCGCCCACGCTCGAGAGCCCCGCGGAGCCGGTCACGCACCGGCGCAAGAGCCCGGAGCGCAAGCCCGCCCGCGCGGTCCCACGCGCCGAGGTAGGCCGGCCCGACGGGTCAGTAGCCCCAGGCGCCATCTCCCCCGGCATGCTGGCCGACCCCTTCGCCAAGTAGTGGGGCCCGGAGCCCCAGCGCGGGGAGGCCCACCCCCAGCGCGGTTGTAGGCCGCGGTGCCCCGCGGTGCGTTGCAGGACACCAAGGACCCGGCGGAAAAGCCCGATCGGTGCTGTTTTCCAGGTTGTTACGGTGTTCTCCAGGGCAGCCGCCCGGCTGGCCGGGTCCTTGCTGTGTGCCCCCCGAGGAGGATTGCATGGTCGATCAACGATCCTTTGCGTGGGCTGCGATGGGCCTTCTGCTGGCTGCAGTCCTCAGCTGCGGCCAGAGCTCGGTGCTCAGCGGTAGCGGTGGCGGTGGCGGCAGCGGCAATGGCAGCGGCGGTGGCAGCGCCGGGGCCGGGGCCAGCGCGGGTGGCGCGGGCAACGCCGGCGCCTCAGGAGGCACCAGCACCAGCACGAGCTGCGAGTGCGACCCCGACAACCCGAGCATGTGCACGCAGGGGTGCACCTACTGGACCTGCATGAACGTGCCCGCGAGCGCCGGCAACAAGGTGCATTGCGACGCGCACCAGCCCGACGGTAGCGGCTTCTCCCCCGGCTCGTACAATTGCCCGGAGATCACGGTCGACAATGCGGCGTGTCCCGGCACCGATGCCCCGGGCTCGGGTCCCTGGCATTGCACGGCCACGGCCTCGATGCTGGGCTGCGATCGCGGCGGCGGAGAGGGCGCGGCGGGCACGGGCGGCGATGGCACCGGCAGCGGCGGCAGGGGGGGCAGCGCGGGCGACGGCACCGGCATGGCGCCGCCCGAGCCGCCGCCTTGCGTGCTCGGCTACCCGATGATGACGAGCGATCCGCGCACCAGCGTGGTGTTCAACGAGAGCGACGTGCTGCGCGCCTTCAGCCCGCACGTCGCGCGCGCGAATGACACGCTCAAGGTCTTCTACGGCGACGAGCACGCGCTCACGCTCGGCGTGCGCCAGGTGCAGGTCAAGACCGCGGCCGGCACCATGACCACCGACTACCCGGTCACGATGCCGAACGGGAGCCCGGCGATGGCGCAGCGGCCGATGGTCGGCACCACGATGCTCGACGGCGACCAGGCCGGAACCGACACGTCCGCCTGCGACGGCGCCCCGGACCGCTGCGATCGGCCGATGTTCCCGGCGATCTTCATCACGGACATCACGAGCGCGCCAATGAGCCGCATGGGCGACTGGCAATACGGCGGGACGCCCATCCCGCCGCACGCGGTGTTCGGCACCTGGAAGGCCGCGGTGCGCCTCGTGGACAAGACCCGGAACCCGCAGCAGGTCACGGTGACACCCGACATCGATCCGCCCAGGAACCACCTCGACGTGGGCACCGGAGATCCACCGCCCGCGGGCCTGCGCGACGAGGGCTTCAGCGCCGAGGCGCGCTGGAACGTCGCCGAGCTGGGCCTGCAGGCCGGGCACACCTACCGCATCCAGATGATGGTCCACGACGGTGACCAGACGCGATCCGGCGGCGACGCCGGGCAGAACTGCGCCCTCGTCCGCGTCTACTAGTTTCCGATCAGAGCCCGGGCCCACCCAGCGATTGCCAGCCGATCTGCGTCCATCTGCGCGCGCAGCCGCATCGGACTTCAGGGACGGGCATCGGCTAGGCTGGTCGCAGATGGCGCGCCGACACATTCGCCCTGGCAGATGGATCCTCGCCGCGGCGCTGGGGCTGGCCCTGCTGCATTCCGCCCGCACGTTCGCGACGCCGCCGGCGCGCACGCCTGCGCCCGTACCCGTGCCCGATGAGGCCACCCGCAGCGAGGCCCAGCGCCTCTATCGCCTCGGAGAGGCCCACTTCCGCGCTGGACGCCTCGAAGAGGCTCTGCGCGCCTTCGAGGACGGCCACCGGCTGCTGCCCAGGGCCGAGTTCCTGCTCAACCTCGCGCAGTGCCATCGCGCGCTCGGCCGGCCCCGCGAGGCGATCGCCTTCCTCAAGCGCTTTGTCGCCGAGGTGCCGGCGCACCCGCTCCGCCCCGCCGCGGAGCGCACGCTGGGCGAGCTCGAGCGCTCGCTGCCTCCCCCGGTGCTGGTGACGCAGCCGCGGCCCGTCGCGCCGCCCTTGCTCCCACCACCGCCGTCCCCACCCCCATCGCCGCAAGCCAGCCGCACGTGGGTGTGGATCACCCTCGGCGCGACCGCGGTCGTGGGGGGCATCATCGGCGCCGTCCTAGCCACGCGGCCAGACGACAGGAGAGCCCTCGGGACCGTGATGCTGCCGCCGGCGATGTGAGCCGCGGCGACGCCTACCTGGCCGGTGGCGTCAGACGCTTCTTGCGCTCGCCGGACAGCTTGAGCTCGGTGCCATTCGGCAGGAGCGTGATCGGCACGGGCTTCAGCTGGCACGCCAGCTGGTAGCGGGCGCACGTCTCGAAGACCTTGTCCTTGTTGCAATAGTGAATCTTCCAGATCTCGAGCGCGCTCTTCGACGTGAAGAGCGAGTACATCTGGCAGCTGGTCGTGTGCGGACAGCTCATCTGAAGGCCAATTATTCACCCATTCTGACGAGCGGCACTAGTGCTGCCCGCCAATAATTGGACGGCATTTGAGGTCGGAGCAGCCTTCCTGCCAGCTGGCCGCAGCACTCGCGCACGCGGAGCGTGCGCAAGACAAACACCTAGGGCCGCTCGTCGAACCAGAGGATTCTGACTGGAATCACGGACAGCACTAGGTGTCTCGTTTGCTCGCGCTCTGCGCTCGCGAGTGCCGCATGCAGGTTGTT
>JAHFDS010000245.1 GCA_023248855.1 Myxococcales bacterium
CGCCCGACGAGAAGCACATCGCTGCATATGTCTGTTACTAGACAGAGTACGCCACGGCGCTGGTGAGCGCTGCGCCGCAGGACACACGGCGCCGATCAATGCCACCTAGGAAAAAGAAGAGAACCATCATAGTAATGGGGTTTGTCGTGTCGGCGCTTATCCTCTCAGTCATCGCCCTCACCCAGTTCCTCGCACCGCGTCCTCCTGCCGCATCATCAGACGTGCCGCCAGTCATCGACGTGGTGCTGCCAAGACCGTTGACCCGACTGTCGCGTCACAAGGCGACTAGCGCCGAAGCCAGCCGAACCGAGGCGGAGACACCGCCTCCCCCGCCACAACTCGATGGAGGTCCCCTTACAGGACGGCAACTCGGAGACTTTGATCCTGTCTCGATGGAGGTCATTCAGACGAACCTCAAGCACCTGGCGGCGCCCCGTCTCAGAAAGTGCGCACAGGAGTTCCTATCCCGGCGTTCCCGTCAATTGGAGGATCCCATAGACACTAGCATCAAGTTCGTAGCTTCCTCGAAGGCTCAGAAGGGAAGGGTGTCAGACGTCACGCCGGGAGCATGGCCGAACGAGTTTGATGATCCCATGAAGGAGTGTATTGTGAACGTCTTTGCAGGCATCGAGTTCGACACTGATGCCTACGAATTCTCGTACGAGCTTGAGTATCCCATTCGATTGGCGCCCCCGCCACGCGATCCCACCACTTGGCCGGAAGGGTCGCGCCTCTATCAGGACGGAGGCAGCCCCCGCCAGCCGAGGTGACCCAAAAATCGGTGTTTCCATGATCGGCATTATCAGTCGCTGCGCATTGAGCGCTCCGCAATGAAGCGCGTACGCCCTTTCTCAACCTGATCGTAGACCCGTCTCGCCCAGGGCGGCAAGGTTCTGGGCGACGCTCCTCAGCCAGGCGTCCCGGACGCTGTCGCGTCCGTGCACGGCGCGTCCGCGACGGCGCGTGAACCATCGTGCGGGGCAAGGGGCTTGTGACGGCACGGCGTGCGCACGGCACAACGCAGTAGGGGCGGCGCGGCGGCCTTCCGAGGCCACCGATCGTCAATCAGCCGCGTGCTGCCGCGAGCAGCTTCTGGATCGCGTCGTAGAGCTTCTTGCCGGTGGGCGTGGCGGTCTTGCGCCACTCGGTGCGCACCGTCGCCGCGTGCGTCTTGAGGTCGCCAACCAGGCCCGCCGGGGCGGGCACCACCGCGACGCCGACGCCCGGCAGCGAGGACAGAAGGCCACGGTCGACCTCGCGCACCCGGTGCAGACTCTCCTTGGTGATCAGATCGACGCCGGCGGTCAGCGTCGGCAGCGCGCTCTTCGGGATGCGGCTCCGCCCTTGGGGTCCGATGACCGCGACGCCCGGCTGGAAGATGTGCGCGGTCAGCGTGAGGTGCTTGACGTACTGGTGCCAGCTCGATGCGAACGTGAACGTGATGGCCTGGTCGAAGCCGTCGAGGCCGCCCTGCTCGAGCAGCGGCGCGACCTCGGGCACCCCCATCGCCACCGCAGACACGCCCGCGAGCTTCCAGAAGCGCTCGTAGATCGGCGTCGGCATCGAGCGGATGCGCAGCTTGCGCAGGTCGTCCAGCGAGCCGATCGGCTTCTTGGTCCACACGTGTCGGAAGCCGACCGCGGTCCAGCCGACGCCCTCGTAGCCGCGCGCCGCGAGCGCCTTGCGCGTCTGGGGCCACATCTTCTCGATGGTGGCGTCGACTTCCGCCTCGCTGGCGAACAGGTACGGCAGCTCGAACACCGCCAGCTCCGGCAGCTGTGCGAACGCCGCCACCGCCGAGCCGATGTAGACCTCGAGCGCCCCGGACTGCACGCTGCCCATGATCTGCGCCTCGTCCCCGCGCGACGCCGCCGGGTAGACCTTGAGCCGCACGGCCCCCTTGGTATTCTTCGCGATCGTGCGGCCCAGCGTGATCGCGGCCTCGTAGTAGGGGGAGCCCTCGGGGGCGATGGTTCCGACGCGCAACATCACCGGTTCGTCGCCGGAGGTCGCGCCAGGCAAAAGCGCCATGGTCGCCCAGACCAATCCCGCCCCGACCCTGCGCATGACACCTCAGCATAGACCCGATCCCGTCCGAAGGCATACCCCTCGGCCGGGAGACTCCCGTCGAGAGACTCTGGACGGGCTAGAACGAATCGATCGTGACGGTGCCGCCGGAGGGCACATCCACGGTCTTGACCGTCGAGGCGCCATCCTTGTTGGTCAGCGTGACCTTGGCTGGCCCTGCCGGGAACATCGCCTCGCGGAGGTCCTGCCCCTCGGCGCCGAGCGCGCGGATGACGACGTCGGCCGCCGCCACCTTGACGGTCCCGAAGACGAGGCTGCGCGACAGCGATTCGTGCTTCTTCATGGGGACCCGGAAGTCGTAGCGCAGGTAGGGATCCTTGGCGCGTAGCGAGATCATGTGCACGCCCGCCGACAGGCCGAGCTCCGAGATGGGCGTCTTGCCGACCATGCGGTTGTCCACGAACACCCGCGCCTCGATGTTCGACGAGATGTCGATCTTCCCGCCAGCCGTGAACTCGTGCGCCACCTCGGTGGTCCTGCCGCCGCCGACGGTCACGCGATCCGAGTGCGGGATGAAGCCGGACAGGCGCACCGTGACGTCGTAGGTGCCGGATTTGAGGACGACGCCGTCGGGCGACGGCGGCTGCTCGATGTCGTTGATGAACAGCACCGCGCCGGGCGGCTTGGTCGAGACCCTGACGACGCCGTAGCCCGCCGCGAGCTTGAGCGTGTAGTTAAAGGGCGCCTCCTGGCCTGGTTGCGGCGACGTCACCGATTCCTCGAACGCCGTGTAGCCGATCAGCTTGAGCGACACCTTGCGCTGCTCGCCGGTCGGGATGCCGGTCAGGGTGGTGGGCGTCACCCCCATGTCCCGCTGCGTGCCGCCTGGCTCGGTCAGAAAGACGCGCGCACCCGTCGGGTTCGACGTGATGCGCACGGCGCCGGTCTGACGAACGAGGTCTGCCTTCACCGGCGTCGGGGTCTTGCCCTCGCTGACCTGCACCGGCTGGCTCCAGTCCTGATAGCCATCGAGGTGCACGCGCACCGCGTACATCTTGGCTGTGATGTCGTCCACCTTGAGCGGCGTGCGTCCCTTCGACACGTTGTCGACGAACACCTCGGCCGCGGGGGGGTTCGAGCTCACGGTGAGCGAGCCCGAGCCCGCCATGGTCGCGAGGTTATAGACCACGACGCCCACGGCCAGGAGGAACATCACGACCGACGCCATGAGCGTGGCGCGCATCCAGCCCGGCTGCTGGAGCGGGCGTCCGCCCTGAGCCACCGAGATCTTGGTCATCCCCGTCCCGGCGAGCCTGCCGACCGCGTCGATCTTCTCCGTGTAGAACGCGAGCGTCTTGCATTGCACCTTGGCGACCGAGAGGTCGAAGATGCAGACCATCTCGGTCGCGACGCCGGGGTAGAGGTTGATGTGCACCTCGCTCGACGCGTTGGCGATGATGTAAAGGCCGAGGCCTGCGCCGCCGACCTTGCGGTCGATCTGCTCCGCGGAGTGCAAGCACTTGTCGATGAACTTGACGACGGTTTCCTTGGTCAGCGCGCCGAACGCGTCGCGCACGCTGACCGCGAAGCGATCGCCATCGCACGCGTACTGGATGACGGCCTTCTGCTCCATGCGGAGCTGGATGCGGCTCTTGGTGGGGACATCGGCGAACATCGGCTTTCCCTGCCGGTCGACCGGGGCGTCGTACAGGGCGTTCATGAGCAGCTCGTCGATGACCTGCTCGATCGACTCGCGGTACTTGCGACGCACGCCCATCGCGGTCGCGAAGTCGGACACCTGCGCGATCGCGACCGACTTCTCCTGGTAGTCGCCGACCAGCATCGAGTAGATGCGGACGCCCCAGGGCATGTACTTCTCGAGGCCGAACACGTCGCCGTAGAGGAGCTTGGTGACCACCGCCGTGAGGCGCTCGTTGCGCAGGTCGTCGGCGACCATGACGTTGTTGATCCGCGGCTCCTTGAGCAGCGTGATCATGTATTCGAGGTCGCTCGTCGGGATGAGCGTGATGAGCGGCGTCTCGGGCCTGGTCTTTGCGAGCAGGTCAGAGACCTTCTTCTCCCTGCCCTCGGCGTTGACCGCGTCGCCGTGGAAGACGACGAGGTCACACTCCGGCTTGGCGCCGAGCTCGGTGGTCGAAGCCACCGTCTCCACCGCCGCGCCGGCCGCCATCAGTCCCGCGGACAGCTTCTTCTGGAAGTTCCGTTCGGGGGTGATGGCGATGATCCGCTTCGAGAGCATGCTTCTCCTTGGGCACGAAGCCCGCGCGCTGCCGGAGATCTTAGCTTTCGCTCTCGAAACTTGTAAAGTTTGCTGCGGTTCGGGGTGGGCGCGATCGAACGTCACTCGGCCGGGAAGAACCCGTCGTAGTAAAATTGCCAGTAGCGTCCGAAGGTCACCGCGCCGAAGGCGTTGACGAGCACGCCCGCGACGATGAGGGCCTTGGTGCCCCGGCCGATCGGCCGGCCTCCTACCGCCAGGAGCGCGACCAGCAGAACCAAGTAATCGTTGATGAATCTGTAGCCGAACTGGACCCAGCCGTCGTTCTGGTAGAAGAGGGTCTGCCCGGCCACGAGCAGCACGGTCCACCACAGCGCACCATGCAGCGGCCCGCGCACGCGCGGCCACGCGAGCAGCGCCAGCACCGGGGTCGTCAGAAAGACGCTCATGCCGTGCCAGCTCACCTGAACGTACGGGCGGTACGACATCAGCTTGGGGGTCAGGACCAGCATCGCGGCCAGGTTCCGCGGCAGGAAGTTGTAGTTGAAGAGCCCATACTTCTGGATGCGCCCGGCCCAGCGCACCGTCAGGTAGGTGTGGCCGAACTCGGCGATCCGATCGAAGCGCGCGTAGTTGAAGGCCCCGAGGGCGGCGCCGATCGCGCCGGCGGGGAGCGCAAAGCGCGCGAGCACCCGGAGGAGCTCGCCCCGGCGACAGCGCCACGCCTCGAACAGGAAGAAGGGCGCGAGGAAGCCGAGCGGCGTGCGCGCAGCGGTGGCGAGGCCGAGGCAAAGGCCGGCGAGCGCCGGGTGGCGAGCCTCCAGCGAGGCGCCGCAAAAGCCGATCGCGAAGGTGGTGGCGACGACGTGGGCCGTGTACCAGACCTGGCCGATGACGCTCGAGTAGAAGTAGACGCTGCCGAACGCGAACAGGCCGGTCAGCCACAGGTCGTCGGGCTCGCTGCGCGCGGCGTAGCCGAGACGCGAGAGCCGCCGGAGCAGCCAGAACAGGAGCGGCACGTTGCAGGCCGACCAGACCAAGGTGAAGACCACGTCGTTCGTGAGCGGCCCCGAGATGGCGACGAGCGGCATCATCAGGATCGCCGGCAGCGGCGGGAAAGACACGTACCACTCGGCGCTGCGCTGCTTGATCTCCGCCTTGGGCGCGCGCACGCGCTCGCCGCGCGTGGTCCTAAAGAGGTCGGTCTCGCCCACCAGGAACGCCCCGCGGATCTTGCGGCCGTCCGCGAGCTCGAGCGTCTCGACCTTGGCCCAGTCATTGTCGTTCGGTGGCGGCACCGCGAGCGACGCGCGCCCCTTTAGCAGCGACTGCGCGAGGTAGACGAAGTGCGTGTCGGAAGAGTGTCCAAAGAGGCGGGTGCCGGACGCCGCCGCGAAGCCCGCCAGCGCGATCAGGAAGAGGTGGAGGCTTCGACCCCGAACGAAGGATCTCATCGGACGCGTGCGCTCACTTGGGACGGCCGTAGACCGTGACGAGCGGGACCCCCTCGACCGCCAGGACGCGCACCGGGCGCGTGGTGCCGAAGGCCTCCCAGATCACGTACTCGTAGCGATTGAAGTGTCTCTCGTGCATGACGATCGCGTAATCGGCGGACTGGATGCCCGGCTCTTCCATGCCACTGTCGATGAGGGTCCGCTTGATTAGGCCCGTGCGCTGGTACATCGCCAGCATGTCCGGGTTGACGTCGTGGAAATAGACCCTCGTCCCGTCCGGCAGTCCATTGAGAAATGGCAAGAGCGCCCGCACGCTGCCGGCCCAGAACTGGCGGTTCATGCCGAGGTCGGCGCCGCCGCGAAAGCCGCCGGCGAGGGCATTATAGAAGGACAGGCCATAGGGGTGCGATCGCTGGGTCTCGAGCGCCGCCGGCAGGGCCGAGAGGATGCCGACCACGAGGCCGGCCGTGCGCGCGGGCAACCAGGTGCGCAACGCCTCGACGGAGAGGGCCGCCCCGAGGCCGGCGGCGATCGCGACGAAGGGATAGGCCGAAAGGAAGTGCTTGACGCCCCCGAAGATGGGCGCCCCTGGCAGCATGAGGACGGCCAGCGGCACCGCGATGGAGAGTGCCACGAGCATCCGTGGCGCGGCCCGAGACTCAGGCGGCGCGGTCGACAGGCCCACACCGGCGAGGGCAAGGGTCACGACCGGCACGGTCATGAGCAGCGAGACGACCGAGAAGTAGATGGGATAGGGCGGATCGTTGTAGTTCCGGCCGAGCAGCTCGAAGTTGTAATGGTAGTGCTTGGCGTGGAACTCGTAGTACCAGTGCGCGCGCTCGTACGTGTGGTGCCACAGGTGCGGCCAGTGCGCGACGAAGACGACGGCGCCGAGCACCCCCATCCAGACGAACGAGCGGATGGGTGGCAGCCGGCGCGTGCGCCAGGCGAGGTAGAGCCAGTGCGGCAAGAGCGCCACGGGCAGAAAGCCGAGGTTGAACTTGGTCGCGAAGCCGAGGCCGAACAGGAGGCCCGCCCATTTGGCGCGAGACGGCACGAAGAACGACCGGAAATGGAAATAGGTCGCGCCGAGCCAGAACGTGGCCACCGGGGCGTCGAAGCAGAGCAGCTGCGCGTGATAGAAGAGGTGCGGGGACAGGAGCGTGAGCGCCGCCGCGACGAACGCCGCCACGCCGCCGCCGAGGCGCAGGGCGAACAGGTACGCAAAGGCGACCATCAGGCCCGCGAGCAGGGCCGCCGGCAGGCGAAACGCGGTGATCTCGTCGAACAGGCCCAGGGTCGGGTGCCGGCCGGTCGACAGCGGGTGGAGCGCGGCCATCTCCGGGCAATGGCACTGGTGGAGCAGGCGCCAGGAGATCCCGCCCAGTGTCTTGATGAGCGCGGGGTGCTCGGCGTTGTACCCGTAGTAGCGCTCGATGCCCGCGTCGGACACGGCCTCGCCGAGCTTGCCGCGCGCCGTCTTTCGCAGGGCGTCCTCGATCCAGCCGACGTAGAGCTCGCCGGCCCTCATGTAGTAGGCCTCGTCGCGGGTGATGCCCTGCGTGCGCGACGCGGCGAGCACGAGCACCGCGGCCGAGAGCGCGAGCAGGAGCGCCACCAGCCGATCGAAGCGCGCGCGCGACCAGCTCGTCGGCCCCTTCACGTGCGTGCCTCGGCGACGAGGCAGAACCGGCGATGCCGAGGATCGGGCGCGTGCACCTCGAAACGCACCGCTTTCTGCTGGCCGTTCGACCCGCTGGTGTCGATCTCGAAGCGGCGCCAGCCGTCGTCGTTGGCGTGGACGATGCGCTCCTTGAGCTGCTCCCCCACGTAGATCGCCAGCTCCACCACGCCCTTGCCGAGCTTGCGCTGCTGGAAATGGTCGAGCCCGGTGTAGCCCACGAGCGTGCGACCCATGCGCACAGCCGGATAGGTGAGGGACACGGTGCCGGCGCCCGGCTGGACGAGGATGCAGCGACGCGGGGCGTAGTCGACCTCGGCGACGTGCACCTCGGCGCGGCCGCCTCCAGCCTCGGCCTCCGCGAGCTCGTCGACGAAGTCGTAGGCGATCTCGGCCGGCTGCGCGGTCCAAAGGCCCACCGAGAGCCGGCCCTTGTGCTCCTTGTGCAGGGTTCGGCCCGTCGTCTCGGGCACGCGGGCGGCGCGAAGGCGCACCGCGAACACGCGTGCGTAGCGGTCGGCGTCGCCGCGCGCCGCGTCCCGGACGGGCAACAGGTCACCGAGATGCGCGCGGCCGATCGGCGAGATCCACTCGGGCGAGAAGGTCAGGAGGTCGCCCGGCCGGTGCTCCGCGCGCACGAATCGCTCGACCGCCGCCCAGTCGGCCTCGCTGGCCGCGCCCCGCGGGCCCGACAGCGAGCCGGCCGCCTCCCACAGGGCGAGCAGCGCCAGAAACGCGAAGGGAACGAGCCGGGACAGCACGAGGCGGGGAGCAGCATACCGCGGACGTGCGTGGACCCGGAGCGATCCACGTCGAGGTTCGCGTCCACGGCGCGGGCGCTGCCCTGCTGGCGGGCAGCACTATGGGCCCGGGGAACGCGGCTCCATCACCCAGGTCGGCACGGTCTTCGCGCCCGTGACGACCCGCGGAGCGTCCACGCCCGGCACGAGCGTCGTCGCGATGCCGTAGACCTGCTGCAGCACCGTCCAGCGCGGCCATTGCGTCTTGTCGTCCATCACCACGAGATCATATTCGCGCCGGCGAATTCGTTCCTCGAGGTCGCGCGGCATCCCGATGTCGAGGACGCCCATGCGGTGCAGGTGCGGCGCCTTGCCGGCCATCACCGCGTAGTAAGGATGAAACGGGATCAGGACGGGGCCCGGGGCGGCGCGCAGGCGCGCGATCAACCGGTCGCCCGCGGCGGCGTCCGCGGGGCCTGGCAGGTGAGGACGCGGGTCCCAGAACATGGCGCCCAGGTGCGCGCACGCGAGCACGAGCGCCGGCTGGCGCGCGCCGCTGGCGAAGAGGCGCGCGAGCAGCGCCGCCCACAGGAGGGCGGGCAGGAACAGGCCCGGGATGTACGCGTTGGTATGCGCGTACTGCGTCCCGAAGCCGATGCACGCGAGCGCCACGCCCGCGGCTGCCAGCACGGCCAACCGGCCGAGAAAGCGGTCGAACGCGCGCCGGTGCAGGAGCAGGGCCGTCGCCACGGCGACGCCACCCCAGAGCGCCGGCTGACTCTTGAAAAGGACGAGCGGCGTCTCGAGCCAGGCGCGGCGCGCGTAGAACTCGTGCTGCTGGTGGAGCTCGTACACGTAGCGCCAGAACCAGCCATCGCTCCGGAGCTGCAGGAGCACGACGCCCCCGGAGAACACGGCGCTGGCCGCGAGCGCGAACGCCGCCGAGGGCCACAAGCGCAGAAGGCCGCTGCGGTCGCCGCGCGGATACAAGAGGGTGCAAAGGCCCCCCGCGACCGCGAGCACGCTGCCGGTCTGCTTGGCGAAGAACGCCGTCGCGAGCAGGGCCCCCGAAAGCGCCGCCAGCGGTGCCCGGTCGCCGCGCGTGGCCGCGAGCCAGAGCCCCGAGAGCGACAGCGCAAGGTACAGGGAGTCGCCGCGGACGAGGTCGTACCAGGCCCCGCCGGGCGGATAGGTCGCGCACAGCGCCGCCACGCAGGCACCGGCAAAGAGCAGCGCCCATCGGCCTGCGCCGGCACGCCGGGCCAGGGCCGCGGAGAAGCCGACGGCCGTCGCGAAGGAGACCACCGAGACGGCCCGCCCGAGCGAGAAGCCGAGGCCCGCCAGCTTGGCCAGCGCCGCGACCAGCGCGGGGTAGAGCGGCGTGTACAGAAACGGGATGAAGTCCGCCGTGGGCGCGCAGTAGATGGGCTCGCCGCGCAATAGGCGCAGCGAGTGACCGAGCATGCCGCCCTCCATCCACTCGAGCTCGTAGCGAAAGCTCAGCCGGCGCGCGACAACATATGCGAATAGACAAATGTGTGCCACGCACAGGAGGACGAGCAGCCCAAAGAACACCCGCCGCCCGATCCGCACGCGAAGAGCCTCGGTCACCGCAGCGGCTGGGACCACGCTCATGGGGCGACGTCCAGGGTGGTGGCCAGCACGCGGCCCTGGTCGGCGTGGGGGCCGCTCGGCGGTACGCGCTCGTCGCCCCGGAAGAGCCCCACGTACACCGACAGGGTGCCCCGGGCGCTCGCCGGGATACGGACCAGGTGCGCGTCGCGCACGAACCGCCCCGCGGGCCAGCGCGAGGTGGCGAGGCGCCCGTCGAGCGGATCGTGGTCGCCGTGGACGAGCACGCCGGGGCCCTCCACGTGCACGAAGACGCGGTAGTCGCCGCGGCTCCTGTCGCCGGCGCGGAACACCCACTCGATCGGCACGAGCTCCCCCGGGCGGGTGCGCGCGGGCGCAGTGACGCCGACCAGCGTGGCGACCTCGCCCAGCCGATCCCCGAGGCGCACCCCGACGGGCGGCTCGCTCGCGCTCACGCGCGGTGCGATGCGCGTCTGGAAGTCGTCCCCCCAGCTCTGCCGGTCCCAGAACGCGCCGAGCGCGCGCCCAAGGCGCTCCTTTCGCGCGGCCTCGGCCGGCGCGGCGGCGACGTCGCGCGTCTCGCCAGGGTCGGCGGCGAGGTCGTAGAGCTCGAAGGTGGCGTCGGGGGTCTGGTTCCAGATCAGGTGGTGCCCTTCCGCGACCATCGCCAGGCGCGTCACCGGCCCCTCGTAGAGCACCTCCTGGAACACCGCGCGCGCCGGCTCGCGCGTACCGGTCATGAGCGGCACCAGCGAGCGACCCGGCAGCGTCGGATCGTGGGGCGCGCCGACCGCGTGCAGGATCGTCGCCACGAGGTCCACGTGCCCGACCGGCTCGGGGACGCGCACCGGCGGCAGCCCTGGGATGCGCACGAGGTACGGCACGCGGGTCTGCGGCCCGTAGAGGTGGTAGCCGTGGAAGCGCACGCCGTGCTCGCCGAAGCCCTCGCCGTGGTCACCGGTCACCGCGATCACGGTGCGATCGAAAAGGCCGAGCTCGCGCAGCCGGTCGAGCACGCGTCCGACGTGGAGGTCGGTGTACCGGATCTCGCCGTCGTAGAGGTCCAGGTCGCCCTCCCCGAACGACGGCACCTCGGGGTGGCGCTCGTAGACCCAGTGCACGTCGTAGAAGTGCACCCACAGGAAGAAGCGCTCGGCCGCGTGCGTCTCGAGGAAGGCGATGGCCTTGTCCGCCTGCTGGCGCGACGACGAGCCGTAGGACACCGGGTCGCCCTTCTGCGGATCGGCACGGTGCAGCGCCGAGTTCTCGTTGTCGTAGAGGTCGAAGCCCTGCGCGTAGCCGCCCTGGGGCTCGAAGAAGCGGTAGTTGAGCAGCGCCGCGGTGCGGTATCCGATCGCCTTGAGCCGCTCCGCGAGCGTCACGTTTTCCTGCGACAGCGGCGGCGGCCACGGGTCCCAGCAGCCGCCGGTGTAGGGGCAGCGCGAGCCCCAGCGCACCTCCGTCGGGTGCCGGCCGACCAGGATCGCCGGCATCGAGTAGCGCGTGGACGGCGCGTGCGCAAAGCCCTGCTCGAACAGGGCCCCCTCGGCCGCGAGGCGATCCAGCGCCGGCGAGGTCGGCCGCGCGTAGCCGTAGGCCCCGACGTGGTCGGCCCGCAGCGTGTCGATCGTGACGAGCAGGACATTCGGCCCGCGCGGGACCGAGGGGGGAAGCGGCGCCGGCGGCGGGGAGGCGGGCAGGCGTACGCTCGCGTCGGCCCCCGAGCAGTCCTGATCGATGCCGTCGTCGGGCCAGTCGGGGGCGCCCGGGTGGATGGCGGCGTCTCGGTCGTTGCAGTCGCCACCGCCGAGCAGCGCCGAGAAGCCGTCGTGGTCGAGGTCGGTCGCCGCGCGGACGAGCGACACGATCGGCGTCGCCAGCGCGCCGAGCGCGAAGGCCGCCTTGCGGGGGGGCTCCGACCGGCCGAGCCACAAGGCGAGCCCGAGCGCACCGAGCGGCGAGACGAGCCCGAGCGCGGCGGGAACGCGCCGGAGCGGGGCGCGCGCCAGGAGCGCCACCACGAGCGCGAGCCCGACGGCCACGACCGGACGGAGATCGACAAGGCGCAGCGTGGACCAGGACAGCGCCAGCGCGGCGGCGGCCGCGGCGAAGAGCAGCAGCGCCGCCGGCACGAGCGGACGAAAACGGGCCGAGCCCTCGACGATGGGCCGCGCTGGCAGGCCGAGCCTAAGCGCGACCAGGCGCTCGACCACGAGGCCACCGAGCCCGCAGGCGAGCAGCACCCCGAGGCCTTCGGCGACGACGAGGGCGGCGATGAGCCCCTT
>JAHFDS010000667.1 GCA_023248855.1 Myxococcales bacterium
TCGGGCAACGTCGGGCTCCCGCCGGGGCCGGCGCCCGGGTTGCGACGCAGCGGGGCGTCACAGCCGAGAAGGAGGGTCACGCACAGTGCCGTTACGGTTGCGACGCGCGAGCCAGACCACATCGTGGCGCGAGTGTACCAGAGTGGAAAACGTTGCCGGCTTCGCGCTTTCGCCGCGCCGTGTCATGCTGCGCCGATGTCGCTCGCCGCGCTCGATCCCCGGTTCGGCCCCTACGGTGGCCGGTACGTCGCCGAGACCCTCATGCCCGCACTCGACGAGCTCTCGGCATCGTGGGACGCCGCGCGTCATGACCCGGCGTTCCAGGCGGAGCTCGAGCACATGCTGCGCGAGCACGTCGGGCGGCCCTCGATGCTCACGCCTGCCGAGCGCCTGTCCGCCCGGCTCGGCCGCGGCGTGCGGGTGTTTCTCAAGCGCGAGGACCTGAACCACACTGGCGCGCACAAGATCAACAACTGCGTCGGCCAGGCGCTGCTCGCGCGGCGCATGGGAAAAAAGCGGCTCATCGCCGAGACCGGCGCCGGCCAGCACGGCGTGGCGACGGCCACCGTGGCCGCGCTGTTCGGCTTCGAGTGCGAGGTGTTCATGGGCGCGGAGGACGTCGCGCGCCAGTCGCTGAACGTGTTTCGGATGAAGCTGCTCGGCACCACCGTGCGCGCGGTCGAGCAGGGCTCGAGGACGCTCAAGGACGCGATGAACGAGGCCTTGCGCGAGTGGGTCACGCGTGTGCGCGACACCCATTACGTGATCGGCAGCGCGGCCGGACCGCACCCGTATCCGTCCCTGGTGCGCGATCTCCAGGCCGTCATCGGTCGTGAGGCGCGCGCGCAGGTGCTCGAGCGGACAGGGCGCCTGCCCGACGCGGTGGTCGCGTGCGTCGGCGGTGGCTCGAACGCCATCGGCGCGTTCCACGCGTTCATCCCCGACGCCGCGGTGCGCCTGTACGGCGTGGAGGCGGCGGGCGACGGCATCGAGACCGGGCGGCACGCGGCCACGCTGGCAGCCGGGCGCGTGGGTGTCTTGCACGGCGCCAAGAGCTACCTCCTTTGCGACGATGACGGGCAGGTGATCGAGACGCACTCGATCAGCGCGGGCCTCGACTATCCGGGCGTCGGGCCCGAGCACGCGTGGCTCAAGGACACCGGGCGCGCGCGCTACCTCGCGGTGTGCGATCGCGAGGCGCTCGAGGGCCTGCAGGCGCTCGCTCGCACCGAGGGCATCCTGTGCGCGCTCGAGACCGCACACGCGATCGCGGCGCTGCCCGCGATCGTGAAGGACCTGCCGGAGGGCGCGGTCATCGTGGTGTGCCTGTCGGGTCGCGGCGACAAGGACATGCCGAGCGTCGCCGGCGCGCTGGGGGTGTCCCTGTGAGCGGCGCTTCGCGGCTGGAGGCGGCCCTGCGCGGGCCGAGCAAGGGCCTGGTGGCGTACGTGACCGCGGGGGATCCGTCGCCGGCGGCGACCGTGGATGTCCTTGTCGCGTGCGCTGCTGGTGGCGCCGACGTGATCGAGCTCGGCGTGCCGTTCTCGGACCCGAGCGCCGACGGTCCGGTCATCCAGCGCGCGATGCACCGCGCGCTCGGCGCGGGCGGGTCGTACGTGCGCACGCTCGAGGCGGTGGCCGCCGCGCGACGGAGCGGCGTCGACGTGCCGATCGTGCTCTTCGGCTACTACAATCCCGTCTATATCCGCGGCCTCGAGCGCGCCGTGACCGAGGCGGGGCAGGTCGGCGCCGACGGCATGCTGATCGTGGATCTGCCCCCCGAGGAGGGCGAGGAGCTGCACGGCCCGCTGCGCGCGGCGGGCCTCGGCGTGGTGCCGCTCGTGGCCCCGACGTCGACGCCAGCGCGCATCGCGGCCGCCGCGCGCGTGGCCAGCGGGTTCGTCTACTACGTGGCGCTGCTCGGGGTGACCGGTGCGGCGCTCGATGCCGGTGCGCTCGGCGAGCTGGGCGGGCGCGTGGCCGCCATCCGCGCGGCGACGCCACTGCCGGTCGCGGTGGGCTTCGGCGTCTCGGGTCCCGAGGATGCGGCGCGGGTGGCCGAGCACGCGGACGCCGTCGTGGTCGGCTCGGCGATCGTCCGCGCCGTGGAGCAGAACGCGGCGTCCCCGGCCGGCGCCGTCGAGCGCCTCGTCGCGGGTCTGCGCGCCGCGCTGCGCTGATCGCTATCCCTTCAGCACCTTCTGCTCCAGCACGTCGCGGCGCCGTTCGGCCTGGGACACGATCCGTGCGGCGCCCCAGGCCGCCACGGCCTCTCCCTCGGCGCCCGCCCCGGGAATGGACTGCGACGAGACGAGGAGGACGTTCTTGAGCCCCGTCTCGTGCGGCAGGCCACAGACGCCGAGCGCCTGCGACTGCGCCGACGACCAGAGCGGTGTGGTCGTCGGCGCGGCGCGAGCCACCAGGTGGCGCGGCAGAAAGGGCATGAGGGCCAGAAGGTGCGCGTGGACGCGGTCGCCGAGGGCCTCGAGATCCGTGCCGATGGACGAGACCACCTGCGCCGTGAGGGTGACCAGCTCGACGTCGCGCGCTCCGGTATAGAGCGCGACCAGCGCGTCGCCCTCGAGCGGGCCGGCCGGATCCGCCGCCAGGAACGCCACGTCGCCGAGCCCCTCGGGCAGGCCCGCTTCCCGGATCTGGAGGCGCATCGAGACGCGCAGCGCGGCCGGGGCGGTGGCGCTCGCGCGCTGCAGGACCTTGGGCGGCTTGGTGTCTGCGCCGATAAGGGGCGGGAGCGCGGCGGCCGGATCGGCGAACAGGATGAAGCCGGTGCCGATACGCTCCTCGCCCGCGACGACGGCGACGGCCCGCCCGCGCCGCAGCTCCAGCCGGCTGGCCGCGGCCGCGCGGAGCTCGCCGCCGTGGTGCTCGATGCGCTCGCAGAGCAACCTGCGCACGTCGTCCCATCCGGCCGACAGCCGCTGCGGCGCGTCCCGAAAGGTCGCGCCGGCTCGTGCGACCGCGGTTGCGGTGGGCGGCCAGGCGTCGACGGTCGCGGCGGCTGGCGCGAGCG
>JAHFDS010000668.1 GCA_023248855.1 Myxococcales bacterium
GGCCGCGGCCAGAAGAACCGCGAGCCACCAGGGTAAGGGATAGGCGAGGTGCATCGGATAATAGTAGTAGTCAGTAGTCAGTAGTCAGTAGTCAGCATTCAGTAGGTCGACGATCATGGTTTCTTTTTTGTCGCGAGCGCCTTGAAGTAGCTGTCGACCTGCTGTTGATACTCGGGCGGCGCTTTGTCGTCAACACCCGCCGCGAGGCGGTCCTGCGACTGCTTCGCCTGGAGCTGCTTGGCAAGCGACGATTCGATGTTTTCGAGCGCCTGCGTCGCCTGACGCCGGAGCTGCTCCCATTTCGCGAAGTCCTGCTTGAACGCTTCGGTGCCCGGCGCAGAGAGCGTCATCCCCCGAGCTTCGAACGTGAACCCGGCGCCGCCGCCGCCCGCGAAGCTCGGATCCTCGCGCCGTAACTGATCGACGAGATCGCGCGTCTGCTCGAGCTGACGCGCGTACTCGTCGCGCAGCCGCGCGAGATCCGATCCCTTGCCGCTCTTGTCCCCCTGCTGACCTTCGCCGGTCTTGCCGCTCTCGCCCGGCGTTTTCTGCGTGCTCGGGTTCGACGATCCCTCGTTCTTGCCGTCCTGTTTGCCGAGGCGGGCGAGCTCGTCGCTCAGGCTGTTGATGCGATCGCGAAGCTCCTGCGCTTTCGTCAGTTCCTCGGACAGCTTGCGCGACTCGCCGTCGCGCGCGCCGGTGGCCGATCCGAGCGTGTCGGCCACCTTGTCGAGCGCGCGGGCCACGTCCTGCTGTGCGCTCGCTTGTGTTTTTGGATCTTTGGCGGGCGTCGGGCCCGGGGCCGGCGCGCCGGCGTTGTCCTGTCTGCCAGCCGACGCGTCGCCGGCGGCCGCGCGCATCTCCTCGGCCGATTTCTGCATCCGCTCGGCGACACGTTGGCGCTCGAGATCGGTCGCCGCCGTGCGGGCCGCCTGCGCGCCCGTCCCTCTGTCCATCTCTTTGCTCTTCGGGTCGGCCGCCGCGCCCGACGCCTGCTTCAAGCCGTCCTGCAGCCGCCTCACGCGGTCGGCGAGCCGATCCTCTTCACCCGCGAGACGCCTCGTCGCATCTTTTCCGGCTTCGCCCTGGCCGATCTTTCCCAGCTCTGACGCCACCTGCCGCTGAGCGTCGGCGAGTTGACGCGCCTCGAGCTGCATCTCGCCGAGCGCCCGGCGCCGGTCGTCGGGACCCGAGGTCTGCAATTGACGCTCGAGCTCGCGCAGCTTCTCGAGCGCCTTGCTGCCACGCGCGCTCGCCTGGCCCGGATCCTGCCGGCGCAGATCGCTGGCCGCATTGCGCATCTCCTCCGAGATGTCGCGCATCCGTTTGCCGCTCTCGCCGCCGCTGGCCCCACTCGCGGACTGGCTTTGCTGGCCCGACTGGCTCTGCTGCCCCTGCTGGGACGACTGCTGACCCTGCTGAGGCGGCTGTTGCCCTTGCTGGGGCGACTGCTGCCCCTGTTGGGGCGGCTGCTGCTGGGCTTGCTGGCCCTGCGGCTGGCCCTGTGGGGGCGGCTGCTGGCTCGACATCTGCTGAGCCAGCTCCTCGGCGCGCTGCCGCAGCTCGGACTGCTCGCGCGTGAGCTTCTCGAGCTCGCGCTTCAGCTCCTCTTGCGACAGCTTCTCCCGCTGGCCCGCGAGCTGCTGCTGCTGTTTGACGAGCTCGTCCTGCCGCTTGGCCAGCTCTTTGATCTGATCGAGCATGTTCGCGCCGGACTCTTCGCTCTTCTCGTCGCTCTTCGGCGCCTCGTAATTGGTCTGCTGCGCGCGCTTCAGCTCTTTGTCGAACAGCGTCGAGATGTCATAGTTGCGGTTGTTGTTGACGGGCCCATTCCCGCCCTGCTGTTGGGGCGGAACCTCCTGCTTCTTCACGTCGGCCTGCGCTTTGAGGAGCAGATTGAGCGCCTGCATCTCCGGCGGGAGCGCGTCAGAGGTGTTCAGCGCGTCGAGCGAGGTCACGGCCTTCCCCATCGCGTCGGCAGCCTTCGCCATCGCGTCTTCTTCCGGCAGCACCTGGCCGGCCTTGGGCGCATCGGGCGCGCCGCCGCGTCCCTGCGGACGGCGCGGATCGCGCATGCTCGACTGGCGGAACGTGCTCGAGGTCTGTTCCACGCGCGACTTGAGCGTCGCCTCCGTGCGGGCCACCGAATGAAGGTCCTGCTCGGATTGCGCGCCCTTGGCGGTCTGAGCGCGGCGATCCAGCTTCCACGTGGCGACCACCACCTGCTTCTGTGCGTCGACGAGGTCCTCGACCGCCCCGCCGGCGCCGGCCCCGGCCCCCCGCTGCTCCTGCGCGAGCGAGAATTCCCTATCGAACGGCCTCACCTCGAGAAAAAAGATGTCGCTGCGGGCCTCGTTCGGGCGCTTGCCGCGCGTAATGTCCCGCGCACGGACGTAATAGGACACGAAGTCGCCGGGCTCGACGTCGAGGTCTTCGAGATACAACGTCCGGCGGGCGCTCACCGTCGTCGCGCGGCGCGGGACGTCGAGCGGCACGATCGTCTCCTTGGCGCCGCGGACCGAATACACGAGCTCGAGCCGGTCGATGCCATAGTCATCGTCGGCCTGCACCTCGATGTCGACCTCCTCGAGCCGCGTGACCGCGCGGTCGCTCGCCGGCTTGACGATGTGCACGTCGGGCGGGCGATCTTCGAGCGTGCGGATGAAGTATTCGGTCTCGCCGGGATCGGTGAACCCGTCGCGATCCGACAGCGTCACCCGGTAGGAGTTGTCGTCGACGACCTTCAGCGTCGCCGCAAGCAGCGTCGGTTCTTGGGCGGCGAGGGCGATTTTGTGGCCGTCGCCGAGCGCCAGCTGTCCTGCCGCGGCGGGGCGGTCCGTGTGGATGCGCAGCCGGATGTCGGTCCCGGCGGGCGCGTAAATGTCGCCGCTGTCTTCCTCGGTGCGCGGCGCGAGCCGCAGCGCGGCGGGGTACGTGTAGTCGACGTCGATGCGCGTCACGCGCGGCGCGTGCGCGACGGTGACGGTGTACGTGGTCGAGACGAGGGTGCCGGCCACCACGCGGTA
>JAHFDS010000669.1 GCA_023248855.1 Myxococcales bacterium
CGCGCGCCTCGCGGACCTCGAGCCGACCACCCTCGCCTGCATGCACGGCAGCGCCTGGCGTGGCGCCGGCGCGACGCTCCTTCGCGCCCTGGGAGAGTCGCTGGAGCGCGCCCCTGGCTAGCGC
Source organism: Myxococcales bacterium (assembly GCA_023248855.1). Taxonomy (GTDB): domain Bacteria; phylum Myxococcota_A; class Polyangia; order JAHFDS01; family JAHFDS01; genus JAHFDS01. The sequence continues at coordinate 125 of JAHFDS010000669.1, forward strand.
GCCGCCGGCGTCGAGGTCTATCAGCTTCCACGTGCTCAGGTGGTTCGCGCCAACCTTGATCCTGGCCGGCGTCCTCGGGTTCGTGCTGCCCGCCGAGACGAGCCTGATGAGCGGGGCGCCCGCCTACAACGTGTTTCATCTGGGCTTCGGCGCGCTCGGCATCGGGCTCGTGATCTCGAGGCGCGAGGCCGCCGTCGCGCAGTTCAACCTCGGCTTTGGCCTGATCGACCTCTACCAGGCGGTGGCAAGCCGCGCGCACTGGTTCCCCGAGGGCGCCTTCCGCTGGCGCCCTGCGGACGATGTGCTGCACGTCGTGATCGGTGTCGGCCTCGTGGGGGTCGGCATCCTCGGCCTGCGCAAGCGGGCGTGAACCCTCAGCGTGCTCCGTGCGTCGCGACGAGGTACTCGACGATCCGGGGCGCGGCCTCCGGTGCAATGGGCGCACCGTAGACCTTGATCATCTTGTCGACCTCGGCGGTCCAAACCTTGACGGGAAACGGGGGCTGCGTCTCGACGTAGCGGTACGAGTGACAGACGAGGCAGCCGCCCATGAAAGCGTCGCGCCCCGGTGCCTCGGGTGGCTGCTCGGCGGCCACGGGCAGGACGAGCGGCCCCGGCACGGGCTGCGGCGGCGACTGCGGCTGTGACTGGCAGGCGAGCAGGCCGGCCACCAGCACCGCGCGCCTCATCGGACGCTCACCGCGAGCGGCTCGGGCACGTTGCGCATGTAGCCGGCGCGGTTCCAGCGCGGCGTTCCCTGGACCTCGCCGGCCACGCTGGTCGCCCGGGCGAGCAGCGTCACCGGTCCGGGCGTCCTGGGCGTCCACTGCATGCGAAAGCGGCGAAACGCATGGCGGCCACGGTCGGGCTCGAGGCGCGCATCCCCCCAGGTAACGCCACCATCGGCCGACACCTCGACCCGCCGGATGCCGGCGCCGCCGTCGAAAGCGACGCCCTCGAGCGGGATCGACGAGCCCGCGAGCAGCATCGCCGGGTCGGGCGGCACGAGGAACGAGCGCACGTTCATCGGGCCAATCGGCCGGGTCGCCTGGGCCAAGGCTGCGGGCGATTCGCTGGCGTCTGCGCCCTCGGGGATGCGGTAGGCCTTGGCCATCCAGTAGCCCTCGAAGCGTGCCGTGGTGACCGTGATCTCCTCGAGCGCCTTGACCCAGTAGGTCGAATACCAGCCGGGCACCACGAGCCGACAGGGAAAGCCATTGAGCAGCGGCAGCGGAGCACCGTTCATCGCGAACGCCACGAGCACCTCGGGATCGAGCGCGCGCGCGAGCTGGAGTGACTTCTCGAACCGCGGCACCGTCGGCAGGGGCGCGAGATCGGCGCCGCGGAAGGCGACCTCCACCGCGCCTGCGCGCAGGCCCGCGCGGGCCAGCAGATCGCAGAGCCGCACGCCGCGCCAGCGCGCGTTCCCGAGCGCGCCCTGGGTCCACTGGATGCCAGGTACGCGCGGCGCCGACAGGGCGCGGCCATTGCCGGCGCACTGGTTGACGGCCTCGAGCTCGACGGTCTCGAGCTTCTCCAGGTCATCGAGCGACAGATCGAGCGGCCGCTCCACGTGCCCGCGAAGACGCAGACGAAACGTCTGCCGGTCGAGATCGGTGCGCACGCCGGCGAGATGCCAGCGCACGAAGAAGGCCTCGTTGGGCGTCAGATCGTGCCGCAGGTACCTCATCGGCATCTCGAGGTTCGGCGGCCGATCGGTCAGCAGGATCAGGTCGGCCGCCTTCTGCGGAAAGCGCAGCGCAGAAGGCGCTGCGTCGCCCGCCCGGGTCGCTCCGCCGCGGCCGCAGCCCGGCACGAGGGGGGACATCGAGGCAGCTCCCAGCACCTGCAGCGCACGTCGCCGATCCATGTGCCCGGCAGCATACTTCGCCGCGGCCCCGGTGGTATCATCCGTCGATGTCGCAGGGGGGCAGGCGGCTGCTCGAGGAGGCGTTGCGCCTCGGGTGGATCGACCAGGACACCGGCGTCGAGGTGCGGGCGATGTTCGATGGCGGGCGGGTCGAGGACGCCGAGCGGCTCTTGCTCTCGCGCGTGGCACCGGAGGTCAGGAGCGCCGACCCGAGCCCCGACGATGCGGATCCCACCGACAGCGGCGACCCGGTCGCGATGGAGCGCGACCAGACGATGCGCCCGCCGCCACGCGTGCAGGGACCGCGCCCGATCTCGATCGCCCGCGCCCCGACGATCACGGCGGTCGAGTCGTTGCCCCACGCGCCCGAGCCCAACATGGAGTCGGAGCGCTACAAGATCGAGAAGGAGCTCGGGCGGGGCGGCGTCGGGGTGGTGCTCGCGGCGCACGACCTGCGCACCGGCCGGGTCGCGGCGCTCAAGGTGCTCAACGCCGCGGCGCAAGGCTCTCCCGAGCTCGTGCAGCGGTTCATCGCCGAGGCGCGGGTCACGGCGCAGCTCGAGCACCCCGGGATCATCCCCGTCTACGACGTCGGCGAGACGCCGCGCGGCGAGGCCTTCTACACGATGCGCGCGGTCGAGCGCCACTCGCTCGCCGATGTCCTGCGGAACCCCCTCCTGCGCGCGGATTTCCCGCTCGTGCGGCTGGTGTCGATCTTCACGCAGGTCTGCTGCGCCGTCGCCTACGCCCACTCTCGGGAGGTGGTCCACCGCGACCTCAAGCCCGAGAACGTGTTGCTCGGGGACTACGGCGAGGTCTATGTGACGGACTGGGGCCTCGCGCGCGTGCGGCCGGAGGCCCAGGAGGAAGCCAGCGGCGAGCAGATCTCGCTGACGCGCTCGGGGAGCTTCCTCGGGACGCCGGGATACATGCCGCCCGAGCAGGTGCCGGATCCGTCGCAGGTGGACGCGCGCGCCGACGTGTTCGCGCTGGGCGCGGTGCTGTACGAGATCCTGA